>JAEUUV010000264.1 GCA_016787285.1 Saprospiraceae bacterium | reverse complement strand
GTCGCAATCCTCTTCTGTCTGGATATGGGCTGGAAGTCGTAGCGATTATCATGCATTAATCATGCCGGATCAATCGCTTACAAGGCGAAGGTAGGCATCATAAAATGATTTTTAAGGGAACTTTTTCAAGTTCCGCAAGTATATTGTTATCCCCAAGAACACGAATTTCCGCCACGTGCTCGTCGCGCAGGGGCAGCACGAGCAGGCTGTCGCCCGGCGCGTGCCGGCCGGCGAGCAGGCGCTGCAGGTCGGCCAACAGGCGTGCCAGTTCTTTTTTGTCCATGTTCGGCGCCGCGAAAACCGAACGCTGCACCCGCGTGCAGCCGTGTCGCTCCAGCGCTTTGGCGGTTTTACCGCGCAGGCGGTCGTCTTCGAGATCGTAACAGATAACGTAGTGCATCGCTCAGGTATGGCATGTGTTTGTCGGTCCAGCCCATCATCAGGCGCAGCGCCAGTAGCAGAATGATGCCGCCGGCCGTCAGGCCCGCCACTTCGGGCCAGTCGGTAGCAGGTTCCGGCTTGGGCAGGACGCTTTCGGGTGTGGTATACATCACAGGCTGTACCACGATGACCGTCGTGCCCGCTGCACCCGCCGGCCCTGCACTGTTCCGGCCCTTACCCCGGTCGGTCGGTACCAGTGCGCTGCGCTCGGCATTGTCTAACGGGTGCGGATGGAATTCGTGTTTGGCCGTCAGCATCCGGGTGGTATCGCCCTCTATTGTCCGGTACAGCCAGTAGCGCACGCCGCCATGTCCGCTGCAAGCCCCGATGCTGCGTGCCGGACTTTGCGTATCGTCCATGCACACACAACCGATACGCACCGCGCCTTTCGGCACGCTCACGCGTTTGGCATGTCCGCGCCGCTGCCGGGCGTTCACGGGGGTTTCGCCGCTTTGTTCGCTGGTACGGAAAAAATCCTCCATTGCCGCCCGTTCGTTGGCTTCGATGTCGGGGTCTTGCGCTCCGGCGACGAGCGCCTGCATCAAAATGGCCATCAAGAGTACCTGTTTTCGCATAGCGTATGGTTTGGTTTATGAAAAATCCCGCACGAGTGTCGCCAGTTGCTGCGCCTCCAAATCCATCTGCACGCTGCGTTTCACCTGCCGCCCGCCCCAGGGAGCGGCTTCCGCCAGATAGGCCAGCATGGCTTCGATCACAATGTCCTTACCCGCCGTTGCCAGCCACAGCCCCTCGGTCGGGTCGGCGCGCTGTTCGAAGGCATCGGGGGCAATATGTCCGTCGGTAACCAGCCGCATAGCCACGGCATCGGCCCAGGGGCGATAAGGTTCTATGGCATCGAATACCAGCGTAGGTGCGGCGCCGTATCGGTCGGCGTGCAGCACGCCGAGGTAGGGATCGAGGCCCGACTTGAGCAGCGCGAGGTGGGTACTGGTGTACAACATTCCGTACAGGTAGTTGAGCAGGGCGTTGAACGGGTCGTAGGCCGGGCGCTTCTGCCGTCCCGAAAACTCCGGGTCGGGGAATTCCGGTTCTCCGAAGCCGCCGAATGCCCCACGCAGCAGTTTGGCCAGCTGCTGAAAGTACACCCGCGAAGCCGTGCCTTCCTGGCCGCGCAGGCGCTCGGCGCCGGCGCCGGCCAAGGGTTTGCCCAGATCGCGCTCCATCGCCGCCAGCACGCGGTCGGCCACCGGCAGTTCGTCGGCAAAACCGGCCGGCGCTGCGGGGTGTTCGGCCCACCCGCGCAGGTGCTCGCGCTGGCGGCGCACTTTTTCCACCAAGCGTCCGGCTGCCCAGGCCATGCCCTCGGGCGCTCGGGCAAACAGCGGCTGGTTTTTCCGGACGGTGCCGATAGAGCCGGGCCGCCCGCCGCTCAGTTGGCCGAGGGGGAAGTGCGTTTGCGCGTCTATGAGCAGCACAGGGATGTCGTGCTCCACGGCCAGCAGGGCGGCATCGGTGCTCATGCCGGTGCCCTTGGTGAGCAGGATAGCGTCCACCGTGCGCGCGGCGAAATCGCGCACATCGCCGCTGCGCATCCGCACGGAAAACATGCCGTTGCGCACGGCCAGAAAGGCGCCGAACGAATCGAGGTACAGCTGCATTTGGTTGCGTGTTTGCTGTGAATGGGGCGAATGGGGTGCTATCGTGGCAAGCGGTTATTTGACGGGTTGCATATTGTGCAGGTTTACAAGGTAACGTGTGCGCGTTTGAAGCAGAATCCGCTCGCGGTCGGCATCGGGGTGGGCGATTCGGAAGGACAGGATTTCGGGCCAGTGCCGCCGGATCTGCTCCAACCGGCCCGCAAATTTAAGCACCAAAAACAGGCTTCGCAAGCACTCGCATCTGGAAGACCAATACACCAAGCCCGCTCCCACGAGGCCCCGCAAGGAACCGGGTATTTTTTTCCTGCGCATCCTGCGCAGGTTCGAGACACGCCCCGTCTGTCATCTCGAAGAGAACCGTCCGCGCTATAAGGGGCATGCACACCTCTTCGGTCTGGAGATGGGCTGGAAAGATTGGATCAATAAAAAAACGTCGGCGAGATTTCAAACCTCGCCGACGTTGGGTCGGGGGAATCCGTCTGCTCCACGCCGCCGCATTTGTTTTGGACAACTCCCCATCCGGCGCGCCTGGTCGCAATCCTCTTTCGTAATGGAGATGGGCTGGAAGCCGGAGCCGCCTGGGAAACTCGTCCTCCCCATGGCTAGGTCGCAATCCTCTTTCGTAATGGAGATGGGCTGGAAGTGGGGTATTCCAACTCCGCCGAGACCGCTGCAATAGGTCGCAATCCTCTTTCGTAATGGAGATGGGCTGGAAGTGGTGCAAGGTTGGTATCAAGTCAAAATGGCGACGAGTCGCAATCCTCTTTCGTAATGGAGATGGGCTGGAAGGGGTGGAATTACTACCCGGTTGGTGGGTTTTATTGCCCGTCGCAATCCTCTTTCGTAATGGAGATGGGCTGGAAGATTGCAAGAACACAAACGATTACCCTACTCAGGTAGGTCGCAATCCTCTTTCGTAATGGAGATGGGCTGGAAGGGAATGGAGGCATATCCTGCGCCACCATCATGCCGTTGCCGGGTGCAATGCCAAGCAGCAGCATCGGGTGCCAGGGAGCGAGGTCGCGGAACCGGGCGGCGGTGTCGTACAGGGTGTGCCAGAGCGCGGGCGTGTTTTTCATGCGGTGCGTTTTATCATTTCATTGGTCAAGAACCATCGGGCCGGCTACAGACCCTCCACCCCCTCGTACACGTCCTCGAACACCAGTTCCACCCCAAGCGCGGGCACGGGGAACCGCACGTCGGCCTCCACGAACGAGGTGGCTTCCCAGGTGCCGTCCGCGCCTTTGACGCGTACTTCCACTACTTTTTTTTCGGAGTCCACGAGGATGTAGTTCTGCAGCGACTCGATATTTTTATAGCGGATGAACTTGTCGGAAGAATCCTCGGCTCGGGAGGTTTTGGAAAGCACCTCGAAGATGACCAAGGGGTGTTTAAGGATGTACCGGCTTTTCAAATCACCGGAGTCGTTGGTGACCACAATATCGGGGTAGGTGTAGTCGCGTTCGGAGGCAATTTGCACTTTGACATTTTCCTGAAAAACGTAATGGCTGTCCATGCCGAGTTGTTTGAACAGGATACGCAGCGTCAACATGATGTTGGTGCAGATCAGGTTGTGGATAAGGGTTGTACCAGGCATGGGTATTAGATTTCCGTTGATAAATTCATGCCGTACCTCCGCACGCTCTTCGAATGCGATGTACTCTTCCACGCTCATGGGCGTGGCGACGGTGCGGGCAGTATTGGACATGGCGCGACGAGATTTTTTTACGGGACAAAATTAACGGAATGCAGATGAAAACCAAGACGGTTCCTCCGGCTCACTTCCGGCACCGGAAATGCAGAAAATACGCCACCACCTGCGCATCCTGCAGTGAAGGGTAGCGGCGTATTCTGTCATTGTTGCTTGCTGTTTGTGTATTCCTGATCTTTTTTCTTGCTCCAAAAAAATCCGATTGCCAGAAACACCGCGAGTTCGCCCACGAAAACGATCAGGTACGGCAGCGAGGCGCGGTCGTAGTCGCCTTTCACCCAGAAGTACAGCGCCAGCATGGACGCCGTGACGAACCCGATAAGCGCAATGGCCCATTTTGTCCACACGACGCGCACATAAATTTTGTGTAAACCCAACGTCATCGGCTCTACGCCTTGCTTCACGCGCGGCAGCAGCAGCAGGTTTTCGATAATGTCGCAGAGCCAGGCAACTCCTTGGAGCCAGGCAAACAGGGAAAAGAAAATCCGCCCGACGGAGCTGGGGCCGCACTTGTCGGCGATGAGCATGCACAGCAGGAAAATGGCGCCATAAATGGCGGGCATGAACAAAAAATCGAGGTACAGGCTGCGTTTCAGGGCCTGCACTACCCGTTGCTGTTGCTTTTCGGGCAGGGTAAAAATGCCGTTGATGGTATTCGGGATATCTTTCGGGTTGGACGGAAATTCGAGGTCAATGACGGTGAACGAGCGCATGGCCCCGACTTTGGTGGCCAGCGCCGCATCGAAGCGTTGCAGGAACAGGGCGATGAGCAGGGCGGCGCCGGAAGCGATACAAAACCACATCCAGCCGTTTTCGATCCAGAAAAACATGTTTATATCGGGTTTTGCTTGTTAACGGGTGATTTCCTTGCGCATGGCAGTTTGTTCCTGTTTGTACGCCTGCCAGTCAAATTCCTTCAGGAACCGGGCCGCCGCCTGTGCGCCCAGCGCGAACATGCGCTGCTTGTCTTTGGGTTCGAGGAAAAAATTCAGCCAGTAAAAATCCTGCAGGTTGATGGTGCCGATACCTTTTTCGTAGGCGCGGTTTTGGGCTAGAAAGTCCTTGTCGTAGTGTCCCTGCAGGGTATTCAGCATGCTGCCGATGTAGCCGGCCAGCCCCCATACGCTGGTGTCGCCGGTGTCCGATTGGGGGTCGCCGTTGAGGTTGATGCCGAAGGTGGGCAGGCGCGGCGTCAGCATGTTCGGGTTGAAAAACAGGCTGATCGGGAAATTGGAGAGCAGGCCGCCGTCCACAAAACGGGCGGTAGTGGGCGGGTTGTCCACATTCAGTGTGCGCTTCCAGGCGTCGCGGATAGCGGGTGATTTTGAAGGGATATTGCTGATGAAATACGACTCAAAAAACACTGGAATGGCCATGGACGCTCGCACAAAGCCGGCGGGTTGCAGTTCGTCAATCCGGTCCGGCTCACGGAACAGGTCGCACATTTTCGGAAACTGGATTTTGTTGCCCGTTGCCAGTTCGGAGGCGATAAACGTGACGTCGCCCTGGAGTCCCTGGGTGCCTTTGGGGTGCTCCACACCCGGACGGATGTGCAGGCCGGGAACTTCCTGACCGGCCTTGTTCCGCAGGTCGCTGACGGTAAGCACGCCATTGCTCCGGAACTGCGCCTTGATCCAGTCGTAAAACGTGTCGCCGGGATTCACGCCGAAGCCGGCGTTTTTGAGTCGCCCCAGCAGGCGGCCCATGTAAAAAACCAGGGCGCCGAACGCCACCAGAAAAAAGCCGGTAAGCACGAAGCAGAGTTGCGTCCAGTGCCGCAGCGCGGGATAGGGATGCTCCAGGCTGAGCAGGGCGAAATCGGTCAGTACCAGCAGCACGAGCACGCCGGTGACGATCATGGCCCGGCGTTTGAGTTTGGCGGTGAAGTCTTTGTGTACGATCAGGTTGCGAATGAACCAGCGTGCCGAGGGGTGCCCGTCCACCAGCGAAAAGAAATCCAGCGCGCTCATGGCCTTGATGATGCGCTCCGATTTGGCCTCTTCCTTGCTTCCGATAGCGGTCATCAGGGCGGTATTGATGGCGCCGGCGCTGGTGCCCGCCAGCCGCAGGAAACGGATGCCCATTTGCTCCAGCACATAGGTGTAGCCCACGAGAGCCACGCCCAGCACGCCGCCGCCCTTCTGCACGAGGTTCACGTACTGGTTGCCCGAGGCGTCAAGCACGTCGGACACTACGAGCGGGTTGCCCGCATGAAAGTGCTCGTGTAGTTCCTTCAGGCATTGCTGCACTTCGGGCAGGCTGGTAAAGGTGTCCACGATGGCGGAGGCGGGTGTGGTGTTTGGCATGGCGTTCATGTGTTAAATCCGGTTTGTTTCGCTTCAGGTACATTTTCAGGCCGAGCAGATACACCTCTCAGGATTGTGCCTCAAACCCGTATCGTATGGCCGCTTCCAGTACGTCAAGGTTGATGTCTTTCAGCGATTTGAACCGGATGCAATACCCGGTCACGCTTGCCTTTCCAAGGTCTTTTCCAAATGTCTGAGCGAGGTATGTCTTGTCCTCGATACCCATGATATAGACGGAGATACCGGTTTTGTTTGCGCTCAGGCCAATTTGAAAAAACTCTTTGGTGGCGCCATCCGCATACTTGATGGTATAGCACCCATATCCGATAGTTGGATTGGCAACCGTTTTGCCTTCGCTGTTTTTACCGTCGTTGAACCACAGCATACATTCCGGCGACACTTGTAGCGTGCGCTGGTGCAAGGCCTGCAACTCGCTTCGTTTTGGCTCGGGCTGGCTGGTGATGAATGCGTGGATTTGTGCTTGGATGTTCATAAAATTTACCATTCCCTTCCGAAAACTGTGGGTCGCTGACCCTCGCGAGCCACAAGTGGATTTGAGGATTTTGGAATGTGTCTTTGGGGTCGCGACACTCCAACTTTACTCCTCCGGCACTTCCACCACTTCCTCATCCTCCCCGGTTTCGCTGACAAGCGCCTTGCGTTTGCGGGTTTCGAGTGAGTTGGCGTGCATGTCGAGGTATTCGTTGCGGTTGCGCACGATGTCGGCGGCCAGGTACAGGGCGCGAATGAACGACGACTCGTCGGCTTCGCCCTTTCCGGCAATGTCGTATGCCGTGCCATGGTCGGGCGAGGTACGCACGGAGGCCAGACCGGCGGTGTAGTTGGTGCCTTCCCCGAACGAGAGGGTCTTGAAGGGGATCAAGCCCTGGTCGTGGTACATGGCGAGGATGGCATCGAATTTTTGGAATTGCCCGGAGCCGAAAAACCCGTCGGCGGGAAACGGTCCGTAGGCGAGGATGCCCTTTTCCTTGGCTTGCTCTATGGCGGGGCGAATGACGGCGTCGTCTTCGGCTCCAATGGCGCCTTCGTCGCCGGCGTGCGGATTGAGGCCCAGCACGGCGATGGTCGGTTTACCGATGTTGAAATCCACCCGGAGCGTTTCTGCCAGGATTTGCAGCTTGCGCAGCACTTTTTCCTTGGTGACGGCAGCGGCTACGTCCTTCAGCGGCAGGTGGTTGGTCACTACGCCGATGCGCAGGTTGTCCGACACGAGCAGCATGAGCGAGTCTTTGGCTTTGAACTCGTTGGTGATGTATTCGGTGTGCCCGATGAAGGGAAAATCGGCCATTTGCATGGCTTTTTTGTGGATGGGCGCGGTGACGAGGGCGTCAATGGCGCCCGACTTGAGGTCCTTCACCGCGCGTTCGAGCGCGAGGAAAGCGCATTTGCCGCCCACATCGCTCGGTTTGCCGAGGGTGATGTTCACGTTGTCCTGCCAGCAGTTGATGATGTTGACGCGACCGGCTTGAGCCTCTTCGGGAGTTTGTACGGAGTGGAACTGGATATTCTCCTGCGTGATGATGTTTTTGTGGTAGGCCACCACTTTGGTACTGCCGTAGATGACGGTGCGGAATTTTTCGCCGGCTTTCCCGATCGCCAGGGCTTTCAAAACAGTTTCCAGCCCGATGCCGTTGATGTCGCCGCAGGTAATCCCGATGGTTATGTTGTTTTCCATGAATTGGTGTTTACTCACCACAGAGACGCTTTTTCACCGCAGAGACGCAGAGACGCGGAGTTTTTTTGAAAATTTTACAAGAAA
Source organism: Saprospiraceae bacterium (assembly GCA_016787285.1). Lineage (GTDB taxonomy): Bacteria > Bacteroidota > Bacteroidia > Chitinophagales > Saprospiraceae > M3007. The sequence continues at coordinate 19,310 of JAEUUV010000264.1, read as the reverse complement.
AACTCCGCGTCTCTGCGTCTCTGCGGTGAAAAATTCTCCAAGTCTCGGTGGTGAAAGCCTAAAGTCCGTATTGTTTCAAAAAATCGAACAGCAGGCGTACGCCCACACCGGTTCCATCTTTGGGCCGGTAGCCATTCGGGGCGCGAAGATACGCAGGCCCGGCGATGTCGAGGTGCAACCAGGGATAATCCGCGAAATGTTCCAGAAATTTTCCGGCGGTGATCATGCCGGCGGGGCCGTGGCCCATGTTTTTGAGGTCGGCAACGGTGCTTTTCAGTTCTTCGCCATATTCTTTCCAGAGCGGAAGTTCGACGAGGCGTTCGTAGGTACGGAAGCCGCTGTCTTCGAGGGCGCGTTTGACGGGCGTACCGGCGGTGCCCATGTAGCAGATGGCCTGGCTTCCCAGCGCGCGCACGGCAGCGCCGGTAAGTGTGGCGATGTCGAGCACCAGTTCGGGGTCGTACTGTTTGGCGTAGTGCAGGGCGTCGGCAAGGATGATGCGGCCCTCGGCGTCGGTGTTGGTGACTTCCACCGTAGTGCCCGAGTACATGCGGATCACGTCGCCCGGCATGAGGGCGTTGTCGCCCACCTTGTTGTCGGTAGCGGGGATGAGGCCCACAATGTGCACGGGCAGGTCGGTGCGCGCGGCGGCGGAAATGGCGCCGATGACGGCTGCCGCTCCGGCCATATCACACTTCATGTTTTCCATGCCTTCGGGTGTCTTCAGGCTGAGACCGCCGGTGTCGTACACCACGCCTTTGCCGATGAGCACGACGGGTTTGGCATTCCGCGCTCCGGCCGGTTTCCATTCCAGAATGCAAAACTGCGGCGGCACACTGCTGGCCTGATTCACGGCGAGCAAACCGCCCATACCAAGATTTTCAATTTTGTCTTTCCCCAGCACATCCACGGAAAAACCGAACGTGCGCCCGGCCTCTCGGGCGGCTTCGGCCAATTTCAGGGTATCGAAGTGCGAGTGTGGTTCGTTTACGAGGTCGCGGGCAAGGAATACCGCGTGCGCTACGGCATTCAATTCGGCTACGGCTTTTTCCGGAGCATTATCGTGTGCCCAGCAGAGCGATTTGAGCGAGGCCGATTTTTTTTCCGGAGCGGACAGGTAGCGGGCAAACTGGTAGTTGCCCAGCATGAGTCCCTCAAGGAAGGCGAGTGTGATTTCATCGCCGGCAAAACTTTGCACTACAGCCGAGTCGGCTTTGTAGTGCTGCATGTCGCGGAGCAGGTTGTTGCCGCTGAGGCGGGCTTGCTCCAACCGGAGTGTCGGGTCGGATGCGGGTTCCAGCAGGTGGACAAACACGGCGCGGTCGGCCTGGGGGAAAAAAAACGAGCAGACACCTTTGGCAGCCGATTGGCGGAGGAATGCCATTTCGGCAGGCTGGAGATGAGCCACCAACGGTTCCGATGCTGTTTTTTCGGTGACAAAGATGAGGTTGTCATTGGCAGGGCCGACGGGGACGGCCATCAGTTGTAGATATTGCACAAATGAAAATCGGTTGAGTACCGAAGGCGGTACGGAGCGAAACAATCGGGTGGAAAACAAGGGGGATTTCCAACGCGCGTATTAAAGGGGGGCGAAGGTAGAGCGATTAAGAAGCATAGCGGTACTTTTGCTATCAAATAGAGGGCCAAAACGAGTGCCCGGCAGGATTGATGGGATTTTTGTGCAAACTTCGCTGGAAACAAATTTACCGGGCGTTTCGGGAAACCGGCTGGGGCATCCTGCTCGTACTGCTGCTCGTGACCGCCGGCTTGTGGGCTCCGGCACTCCTGCGGCTGGCCGGGTTGTCGCCCGGTCTTGCCGCCGCCGCCGGGTTTGGTATTGCCGGCCGGCTGCACCTTGGGCGCAAAGACGGCTCTTTTTTGCAACAAACGGCCTTGCCTGCCTGGAAAGTTTGCCTGCTGGATACCGGGCTGTTGTTGTTTCCCGGCACCATTTTTTTCCTTTTTTCAGCAAACTACGCCGCCGCCGCCGCGTGGAGCAGCGGCATTGCGGTTGTCCTGTTGCCCAACGGCGCTCTGGCCAACATGCGATACATCTCGCCGAAATTTACCCTTCCCGGCTTACCCCTTGGCCTGTTTGAGTGGCACACATCGCTGCGTTTTTTCCCGGCAGGCTGGTTGTTGGCCGTACTCCTCCAGTTGGGAGCATGGTACCACATTGCCTTTTTGCTCGCTGCGGTCATATTGGGCATGCTGCTGGTATCCATGATGTTTCAGTTTGTGGAACCGATCGCGTTGCTGCCCCGCGACACACACGCGATGTGGGCGAAGTGGCGGCGTTACCTGTTGCTGTTCCTCGTGTTTTTCCTTCCGGGAATCTTGCAGGCCTTGATTTGGCAGCGCGACTATGGCTGGCTGACCCTGTATGCGCTGGTTACGCTGGAAACCTACCTGACACTGGTCTTTTTTTACAAATACGCGGTCTGGCGTCCGGGTTTGCAGAGCATTTCGAACAACAGCCACAGTTTGATCGGGTTGCTTTTGGTGCTAATGCCGGGTGGTTTACTGGTAGCGTTGCCGATGGCTGCCCGGGCGGTGTATCGGGCGCAAAAAAAATTGACAAACCTGGTTGGATAACATGCTCACCATACATCAACCGACCTATTCCTACGGGAAAAATCAGGTATTAAAAAACCTCTCCATGAACGTGCCCGAAGGTGAAATTCATGGAATTCTAGGCCGGAACGGCGCCGGGAAAACAACCCTGTTCCGCCTGATCGCCAACTGGCTGCCCGCACCCGCCGGCGCTATCACCTGGCAAGGCGCTCCGGTGCAAAAACGCCAAACGGCCTACCTCGAAACCGCACCTTATTTCTACCCGTATCTGAAAGGCGTGGAGTACCTGCGCCTGATTCGGGACGAACCGCAACAAATCGAAACCTGGAACAAACTCTTCGATCTGCCCCTCGACGACCTGATTGACGGCTATTCCACCGGCATGCAAAAAAAACTGGCCTTCATCGGCGTATTGCTCCAGGACCGCCCCATTCTGATCCTCGACGAGCCGTTCAATGGCGTGGACCTGGCCGGCAATGAAATGATGATGGCCGTCATCCGACGGCGAAGAAACAACAAGGGCATCACCCTCATTTCTTCTCACATCCTGCACACCCTCACCCACGTCTGCGACCGCATCAGTCTGCTGGAACACGGGCAAATTGCCCCAACGTTTGAACTCAAGGATTTTGCGGCATTGGAAAAACTCGTTCGCGAAGAAGCCCACAAACGTTTGGATCAAACCTTGGAGAATTGGCCCTGAAAAAATCAAACCTTTGCGGAAGTCACCCAATCGGATCAATCGAACCAATCGAACCAATCGAACCAATCGGATCAATCGAACCAATCGGATCAATCGAAAAAATTCATGAAAAAACTCTTCCTCCTCGACGGCCACGCGCTCATCTACCGCGCCCACTACGCCTTCATTACCCGCCCGCTCATCAACTCCAAAGGCTGGAACGTGTCGGCTGTGCAGGGTTTCATGCGCACCGTGTGGGACATGATACAAAAGGAAAAACCCACACACCTGGCAGTGGTGTTCGATCCTCATGGCGGCACCTTCCGCCATGCGGAGTTTGAACTGTACAAAGCCAACCGCGAAGCACAGCCGGAAGACATCACGTTTGCCATTCCCTGGGTGGAGAAAATCGTGCGTGCCATGAACATCCCCGTGCTCATCGTGCCCAACTACGAAGCCGACGACGTGATCGGCACGCTGGCCAAACAGGCCGAAAAATCCGGCTACGATGTGTACATGGTGACCCCCGACAAGGACTTCGGCCAACTCGTGGACGAACATATTTTCCTCTACAAACCCGGCCGGCAAGGCAATGACGTGGAAATCTGGGGCGTCAAGGAGGTTTGCGAACGCTGGGGCATCCGGCGCGTGGATCAGGTCATAGACATGCTCGGTCTCATGGGCGACTCGGTGGACAACATTCCCGGCCTGCCCGGAATCGGCGAAAAAACCGCCACCAAACTGCTCGAAGAATTTGATACCGTAGAAAACTTGCTTGCCAATGCCGACAAACTCAAAGGCAAACAGCAGGAAATCGTGAAAAACCACGCAGAAAAAGCCACGCTTTCCAAGTGGCTCGCCACCATTGACACCAACGCCCCGGTGACCTTCGACGACAAGTTTTTCGAGATCGAGCCGTTCAACCGCGAGGAACTGATGGAAATTTTCAAGGAACTGGAATTCCGTACGCTGGCCAATGATATTTTGAAACATCCGCTGGCCGGCCCCAACCCCAACCCCCGAGGGGAGGGGGGCATGCCCTCTGGAACCTTGGAGGTTCCTAAAAGCGGAAAGAAAAAAACGATAAGTGCTCAAGGCGGCATACAAGGAGATCTGTTTGGAGAAAACAATGCGGAGTCAAGCGACAACGCGGAATCTGCTCCCCTCTCCTTTGGGGAAGGGGCCGGAGGTGGGGTTGACTTCCGCCGCGGCTCCCGAAACATCGCCAACACCCACCACGAATACCACGTAGCCGCCACGCCTGAGCAGCGCGCCGAACTGGTCAAACTCCTGCACAGCCGCCCCGCCATCTGCTACGATTCCGAAACCACCGCGCTCGAAGCCACCCAAGCCGACCTCGTAGGTTTTTCCTTTTCCTTCAAACCCCACGAGGCCTGGTACGTGCCCGTGCCCGCCGACCGCGACGAAGCGCAGGCTATCGTGGAAGAATTCCGACCCGTTTTTGAAAACGAAACCATCGAGAAGATCGGCCAGAACCTGAAGTACGACGCCATCGTGCTGAAAAACTACGGCGTGGATCTGCGCGGCCCGTTCTGGGATACCATGATCGCCCACTACCTGCTGGAGCCGGAAATGCGGCACAACATGAACTACCTCGCGGAAACCTGCCTCGACTATGCTCCGGTGAAAATCGAAGACCTGATCGGGAAAAAAGGCAGCACGCAGGGTTCCATGCGCGACGTCCCGCTGGAGCAAATCAAGGAATACGCCGCCGAGGATGCCGACATCACGCTTCAGTTGAAAAACTACCTCGAACCCAAACTGGAAGCCGGCGGAAAAAGCCTCGGCAATCTGTTCCATTTAGTCGAAACCCCGCTCGTAAAGGTGCTGGCCGACCTCGAATTCGCCGGCGTGCGCATTGACAAGGAATTCCTGAACGAATACTCCAAAGAACTCCTCGGGAATATCGAAGCGCTGGAGCGCAAAGTGCTCGAAGAGACGGGACTCACGTTCAACGTTTCCAGCCCCAAGCAAGTAGGCGAGGTGCTTTTCGACCGGCTGAAACTGCCCTACCCCGGCAAAAAAATGAAAAGCGGCCAGTATTCCACGGACGAAGAGATTCTGTCCGCCCTTGCCGCCGAGTATCCCGTGTGCGCCGACATCCTGCAACACCGCACCCTGGCCAAACTGCGCAGCACCTACGTGGAGGCCCTGCCTGCGCTTATCAACCCGCGCACGGGGCGTGTGCATTCGTCGTTCAACCAGGCGCTGGCCGCTACCGGTCGCCTAAGCAGCCAGAACCCCAACCTGCAAAACATTCCCATCCGCACGCCGGAGGGGCGTCGGGTGCGTGAAGCGTTTATCCCCCGCGACGCCGACCACGTCCTGCTCTCTGCCGACTACTCGCAGATCGAACTGCGCCTGATCGCCGAGATCAGCCACGAGGAAGCGATGCTCGAAGCCTTCCAACTCAATCATGACATCCACCAGGCTACGGCAGCCCGCGTGTTCGGCGTGCCGCTGGAGCAAGTCACGCCCGAGCAGCGCCGCGCAGCCAAGACAGTGAATTTCAGCATCATCTACGGCGCCGGGGCCACCAACCTCAGCAACCAGCTCGGCATCAAACGCGCCGAAGCCAAAGAGATCATAGACAACTATTTCGCCCAGTACCGCGGGCTGAAGCACTACATGGACACCACCGTCGAATTCGCCCGCAAACACGGCTACGTGGAAACCCTCCTGGGCCGCCGCCGCTACCTGCGCGACATCAACAGCCAGAACGGCATGAACCGCAGCATGGCCGAACGCATGGCCATCAACACGCCCATTCAGGGCACGGCAGCCGACATGATCAAGGTGGCGATGGTCAACATCTGGAAAGCCATGCGCGAACACCGGCTCCGCTCCAGCATGATCCTGCAGGTACACGACGAACTCGTGTTCGATGTCCACAAGGACGAACTGGACGCGCTACGGCCCATCATTCAGGAAAAAATGGCTACTGCGATACCGAACTTGCGGGTGCCGATTTTAGTGGAAATGGGCGTAGGGGAGAATTGGCTGGAGGCGCATTGAGGGTATTTTCCCTACATTTGACCGGAAAACACCTGCTCATGCACCCGCACTTCCTTCGCCTGCTTCTGCAACTGGAGCTCATTACACCCGACGACGCGACCCGAATCGAGCGCTTTGAGTCCGCCCGCCCGTTCTCCCTGCACTGGGAACTCAAAACGCTGCTGTACCTCGGGGTGCTCCTGCTGAACCTCGGTCTGGGATACCTGATTTACCAGAACATTGACAGCGTCGGCCATGCTGCGCTCATTGCCCTGATCGGGGCGGTCAGTGCAACCTGCTTTTGGTATGCCTACCGGCGCCGGCAACCCTTTTCCCCGGGCGAGACGGAAAGTCCTACCCCGTACTACGACTATGTGCTACTGTTGGGCTGTCTGCTGTTTTTGGTCATGGAAGGCTACTGGCAGTACCAGTACCAGATTTTCGGGACGCGCTACGGTCTGGCCACTTTCATTCCGATGGTGCTGTTTTTCGGGCTGGCCTACCGACTCGACAACCGGGGTGTACTCTCGCTGGGTATCACGGCGCTGGCCTCCTGGCTGGGAATTGCCGTGACGCCGCAAGACCTGCTTGCCCACAACGATTTCAACAGCGAAACCATCGTGAACACCGGCATTTTGCTGTGCGTGCTGCTCTCTGCCGTGCCGTTTCTGAGTGAACTCCGCGATTTCAAAAAACACTTTTCCATCACGTACCTCAATTTCGGCGTGCATATCGGCATGATCGCCTGCCTGTCGGGAATGATGGCACTGGATCGCCCCCTGCTCTACTTTCCGATGCTGTGCGTAGCGGTCGGGTTTTTCATCTGGTATGCCCGCACGCGGGCCTCGCTTTACTTTCTAACCGTAGCGGTGCTGTATGGCTACATCGGGTTCACATACATGCTGCTCAACTATGTCACGGACATGGACTTCATGTTTTACCTGCTGTACTTCATCCTGTCCTGCGCCGGTGTGATTGTTTTTCTGCTTAACTACAAACGATTCATCAAAACCGACGCGCCATGATTGCTTACGACCGCGCGGGGCTGGACGCCCTGCTGATCCGCGATGCCGCCCAGGAATGGTGCCGGCAGGGTTTGTTGTCCGAAGAACAATGGCTGGCGGTGCAGGCACAGCACAAGTCCGGGTTTTATTCCCCGAATGTATTTGTGCGCATCGGGCTGGCCATTTTTACGCTGGTACTCTTGTCCGCCGCATTGGGTCTTGGCGCTCTGATCAGCGATTTGAATTCGGAAACCGGCTTTGCACTGTTGTGTTTGTTCTTCGGGTTGGTTTTATTCCTGATGCTGGAGTTGTGGATCATCGGTTCGGCGAGACACTACGGAAGCGGCGTGGACGATATGCTGCTTTATTTCGGCACTTCGTTGCTGCTCGGCGGCCTGTACATGTTGATGCCGAGCGGCTCCCAACCCTTAGACTACGCCTGCGTGACCTTGCCGTTTTTGGTAGTGGGCAGCATTCGCTACCTCGACCGGCTGATGACTGCCGCGGCGTTCGGCTACGCCCTGATGATCCTGATGCTGCTTCTGATGAAATCGCCTCAACTGGCATTGTTTGCCATGCCGTTCGCGGGTATGCTGTTTGCCGGCGGCGTGTATTTTTTGGCTCGGCACGGTCAGAGCCGCTACGCCTGGCGGCATTGGCACAGCGCGTTGGCCGTACTGGAGCTACTGGCAATCGTGCTTTTTTACGTCAGCGGCAACTACTGGGTGGTGCAGCAGGCTGGATATGGATGGTTTCAGATAGAACAGCCGCCAATAGCCTGGTTTTTCTGGATTTTCACGTTTGCGGTACCGCTCGCATACCTCTACTTCGGTCTGCGCCGAAAGGACCGCCTGATGCTGGACGTGGGCCTGGGATGTGTCGCGGTGGCGGTGTTCACCTACCGGGCGTATTTCCACGTGATGCCGTTGGCCTGGGCGGCGGTGCTCGGCGGGGCGGTACTGTTCGCGGTGGCGTATTTTTCCATCCGGCATTTGCGGAAAACCAAAGGCGTGTACACCTACGACGCGGATGCGGACAAAACCCTGTTGCAGGAAATCGAACAGCAACTCATCGCGCAACACCTCGCGCAGCAGCCGGCCCCGGCGCCCAACAAAGACGCGTCGCTCGGCGGTGGGCAGTTCGGCGGCGGCGGCGCGGACGGGCAGTTTTGATTATTTTCGATTCAAATCAAAAATAATGATCTTTTTTTTTGATTTGAACCTTGAAGTGCGCTAAAATTGCCTGAAAAAACATGATACCGCGCAAACAGGGTGACAGCATCCGGAGATGGCTTGGCCGGGGCAAGGCGATTATTGTGATCGGCCCCAGGCAAGTGGGAAAAACCACGCTGGTCCGGCTTATTACGCAAAGCCTCGACCGAAAAGTGCTCTGGATGACCGGCGACGACCCGGAAGCACGTGCGCTGCTGGACAATATTTCGCTGGCACGTATGCTGGCGCTCATCGGGCAAAATGAAGTGGTCGTCATTGACGAAGCCCAGCGCTTTGTCAATGCCGGACTGATGCTCAAACTCATTACCGATCATGCCCCGCAGGTGCAGCTCTTTGTGACCGGTTCTTCTTCCCTCGACCTTGCTGCGCAAACCAAAGAAAGCCTGACGGGCAGAAAGTTCGAGTTTCCGCTCTACCCACTTTCGTTTGCGGAAATGTGCAACCACCACGGATACCTGACGGAACACGCCCTGCTTGAGCACCGCATGCTGTACGGGTACTACCCGGAAGTGGTACAAAGCGAACCGCAACAGGCACAAAAAATCCTGAACGATCTCAGCGACGGGCTGATGTACAAAGACTTGCTTACCTATGAACAAGTGAAAAAACCGGCGCTTTTGGTCAAACTGCTACAGGCGCTGGCACTGCAATCGGGAAGCGAGGTGGTGTACAACGAGGTCGCCCAACTCATAGGAGCCGACCCGGTAACGGTAGAAAAATATGTGGACTTGCTGGAACAATCCTTCGTGCTGTTCCGGCTACCGTCGCTTAGCCGGAACGCCCGGAACGAAATCAAAAAAGGGCGCAAAATCTATTTCTACGACAACGGCATTCGCAACGCCATCCTGAAAAACTTCTCGCCGCTGTCGTTGCGGGCGGATACCGGCGCGCTCTGGGAAAACTTTCTGATCGCCGAGCGCAAAAAACGGAACACCTACGCCGATTACCTGTGCAACACCTACTTCTGGCGCACCACTACCCAACAGGAAATAGACTACGTGGAGGAAGCGAACGGGAAACTGAACGCCTTCGAGTTCAAGTGGCAGGCACAGCAAAAACCGCCGCGTTTCCCGAACGCGTTTCTGGAAGCGTATCCGGGCAGCGAAACCAGCCGGATAGATCGAAGCAACTTTGATACGTTTGTGGGGATAGATGCTTAGGCATCCCCTCACGACCGGCTATTCATCGCCGTGTTGGTCAAAAACTGCATGAGTGCCGTAGCGCTCATAAGCGCCGGGTTGGCCATCGGGTCGTTGAACAACACTTGGATCGGGCCTTCGCCGAAATACAGTTCGTCGGAAACGAGAAACGAAATCCGCACCATGCCTTGCGCGGGGGCGGGTCTGCGCGGGTTGTCCCAAGGGCCGATTTTGCTGACGATTTCCCGGCTTTTAGCAAACAGGTCTTCGATCAGTTGGCCGGCAGTCGCGTCGTCGTGGTTGTCCCAAATGATCATGCTGCCGGTGTAATTGATATAGCGGGCCGTGTGGTCGCTGTACGCGGCCAAGGTATCCAGTCCGCCCTCCATTCCGACCTCCACGATAACGCCCAGCAGTTCCTTGTTGGCGGGCTTGTGGCTGCGGGCCATTTGCAGGTTGTACGCCAGGATTTTGGCCCGGGCTTCGGTGGAGCCGTCGTCCGCGACTTTTTGCAGGTCGGCGATGCTGCTGCTTGGCGACAACAGGATGTCGAACGGGTACGGGTAGGGTTCCGACAGGCTGCTTCGGTACAGCTCGGCGTTGTCGCTGAAGAGCAACTGGTAAATCTGGTTGGTGCCCTCGTCGCGGTAGGGGCCGGACGGGGGCGGAGGCGTTTTTTTGAAAAGATTGAAAAGAGCCATAGGAATGCAATATTGATGTTTGATGCGCTGCCGCCCCAAAACGTCCGGTTCAATCTGCCATGTCCACTACTTCAAGCAGGTTGGCAAGCAGGGTGTTTTCTTGTAGCAATTTATCGGCAGGGCTGAGCAGTCCGGCGGTTACGCTTTTTTTGTAGAGGTTGAAGCGGCCGGAGACTTGCAGGAGACTTTTTTCCAGTGCGCTACCGCTGCTCACGTTGTTCAGCATGATTTGGAGGGCCTCTTCGAGTTCCCCTGCGGCGATTTTTGATTTGGCCTGTTGTAAAAAAGCAGGATGCTGTGCGTGGGGCGTTGCCCGTTGAGGCGACAGGATGTGGATGATCTCGGGCAGCCGTTCGCGGCGCTCGAGGAGCATTACCAGTTCGAGCATCTTGTCATTGCGCGTAGCTCCGCCAAGATTTTCGTAGTCAATGCCAAGGGAAAAACACATCTCCTTGAATTCGGAGTCGTTGTACCGTTTTTTCAGGGTCTCATAAATTTCAATTCTGTTCATGTTGCGTTGTGTTTTGGGCTACTGGGTATCGTGCGGTCAAAATCTGTCACCGCACCTGCTGCAAATTTTAACTTTCACCGTGCGCCCGCCTGGGGTTTGCTCTTGGTGTTCTACATACTGATGTTCAACGCCTTCACTTTCTTTTGCGCCACAAACGATGCATATCTTTTCTTGCCTGCATGAAATGGCGTTGATGTATTGCGGCGCACTCCATTTGTGTTCGGTCTTGCTGTCTTCTTCGTCGCACCGCTCACAGATACGGGTGAAGTCGCAATTGTCGTCACTCCCCTTGGACCATTCGCTGTACAGGTGTCCGGTTTCTTCCTCGATGTGCCCGCAACGGGCACAATGGGCATGTAGTTCACAAATGTCCGCCGTTGAGGAAGTGCTTCTTTTAAGGTTGGTAGGGAATATGCGTTCCAGGTCGTCGGAGATATCGGCACGGTAGTTTTTCAGCGCGTCAATCAAGGTTCCGATTTCTCTTTTTTTGTTGTGCCAAGCGATGAGGCTCTGGATGTTTTCGATTTTGGAATCCCCTTCGAGATTCTCCGGGTCTATCTTGCTTTTGAAACAAAACTCCCGGATATCCGATTGGCTGAAGCGGTCGCTTAGCAAGGTCTCAAACCTTCCAGTATGCTCGGGCATACCGGCGAGCGTGGCCACACAGACGTAGTGAAAGTCGCCCATGTCGTGCGCTACCTGCTCCTCTTCTTCCCCGCAAATCGGGCAGTTGCGCCTTTGCTCGCAACGCCCTTTGGCTACATACCTCCATCCCGTCCATTCGTGATAGCCGGCCCCGCACTGGACGGCGTCAAGCACACTTCCGCTTTTTCGGTTGAGCAGGGCAATACCGATGTTCCAGCACATTGAGGCGAGCCATGATACTGCGATGCCAAATGCTGCGCCCCCCCACAACAGGCTCTTGAAAATCCGTCCCGCAATAGGAGCGTCGTCATTCGTATAAAAAAGCAGGTAAAAAGCAACTGCGCTTACGATACTGGCAGGCAGCCACACCTTCAGGTCGAAGGTGCTTAGACGAGGTAAATTCTTTTTTCCCATATCGTGGACAATAGTAGTTCTGCCACTTCATCCAAACCATCCTTCGCCTCTGAAACTACAGCCGAAAACATTGGGGCGGCGCATCCACTTTTTTCGTCCGGTAGCGCCGCCATTGGATGTTGGTTTGGCACGCGAAAGGTATGCGCTCCGTTCGGCGCTCGCAAGAAACGGAGGGGTAAAAATTCTCATGCATTCGCTCCGTCGGCTATCTCACCCCTCCGCCCCCGTCGGCCACTGCGCCCCGTACTGCTCCACGAGCACGTTGTCGTAGTAGTCGGCTTTTTCAAACAGGCGCTGCAAGGCCTGCATACCGGTTTCCTCGTTCAGGTAGCGGTCGTAGATGATGAGGGAGAGCAGGATGTCCTGTTCGTGTACGGAGAGGGTGAGCGCCTCGGTGCTGAAGTTTTCCCGAAGGAGGTACTCGTACAGCGGCTTGATGTTTTCTTTGGGCAACTGGCACAGCACGGCATCGGCAGCCATGAGGCCGGATTTGTCGTGGTAGGTGATGTTGATTTTGGCGCTGCCCTGCTGGATTTCCCAGCAGTTGGGGCCGCTGCGGCTGAGTTGTACGTCGTGGCCGGTTTTGGTGATGAGCGCCTCGATGGTGCGCGGCACGCCGGTGGGCAGGTACTCGTCCACAGAGCCGGGCAGTTGCACACGGTTTCCGCAGAAGGAGCAGAAACCCTTGTCCACGGTTTTTTCCGACACCACATTGGAGCAGGCCGAACAGCGGCAGGCGTTGTCCGCCGAGGTTTTGAGGAAATCTTCCAGCGAGTCGCTCAGAAAATGCACCGGCAGCGAAAAGCCGATGTTGTCGCCGTTCTGGATGATGAACGTGTTGACGCCGATCACGTCGCCGTCGTTGTCCACCAGCGGACCGCCGGAGTTGCCGGGGTTGAGCGCAGCGTCAATGTGCAGGTAGGGGATGTTGTTCATCACCTCGCGGGCACTGGAAATGATGCCGCTTTTGACCGAAAATTTCAGCCCGAACGGGTGGCCGATGGCCGTCACCGGATCGCGCTCCCGGGGATTTTTGCCCACCCCGAGTTGCACCTCCGGCAGTTCGGGGCCGTTGGTCGGGCCGTCGAGAAAGGCCAGGTCGTACTTGCGGTCGGCGTAGCGCACCGTAGCCAGTTGTTTTTTGAAACGCGCCCCTTCGATGACGACCTCGCGGTTGCCCTCCACGACGTGGTGGTTGGTCACGATCAGCCCGCGGTCTTTCAGAAAAAAACCCGTGCCCGTACTGTACGGTGTGGCGATCTGGACAATGATGTCGCGGTAGGTGTCTATGAAGTCGGACATGGTGTTTAGTTTTTCGCCCACGACGTGCCCTCTTTCCCGTCTTTCACGGCAATACCTGCGGCGGCTAAGCCGTCGCGAATTTTGTCACTGGTACCCCAGTCCTTTTGGGTGCGTGCGTTGGCGCGGATGTCGAGGATGAGCGCCATGAGGCCGTCCACAGTGCCTTCGTCACCGGCGGCATCGCTTTCGTCCTGAAGGCCGAAAATATCGAAAATGAAGGTATTGAACACCGTTTTCAGGCGTTCGAGCACCCAGGGCGACACAGCGGAGGCGTCGAGTTGTTTATTGGCCAATTTGTGTGCGTAGCTGCCCAGTTCGTTCAGGCAGGCCAGCGCTACGGCGGTGTTGAAATCGTCGTCCATGCCCGCGTAGGCATCCTCAATAAGGGCGAGAATGGCGCGGTCGTGTTCGCTTTCGGAGCCGTCATAGGCGGTCGCGTCGGCGGGCAACCCCTGCAGCACCTTGTTAGTTTCCATCAATTTGCGGTAGCCTTTTTCCGCAGCCAGCAGCGCCTCGTCGGTGATGTCCAATTGGCTGCCGTAGTGCGCCTGGAGCATGTAAAACCGCAACATCATGGGCGTGTAGGCCTTGCTGATGAACGGGCTGTCGCCGGTGAACATCTGCACGGGGGTGATGAAGTTGCCCTCCGATTTGCTCATTTTTTTGCCCTCCAGAAGCAGCATATTGGTGTGCAGCCAGAATTTAGCCGGTGCGCAGCCGCAGGCGCCGTGGTTTTGGGCGATTTCGTTCTCATGGTGCGGAAACTTCAGGTCGTTGCCGCCTCCGTGGATATCGAAGGTTTGGCCGAGGTACTTGGTGCTCATGGCCGAACATTCGAGGTGCCAGCCGGGAAAACCGACCGACCAGGGGCTTTTCCACACCATGATGTCACCCGGACGGGCCTTCATCCAGATAGCGAAATCGGCGGGGTCGTCTTTTTCGTCCTGACTCTTGAGGTTGTCACGGCTTTCGACGAGCAGTTCGTCCAGCACGCGGCCCGAGAGGTGGCCGTACACGCCGGGGTTTTCCTGATCGAATTTACGCACGTTGAAATACACCGAGCCGTTGCGCTCGTAGCCGTAGCCGCGGGCCATGATGTCCTGCACCATTTCGATTTGTTCGGGAATATGCCCCGTGGCACGCGGCTCGATGCTGGGCGGCAGGGTGTTGAATGCGCGCATCATGTCATGGAAACCCACGGTGTATTTCTGCGCCACTTCCATCGGTTCCAGTTGGGCCACCCGGGCGCCTTTGGCCATGCGGTCTTCACCGTCGTCGGTGAGGTGGCCTACGTCGGTGATGTTGCGCACGTAGCGCACCCGGTACCCGAGGTGGAGCAGGTAGCGGTACATGATATCAAAACTGACGAAGGTGCGGCAGTTGCCAAGGTGGACATCGTAGTACACGGTGGGGCCGCACACGTACATGCCGACGTGGCCCTCGTGCAGGGGTTTGAAAATTTCTTTTTTGCCGGAAAGGCTGTTGTAAAGTTTGAGGGAGCGTTCTGTATTCATGGGCGCAAAGGTAAAAAAAGGTTGGAGGGTTTCCGGTTGGAGGTTTCTGGTTGGAGGAAATAGCATTCCCGCCGGAGACGCTGAGCGTATTCACTAAGGGACTAATCCATAGGTAAACGGGGAACAGCCCAACGGCTAAAAAAATTCAGTGGCGGTGAACTTAAGCCTTATTGCTTCACAAATTGCCCAACCCATACCTCCGCTCCTCCGCTCAGCAATACCTGGTACAATCCAGCGGGAAAATGCCCGATTTCGACGGTTGTCCGGCTACCGCTCAAGTCCGTGTTTTGGAATACAACTTTGCCTGACAGATCGAAAATAATCAATTGACTGCCCGACATGGGTGGCAGCGTAATTTGAATTGTCTCGGATGTCGGGTTGGGAAGTATCTCCAATGGCCTTTCGGCAAACAGAGACGAACTCAAATTGCTCGTGTACGAAAATACACCGGTTCCGTTGCTTACGGGCACTTGTTGTCCGTCGTTTGTCAGTGCCAGATCGTTGCGGGCAAAAATCTGAAATGAATCGGCGCTTGACCCAGCGGTGGGCACAAACCGCAGGGTACCGATTCGACCGGAACCCGCAGCATTGGCGCCGTCGGTGCGGGTCATGGCTACTTGCAGCGCCGTCGGGTGCTCCAGTGCCCAGGATGACGTCCATAGGTCCACTCCCGGTATGCCCAACCAACCTGCCACCGGCTCGAATGTGAGGCTGTCGGGAGATACCGGCGCCGGCTGGAAACCAATGGTGAGCGCGATACCGTACAAATTAACCGGAAGCCCGGCGGCATCTTCGAGGTGAACGTCTACCGAAACTGCTTCGCCGGGTTTGATGACCGGGGGGATGTTTTTGAACACCAACCGCACGTCGGCCCGGTCTTCGATACCGGCAAAAAAGTGGATTCGGGCAAAATTCTGCACGATGGCAAGGGTATCGGCTGCGGTGATGTCGCCGCTCCCGTCGCTGTCGCTGTGTTTGGCATTGATGCCGGCGATTGTTGCCGGCCAGTTTTGCGCAAGTTTCGGCGCCCAGGTGATGGACTGGTCGGCGCGGTCAGGGCCGGCGAGTTGTTGCCCGGCGCCAAGGCCCACATACAGCCAGTCGAGGTGGTTGACGGTCTTGTCTGCGTTGGCATCGCCGGGCCACACAAATGCATCGGGAGGAAGACTTCCCGCCTCGTCGGCGCCCGCGCAGGGTGTCAGGAGGTCGCGGTATTCGTAATCCACATCGAACGGGATTTCCGGCAGGTAGTTTGGCACACGCGGCAGCAGGCTGTCCACCGCCGCCAGGTGCAGGTCGTACCCGGTGCCGTCTACTTCGTATTGGTACAGCGGGTCGGCGTAGGCGCTGTTCAGGTCTAAGCCGGTGGCGTTCTGCCAGGCGCTCAGGCTCATTGGCACAATCAGTCCCGATCCCGTCAGGTGAATTCCCGAATTGTCGAAGCGGTTATAGTCTGTGGTCACCCACTCCTCATCCGGCCAGAAGTCATAGGCGACTCTCAGATTCGAAAACAGGTTATTCTGAATGTCCAGAGGTTCCACATGTATGGCCCGAATTCCGACAGAGTGGGAGGTAATTACCGGTGGTGTGCCCGAAAAAAATGTGTTGTGATATACCCGTACCCAATTGGAAACTTGCATCGTCAGCATGGCGTCAACCATGTCATCGGAGTAGCTACAAAAAATATTATTGGCAATCCAGACCGGCTCGTCGGCTGTGCCTTCAAACTGTCCATCAATGGCAGAGACTCCGATATCCTGAAACCAGTTGTTCAATATCCGGCTTCCCCGCCCTAAACGGGCATATATCCCGGTACGATAGCGGAAGGTATTATGTTCAACGACGGCCTGTTCAAAACCGATCATATAAACTTGTAAATTGGGATCGAAAGAGCTATTAGGAGGCATCCCGTTTTCAACAATGTTATTTCGAAATACGAGTCTGGTATCCTGATCGGTGTGAATTGCATAAGAAGCGATGGGTTTGATAAAACACCCTTCTATCGTAAGGGAGTCGCCCGAAGAAACCCCGGAAACCAAATCTATCATATTACACCGATACAAACGAGCCGTAGTGAAGTGGTTAAGCGCAAGACCCAACCGCAGTGAAATCTCCTGCACATTAATATAGGCCGGAAGCAAATGTAAACCACCTCCCGAGTTGAATTTGAGTACATCATCCAAAACCGCCGAATCCCGGTGCCCGGCTAGCGATGTGATCGTGAGAGGCTGCAATACTGAATTGCCGGGAATGCTGTCTACGGTACAAACTGCATCGTGCCGGCCCGACTGAAACTGCAATTCCACTGCATCGCACATACCCATCGCACGCAGTGCCGCAGCCGCGTCGGCAAGGGTCTGAAAATCTGCTTTGTTTGCACCGATGGTATAAACCCCGCCCATGGGTCGCCGCTGCTGTGGAAGCACGCGAGTATCGTTGGTGGATTGCACATCATACCGGTGTGCCACGCTCACCCGGAGTTCTTCGCCGGCATAGTCGAAAAAATGCCGCCCGATGGTAATCCAGTCCGAGGTGTCGCCCGGCGCCAGAGCGCCCGTCCACTCGTATGGCGTTTGTGCGACGCCTTGTACCGACCAGTTTATTTGTGCCGAATAGGTGGCGGGCCGCACCGACTGCACATTGGTGATTTTTACCCGCACCTCGGGTATGCCGTGGCAGTTGCCGGCGCCATCCTGAACGTCGGCAATGGTCAGATCGCCCACCGCGCCGAAAGACTCCGCCGCGCCGAGATCGGGCGCCGCGTCGCGCTGCTCGCCGAAAACATCGTCGGGGACTATGGACAACAGGGTCAGGCCGCCGTCGGCCAAACTTGTATTTTCAAAACGCAGGTAATCGCTGTTGAATACAAAATCGGGATCCAAATAGACCGATGCAGTGTCTTGTTTCCACACATTTTGCCAGGTATTACCGGGGTAGGTATTTCCGTTGTGCCAGGCAGCCGGATTGCCGTGTGCGGCGTAGTAGTTGTTGTTTTGGGAAACAAGCGTTTTGCAGTCGGCATGAAAAGCCATACCGGTGCCGAGGTTGACGAAATTGTTGTTGTACGCCGTAACCGTACCCAACGGGAATGGCCCCGTCTTCCGGATGGTCACCGCCGTTGTCGGGTACTCCCGAAAAACCGTGTTGTGGTATAGTTCGATTTCGCTGGTAGAGTCCACCCAGATTTCAAAGAGCGGCAACTGCGAGCCGGGGTCGGCCAGTACGTTGTTGGCAATAAAAGCCTTTCTGGATTCGATGGAAGCGCCCACGTTTTGTGTTTGGTCACCGGAATAATCCACCATCCGGTTTCCGGTGAAGCGGAGCGAAGGCCCTCCGACCGTTAGGTAGCCTGTGATGACGTTGTTGGCGATCACGCCGTCCTGCAAATTGCCCAGGCTCAGTTGGGTGTTGCCGCCGTTCAGCCGCTCGAACGTACAGCCCCGGATTTCCCAGCCGCTGCGCGTCGGTTCGCCCGGGTTTACGTTGGCATTGATTGCCGCGCCGGAGGTTTCCACCCGGCAATTCGCCATTTTAAAACCATCGGCATTTTGAGTAATGGAAACCCCGCTGCTGTTGGTCACCCGGATCGTGCAATGGTCGAGCAGGAAATTGTTGCAGTTTTGCAGGGAAACCGCCGGAGCGCCATTGCTTTCCACACTGAGGTTACGCAATGTGAATCCGGGTGCGTCCGACAACGAAACCAGTCCCAATATCCGGACAGTACCCGGTATTTCGGCGGCAAATGTGATCGGGTTGGAAATGCCGGCTCCAGGGAACCCGTTGAGGTCCAGCAAAGTACCGGATTCGTAATCCCCCGGCTCGGCCAGGAAGGTTACCGCCCCGCACACGCCCCATTTTTCCAGGGCATTGAATGCCGACTTGAAATTCGGGAATTGCGTACTGTTCGGTCCCAAAGCATATTCCCCGCTCAAGCCCTGCCATATTTGTATATCTGTGCGGGTAAAAGTCTCTGCAGGAACAGGTTCGCCGTTTGCCTCGATAAGTTTCAGCACGACATCGTTTACGGTGGCAGGAACGGGTACTTTCTCCAATCCAATTATTTGGGCCGGAAACGGCGCCACCACAAGCGGTCCTCGCCAGGTTATGGTTTTGTAAAAAACCGAATTGATGGTGACCGCTATTTTCAGCGAGTCCAGCGTGATCGGAGTAGAGCCGAGGTTGTTGACGTAAAGTTGAATGGCCGCGGAGTCGCCGGCACAAAGGGGGCCGGTGTTGCTTGCGAGATGTGCGCCGGAAATGGCAATGTTGGGTGCTGAAGCGGCGGCACACCAAGACGGGATAAAAAAAATGAAAAGACAGGTGAGACAGGTCGGGATGACGGGCAAACGGCGGAGTAAAAACATATCGGTTGTGGTGATTGAATTTCAAAATAGAAAATCAAAAGTACCCGCTAGCGCTCGCTCATATCTGGATATTCTCCGTTTTTAACTAATCCCGGACAAAAAAATCCGCGTCCTTCCCTATCGGGCGGAACGCGGATTTACCAATAACCATCAGCCTCCCCTACTTCGCTTTCGGCGCAGCCGCCAGAATCTCCGGCTTGGCTTCGTCGGCAA
>JAEUUV010000293.1 GCA_016787285.1 Saprospiraceae bacterium | reverse complement strand
TGTACCGGCAGGAAGCCCTCGGGTATTTCACTGCCGCCACCCGGAGCCTCAGTGAACTGAACCACATTCAGTCGGAAATCGGCAAGGACATACTGGCCGGTTCACAAAAATCCATGGCCAGTTTCCTGTTGTTGTCCAAACTGGAGTTGGGCCTGATCCTGCTGTTCAGCATTCTGGCGCACATCCTGATTTATGCGTCGCGGGCGGTCATTCAGCGCAAGGTGGAGACGTTTCACATGAATTGAATCCGCCCCGTCACACGGATAAATCCGCAGGCAATTAAAATTCAGCGCTGCCGGGATATCTCGGGAAGGCGATCACGTCGCGGATGTTGCCCATGCCGGTCACGAATTGCACCAGCCGCTCAAATCCGAGGCCGAAGCCGGCGTGTGGACAGGAGCCGAAACGGCGGGTGTCGAGGTACCAGTACAGTTCTTCCTCGGGAATGTGCATGGCCTGCATTTTTTCGGTCAGCACCGAAAGGCGCTCTTCCCGTTGCGATCCGCCCACGATTTCGCCAATGCCGGGAAACAGGATGTCCATAGCCGACACAGTCTCGCGGCCGGGTTCGCAGCCCTCGTCCAGCCGCATGTAAAACGCCTTGATCGCAGCCGGGTAGTTGGTCAGGATGACCGGCTTCTGGAAGTGTTTTTCTACCAGATAGCGCTCGTGTTCGCTTTGCAGGTCGGCGCCCCAGCCCTCGATGGGATACTGGAATTTGCCTTTTTTGTTCGGGTTCGAGTTTTTCAGAATATCAATCGCCTCGGTGTAGGTGAGGCGCTGGAACTGGTTTTCGACCACGAAGCGCAGTTTGTCCGTCAGGTTCATGGGCGCGCGCTGATCCTGCGGCTTGGCCTTGTCTTCCTCGATGAGGCGCTCTTCGAGTATTTTCAGGTCGTCGGCGCAGTGTTCGAGGGCGTATTGGCACACATACTGGAGCATGGCCTCGGCCAGGTCCATGTTGTCGGTCAGGTCGGCAAAAGCCACTTCCGGCTCGATCATCCAGAACTCGGCCAGGTGGCGGGTGGTGTTGGAGTTTTCGGCGCGGAAGGTGGGGCCGAAGGTGTAAATATCGCCGAGGGCCAGGGCGCCGAGTTCGCCTTCCAACTGGCCGGATACGGTGAGGTTGGCGGCGCGTTTGAAAAAGTCCTGACCGAAATCAATGTCGCCGTTTTCGGTGCGGGGCATGTTTTCTAACGGCAAAGTCGTCACGCGGAACATCTCGCCGGCACCCTCGGCATCGCTGGCCGTGATGATGGGCGTGTGCAGGTAGTAAAATCCGCGGTCGTTGAAAAACTTGTGGATGGCAAACGCCAGTGCGTGCCGTACCCGGAACACGGCGGCGAAGGTATTGGTGCGAAAACGCAAGTGAGCGTGTTCGCGCAGAAACTCCAGGCTTTGCTTTTTGGGCTGGAGGGGAAACTGCTCGGGGTCGCAGTCGCCGAAAATCTCGATCTCTGTGGCTTTCACCTCCACGCGCTGGCCTTTGCCCTGGCTTTCCACCAGCAGGCCGCGTGCGCCGATGGCGGCGCCGAATTTGATGCGCTCCACCAGCGCCGGGTCGGTATTTTCAAAATCGAGCACCACCTGCAGGTTGGCGGCGCAGGAGCCGTCGTTGAGGGCGATGAACTGGTTGTTGCGGAAGGCTTTCACCCAGCCTTTCACGAGGATTTCGGTGTTGACCGGTTCGGTGCGGAGTATTTCGGCGATTTTCGTGCGTTTCATACGTTGGTTGAAAAAAATTGGGCGCAAAGGTAGGCCCAAGAATGATGAATGATGAATGATGAATGATGAATTTGCAGCGGGATGGTTCCGCCCTTGATCATTTATCATTCATCATTCATCATTCTTGAGCCTACCTTTGCAACCCAAAACACCGTCCCGCTGTTTTTTACAGCCAATCCAAACGACATGCTCATCCAGGTTTTCAAAAGCAAAATACACCGCGTACGCGTCACCCAGGCCGACCTGAACTACATCGGCAGCGTCACCATTGACGAAGACCTGCTGGACGCGGCCAACATCGTGGAAGGGGAAAAAGTCCAGATCGTGAACAACAACAACGGCGCCCGCCTCGAAACCTACGCCATCCGCGGCGAACGCGGCAGCGGCGTGGTGTGCCTCAACGGCGCCGCTGCCAGGCTGGTGCAGGTGGGCGACGTGGTCATCATCATTTCCTACGCACTGATGACGCCCGAAGAAGCCCGTACCTTCCGGCCCGTGGCGGTGTTCCCGGACGAGAATAACCGGTTGGTGCGGCAGCCCTGATCTCACTTCGGCATCTCCCGTACGCACACGCAGCGGAAACCCAGCCAACTGGCGGGTTTGTCATAAGCCATACGCTCGGTGATTTTACTTTCTTCCAGTTGGTGCGCGTAACTGCCGCCTTTGCACACCCCTTTTTCCGCGATCATTTCTGCGGCATTGCCCACGGCATTGTGCAGACCATAAGCATTTGGCAAGCCTGACCCGGCAGGCGCTGCGCTCAGGTTGTACGGGCCATTCTGCAATTTCACGGCGCGTTTGGTGTGAAACAGGTGTCGCCCCTTGCGCAATTGAGCGGCTATTTTTTTGTCCGACAGGTCGTAGCCGTAGGGAAAAAGTGTGGCGTCGAGTTTGCCGCTGGCGGCCAGTTCCCACTCGTCTTCGGTCGGCAGGCGGTAGCGCGGCACGGGAATGGTTTTGTCCGGCTTCAGGCCGAGGTACTCGCCGGCGAGGTAGCGTTCGGTGGTAAAATACTGCGCTGCGTTGGATGCAGGAGCAGCGGGGTCGGGTTTGCCGTCCGTCAGGCAAACGTTGGAGGATTTGATGACACCGGCCTTCACGAGGTCGCGCTCGTACACGCGGTCGGTGCGCCAGGCGCAGTACTGCACGGCCTGCTCATAACTGAGGCCCACCACGGGGTAGTTTTCGTAGGCGGGGTGCTGGAAGTAGTGCAGCACAAAAGGCTCATTGTAGGTAAGTTCGGCCCGCCACACAGTGGTATCGGGCAGCGCCTGCCGGTACTGCTCAGAGTCTTTGCCGAAAACCATTTCCAGCCAGGCTAAGTACTCCCGGTAGTCGAGGTTGGTGATTTCCTGTTTGTCCATGAAAAAGCCGGTCACCGGAGTGGTGCCGGGCGGAGGGGCTGTTTTGCCGGGCTTTTGCGCAGGCAAAACCAATAAAAACAGCAAGGCTACCGGGGCGAATACAGAATGGCGGAAGACGTGACGCATAGACGGATGGATTTTGATGTGTGAAGATTCTGTGCAGGCACAAACGACGCGGGTAACGGCGAGATTGTCGCATACAACCCGAACGTTTTGCCCCCCTGCCCCTCTGTGGTTTTTTAACCCCGGCGCACTTTGCCAATTTTACCTACCTTCGTGCGTTTTCGTGCGCTACCGCACACTAATCCGTACGGTTGCCCTGCGGGCATTTCACAAACACGCTTTCCAACAAATTGGCTTTCAAGACCAAAGG
>JAEUUV010000204.1 GCA_016787285.1 Saprospiraceae bacterium | reverse complement strand
ATTTCCAGGTCGTCCTGTGTGAGGCGGAACTCGTCAATACCGTGGTTGATGTAGGCGTTTCGCAGGGAATTGGTGACGGCGAGGTTGTCGAGGGCGTCGCCGAACTCGTAAGGTTTCACGTCGGACGTAAACTCGTCGCCGGTACCGATGAAGCCGGTGTTGTGGTTGCCGCTTTTGGCTTTTTTGAGGTCGCCGAAAATATCGTCGAGGCTTTTTTGCCGCAGGCTGATCTCGAGTTTGGCCGTAGGCCCCATGTTTCCCTCCCCGTCGCCGTCGCGGCGGATGTAGCCGCGTTCCTCCAGTTCGCGGATGAAGTCGCCCATGCCGTACTCCGGCGTGGTGAGTTTGTACTCTTTGTCCAATTCCGTGAGCCAGGCCAGCGACTCCCACACGTTGCCGGAGGTGTAGAGCATCAGTTCCTGAAAAATCTTGAACAGCCGGTCGAAGGTGGACTGGTTCGGGTCGGGTTTGTAGTCGGAAAAGCGGAAGCCGAGCATGGGACGAAAAATATTGGACGGAACAGCAAACCAAAACAATGGTTTTGGGAAAAGGATCGGATTCACAAGGGGGCCGGCCCTATTTGCCGGTTCGATTGCATTTGTCCACGGCCCGGTCGCATACATGGCAGGTTCACATCACCCACTTTTTCAAGGTCGCCGATTTGCCCATGAGGGTAATAACGCCCACCGACATGGCAATAGCCAGTATGGCTACCAGCGGACCGGCTATCGCCGGGTGCAAGGGGTAGTTGAAGAAAATGTGCGGATTGATCTGTAACCCGAAGATGTAGCCGTTTTTCAGCACGTCCAGAATGATCGGGTGCACGAAATACACCCCGTAGCTGACCTCGGCCATGTACAGGACGGCCTTGTGTACGCGCGGGTAGCGGTTGGAAAACGTGTCCCAGTCAACATCTTTCAGGAACAGGAACAGTGCCGCCGTCATCAGCAGCACGTTCGGACTGGCATACACAAACAGCGTTTCGTTGTAAGTGCCCTGATGCACCGTCAGCCACCAGGTGCCGTAAGCCGTCAGGAGCGGCATGAGCAGGGCAAGCGGGTAAGCAATGCGTTTCCAACTCCAGGCAATGGGAAACGCGCTGAGGTAATACCCCAGCAGATAATACCCCACATAACCAAACCAGGCGAAGTGCTTGACGATGAACACGCCGGGCAGGAAGTGGTGGAGTGCGTTGAAAAACAGAATCAGCGCCAGATAGTACTCCACTTCCGCCCGGGTGGCTGTTCGGGTAAACACCCGCAGCACCGGCGTCAGGATGTACAGCCCGGCAATCATCGGGATAAACCAAAGGTGGAAATAAATGTCCTGGTAAAAAATCACATCCACGACCCGCCCCCAGCTCGGCCCGGTGCCGAAATACAACTCGCCTCGAAACAGGTACAGCGCATACACCGTGCCCCAAAACGCAAACGGCACAAGCACCCGCCGCAGACGTTTGCCGAGAAACTGCCCGAGCGGCTCCTCGCGCCCGCCGCGCAGCAGCAGCGCACCGCTGATCATGATGAAAAAGGGAGTGGCCCAGCGCAAGTGCCCGTAAAAAATATCCGAGGTGATAAAATTCACATCCATCGGTGTGGCCGGGTTGTACTGATACAGGTACACCCCGATGCTGTGCATTTGCACGACGGCACAGGCTGCGATGGCGCGGATGTAGTTGGCGTACAGGCGCTTCTGTTTCATGGGCGGAGCGTCGGCCAGGGGCACCGGTCGCTCCAGTTCTTGCTTCGGCGAGGAATTGTCCATCTGGGCGCAAGAATAGGGCATTTTGCCGAATCCTGCCCTCGGCTTTTGGGCGTTGGCTATTGGCTTGCATCTTCCACCTGAAATGTCCGTAACCCCAAGCCAACCGTTCGTCACCCCCGAGGCATTCGTTTGTCGGTAAAGCCGACTTTTTCCGCTGTTTTTTCGAGGCGCCCCTTGATTTTTCAAAAAACACAATGCTACCTTTGTGACATCATTTCAATATCATTAAAACATCGAAAACAAGTCATGGAAAAGATTGTAAAACCTGCTTCTGGTTGGGGTATGCTTGCCCTCTGCCTGTTTATGATAGTCGGCGGCGTTGCTCTGATCATTTCAAAAGTCATTGTTGTTGGCGCGGCAGCTATTGTGGTTGCCACCACAGTCATTCTGCCCGGGCTGATTGCCATTGAACCGAACAGCAGCCGCGTGCTTACCCTGTTCGGCACGTATGTCGGCACGGTCAAGGAGAGCGGTTTTTTCTTCGTAAACCCGTTTTACACCCGGAAAAAAGTCTCTCTTCGGGCGGTAACCTTCGACGTGCCGGTTGTGAAAGTGAACGACAAACAAGGCAACCCGATCATGATCGGCGCTGTGGCGGTATATCGCGTGGAGGACACGTTCAAGGCCACTTTTTCCGTGGAACACTACCAGGATTTTGTCAAAATTCAGAGTGAATCGGCTATCCGAAAACTGGCCGGCATGTACAGCTACGACAACCTGGAGGACGAGGATGCACTGGTGACGCTGCGCACCAACTCCGACGAGGTGAACCACGAACTGGTGCGCGAGATCAGCGAACGTCTGGAAATTGCCGGCATTGACGTGATCGAGGCTCGCATCAACCACCTCGCCTACGCCACCGAAATCGCAGGCGCTATGCTCCAGCGCCAGCAGGCCACCGCCATCGTGGCCGCACGCAGCAAGATCGTGGAAGGCGCCGTGGGTATGGTGGAAATGGCCCTCGACCAACTCTCGAAAAAGAACATCGTGGACCTTGACGACGAGAAAAAAGCCGCGATGGTCAGCAACCTGATGGTCGTGCTCTGCGGCGATAAAAATGCCCAGCCGGTACTGAACACCGGTACCCTGCATCAGTAATTTTTGAGGTTGAAAGGTTTGAGGGTTAGAGGGTTTATAGGTTGGGTAAGGGTGCAACACCTAACCTTCCAACTCTCTAACCCTCTAACCTTCCAACCCAAAACAATAAAAACACAATGGCTAACAAAAAAAACTTCGTGCTGCGCATGGACGAAGCCACCTTCGAAGCACTCGAAAAGTGGGCTGCCGACGAGTTCCGCAGCATCAACGGCCAGGTGGAGTGGATCATCAGCCGCGCCCTGAAGGAAGCCGGAAGGGAACCCCGCGCGCGAAAGGCCGAAAAACCGCCGGATAAGGAATAGCACTCAGAAAACCACCCCCGCGTTCGTCGAGATCAGTTCCGCAGTCGTGCTGTGCGCTTTCAGGGAAATACCGAAGTGGCAGCGCAGCGGCGTGCCGAACATGGGCGGCAAATAGTACCGCACGCTGAGTTTGCTGTACCACGGTTCCGGAACCACCCGGCTCCACCCGCCCCGCACATAAAAACCCGCCAAAACCTGCAAGCCGAGATTTCCGAACAAAAACTCGTCGGCCACTGCCACTGCGAGCCGCGTGGCGCCCTGCCGCGCTTCGGTTTTGGTTTTGAACTCAGACGAACGTAAACCAAAGGCGTACACGGCCTGATTGTACTCGTAGTCGAAGCCCAGCAGCGCCCGGTTCACCGCATTGATCTGAAAATAACCCGCCGCAAAAAGCCCCCAAACCGGGTAACTCGGGCCATCGTACACGGAATATTCGACAAGAGCCAGACTGCCGCTCGCTATTCCGCCCCAGCGCCGGCCCGCCTGTTGCGGCCCGGAAGCCGGTAAAAAATCGGACTCCCGAATGCCGCCCGGCGACCAGGCCAAGGTCACAAAACCGCCCGGAAGGTTCACGCCGAAATTGGGAAGCGCCGAGGAACCGTTGGAAAAATGGCTGAGCACCCCGCCGGCCTGCACGCGCCAGTGCGCATCGAACCGGTACTCGCCTCCGAGGCGAAACTGGGTGAAATTGTTCCAATGCGAGCCAATGGCATTTTGCCCGGGGTTTTCAAAAAAATCGTAAGGTTTGGTTACGTACCCCAGCCCCGTACCCACCCGGAACGTGGCTAAAAACCTGCCCGTACGCAGCACCGGCACATTCAGGTGCGGCAACAAGCCCAAGGCATCGCCATGCGATTGCTCGCCCAGCCGAAAATACGCGACCGCCACGCCGAACGCCGGGTAACGTTGCCACGCCTGCCAGTTTTTTTTCCCCTGCGTCTGAAACCGCACCCCGAGTTCCTGCCCCCAAACCGGCTGCCCGGTCTGGATCGTCGTTTTCGGCGTATGCCGCCAAAGAAAACTGTGGCAGGTGGTGGCTTCAAGGGCGACCTGGGCGTGCACAACAGGGAGAAAGAAGAGCAGAAAAAAGGCTACGCAGATCGTTGCAAAGCGGGATTTTGGGGCTGGTTGACATTGCGTGTTGCTCCGGACAACCCCACCCCCGACCACTCCCCCGGGGGGGAGGGGAGATGTTGAGGCCACCGTGACATAGGTTAAAGAGTATGCTCCGTCCCCCGACCCCTCCGGGGCAGGGGTAGGGCGTGGGGTTGCCCGAAGCAACACACGTCGGCCCAATTTATTCCAGGCTCTTTTCATTATGCCCGCCGGCGCCGCATCCATAGCAGGATCAGTCCAATCACACTCACGGTGATCAAACCCAGCGAAATAATCTGCGCCTGACTCAGTTTCGTGCCGAGAAAATCGTGCAGCACATTCACCCGGATTTTTTCAATAAAAAACCGCTCGACGGCGATGAGGATCAGGTACACAAAAAACAACATACCCGGCACCCTCAGCCGGGTGCGCAGCACCCAAAGGATGCCGAATACCGCCACCATCATCAGGATTTCGTAAAGCGGGGTCGGATACACCGGCATGGAAAGTTGCATGCAATACTCCCAGGTGCAGCCCTCAATGGGCACACTCGAAACGGGGTCGGTGTACGGCGTATTCAGCACATTGTGCGGGTAGGTGGTAGCCCAAAAGCCATCGGGCAAAAAACTCATCCAGTCGGGTTTGGGCGCCTGGTTCACGATGCCCCAGTCGCCGTCGCCGCTCAACTGGCACCCGATGCGCCCCACGCCGTAACCGGCCACCAGAGCAGGCGCTACGGCATCGGCAGCATGGAAAAATGGAATGCCGTTGCGCCAGATGTACGTCACCACGGCTATGAAACCCAGCACCAGCCCGCCGTAAAACGCCAGTCCTCCGCCGGAAAGCAGCGCGCCGGCCGGGTCGCGCAGAAACGACTCCCAGTTGTCGAACAGGTCGAACACCTTGGCGCCGACAATACCGCCCACAGCCGCCCACACGGTCATTTCGCTGATCCGGTCGTGCGGCCACACGTCCACTTCGCGGGATTCGGGCTTGTCCTTGCGTTTGCGGTGGGCCTCCCACCAACTCAGTCCGCCGAACAGCGCCGCCCCGAGAATTGCCGCGAGCCAGTGCATTTTAGCCGACAGGATGATCGAAGCGGGGTCTTGCCGGAAATCCGCAAAATGCTGCACGGCGTACAGCCCTTTTCCGCCCACGATCAGGCCGATCAGGGCGTTGCCGGCGATTTCAGCCGGGGTAGCGGGCAGGCCTTCGGTGATGACTACCCGCGTCGGACGGAACAGACCCTCGCGGGCTTTCCGTTTGAGTTCGGCATAGTACGTGACCGCGCTGGCAAGGAAAGCCAGGGCGAGAAAAAATCCGAAGGTTTTGAATACCGACAGCCAGTTGTCCGGCTCGGTGCCCAGGATTGCATGAAACAGGTACGATAAGTCTGGATACATGCTGGCAAAGGTAGCCGACGCATCGGATTTTGTACCACTACTGCCAGATCATAAAACTTAAAAATAATATCTGGCAAAGGAGTGTCAGGCCTATCAGGGCGTAGGCCAGGCGTGGGAAAAAATATATGCCGTAGGCAAAAAAGCGATCCCAGGCCGGGAACAGCAGCAGCAGCAAAATGACATAACCCGGCAGGAGCCCCACCGGGTTCTGCATCGGCAGGCCGCTTTGATACACCAGAAAAAGCAGGAGACTCAGCGCGAGTACCCGCTTGGAGTACAGATGCACATCCGTTTTTTTGAACAACAAAAGCAAGGCAGGCAGGGTCAGGCAAAAACCCGGATGTACCAGCGGATAAAACAGGTAGGCAAGATTAGGCAGGGTATATGACTCTGTCAATTCTCCCCGCACGAAGGTACTTTTGAAAAAATTGAACACCGACCAGTCCAGCCAGATCGGAGCAGGGGACAGGCTCCAGTTATCCAGGTGAGCCAACACACCCATGACTGTAAAAAATAACAGCACGACACTTGCCGACCATACCCATTGCCGCCGCCGTCCGAGTTCCAGCAACAAGGCTACTGCCGGCAAAACCAGCAGCGTGGTCAGATCAACCCACATGTACACGGCAGGTGCGGCGAATAACGCGAATCCTGGAGCATCAAGGTTTCGCTCCTGTTCCAGCGCGCGCAGGCCGAAAAACAAGGCAGCCAGCGCAAAGGCCAGTCCCGCTGAACCGGACGATCCGGTCATCGCAATCCATAAAAAGCAGGATGACAAAGCAAGCGTCAACACACCGTATGTCCAACGGCTTTTGGCGTAAGCCCCGGGGGAAAGTACCCGAATATTTAATTCAAACAGCCAAACCACCACCACTGCCGAAAGCAGAGAAATAGATCCGAAAAAACTG
Source organism: Saprospiraceae bacterium (assembly GCA_016787285.1). Lineage (GTDB taxonomy): Bacteria > Bacteroidota > Bacteroidia > Chitinophagales > Saprospiraceae > M3007. The sequence continues at coordinate 1,308 of JAEUUV010000204.1, read as the reverse complement.
TGTAGCATCCGGCAGTTCTCAGAATTTGCTCACTTTTAGCGTCCGGGTTTCCCCATCACCGAAAAGAATACGCACTAAATAGATACCGGCAGGCAAATTGACCATCGGCACTTCGGACGACATCATGCTGCCGGCCGGGATATTAAGTGTATGTACCAGCACCCCGCTCGCCGAATACAGATGCACCGAGGCGTCCGCCTCGTACGCCATCAGGTTTCGGATGTACAGCACCTGTTCCACCGGATTCGGGTACACGGCCAGCGATTCGCTCCGCGGAATATCCAGCATGACATCCCGCACCTCGGAATACGCCGCCTCTCCCGAGGCGCTCAGCCGGCGCACCCGGTAGTAGTTCATGCCGCTTTCGGGAGCGTGATCCATGAGGTCGTAGCGGTGGCTGTAACCGTCTCCGATACCGATGATTTCCCCAATCGGACTCCAGTCCGTCTCGTTCATGGAGCGTTCGGCGACGTACTGATAGCGGGCATTTTCCGACAAGGTCCACCATTCGAGTTTCACTGCCGCATTGCTCATTGGCGTCACCTGGAAAACAGTAAAAAACTGCGGGCATCCGCCTGTACCGGCAGGCGTTACGATGATCTTGATGATGTTGCTTTCCAGAAAGTGCAGGCAGTTTTCGCGGCGCACACAGCGCATGAAATACGCCGTTTCAAACAACGGGCCGGGTTGGTACACCGAGTCTGTAGCCCCCGGAATAGCCGCCCAAGTCCATTGCCCCTGGCTGTTTTTGACATATTGCATCCACACGTACTGGAGTTTTCCGCTGCCGCCCTGCGGCGGAAACAGGGGATTGCCGTACAGCAGCGCAGGCGTTTCGCCTTCACAGATCGTCTGGTTGCAGCAGATCAGGCCGGCTTTGGTGACGTTTTCACAAATCACATGGATACCGGCATCTATGCACAGGGTATCGCCCTGGCCGGCTACGATGGTGATCGGGTCGGTTTCGCCGTTGCTTTTGGCGTCGCTGTCCCGGCAGGGGTTGTTCACCTTGTTTTTTCCGGTAAACTCATACCCGGTGGGCAGGCCACTGAACCGAACCATGTATTTGCCCGGAGCAATGCACGCAAAAGCGTATTTGCCGGAAGTGTCCGTCATTACGGTTGACACAAGAATGTCGTCGTTGGTGCCGAAAAGCGTGTCCGGCCCGGGCTGAAACAACCGAACCGTGATGCCCGGCACGCCTTTCTCGGTGGGGTGCTGGGCGCCGTCCTGATCGTTGTCGTACCAGACAAAATCGCCCAGCGTGGTGCCACCGCCACCGGAAACCTGAATGGTCACCCCGGCTGT
>JAEUUV010000148.1 GCA_016787285.1 Saprospiraceae bacterium | reverse complement strand
ACCTCCCCCAACTTTTTCCACGTCCAGCCTTTCGGTAATTCGTTCATAGTCCTTGTGTCGGCTTAAAAAAGTGAAAGTTGGGATTCGATTTTAGGGTAAAACACCCCGATGATTACAAAGGGATTTGGCGAGCGCCGCAGGTGCCACTCCTTGGTCGTTCCCAGAAATAAATAAAGGTCTTTGTTCAGCCGAAAATCCACGTCGAACTTGAGGCGTACCTTTTCGAGGGCTTTTTGGGTATCGTTGCCGGCATCCCGGAGGCAGTTCCAGTACAATGAACCGATCTCCCAGTCTTCGATCATCATGCGCGACTCGCGTCCGGCATCGTCTTTGAACCGGTAATAAAATTTGTACGGTACTTTGGGAAAGGCCTTTTTCGGCTCTTCGGGGGTTTCGCCAAACAGCAAAAGTTGTTGCCGAAGGGCCTGCCACACGGGCTTCCAGTCGGCGGTATCTTCTTCCGCCTCAAAACCCGTAATGGCGGCGGGTTTGAATGTAGCCAGCGATACATTGGTCGGGGCCTTCGAGTCTTCGATCAGTTGGGTAAGGTTCGTATAGACGTTTTGCAGGCAAATCTTCTTGCGTGCATCCCAATTGTGGGTAGTATCGAGCCGTTCCCCAAGCACTAAATCTTTGAACTCATAGTCCCGGGGGGAGTGGCTTTCGGGGCGAAAGTCATCGGTACGTTTTTCTACATCCAGTTCAATCCAGGTGTATTTGGTTTGTTGCACGACTCCGGAGCGTTTAAGTCCGGTCAAAAAACTGAATGGCACCGGGTAGAGCCGAATCCAGGAGCCGTCTTCCAATATTCCGGCGGTACAGACCAGTTCATCGTAGGCACGGGACGGAAGCGGGTAGGTTGTTACGGTGAGCAGGATTTTTTTTCGAGTCATATCGAACAGGTTTTAGTGCATATTTCAGAGGTGTTTTATTTCGTAATCAAATCCGGGCAATTGCGCAATGGCGCTTGCCAGGTGGCTTCTGTGGCAATCGCAACTTTGGGCTTCGAAGCACGTGACGGCTACGCGACGGTGCGCCTTAAGCAAGGAAAAAATGGCTTGCTGCACGCTTTGGGTGCGCGGCAAGACCTCGGCGCGGTATTGCTGAAAGAGGGCGTCCCGATCGGCGCGGGTTTGCAGGTTTTGGCGATTTTCGCTGTCAATCCCAACTTCGGGAAAGTGGTGGAATAGTATCCCGACACCGTGGCAAGCATTTTCAAGTTGGCTTTTGCTAAATCCGTACTTCATGCTGAACGAATTTTTCCGAACGTCGCAAAGCACTTTTATGTCTAGTTGAATCAACCTGTTCAGGTATTCTTCCAGGCTGATGCCCTCATAACCAATCGAGTAAAGACACGTCTTGTCATTGATGGGGATTCGGGATTGTACCACGGAGTACTCCTCCGCATTCAGGATTTTCTCTGCGATCTTGCTTTTAATGGCGTAGTACGGATACTTTCGGTAGGTGAGGGCTATAAGTTCATCCGATGGCTTGGAGCCATACAAATGTTTCACGACGCGGATTGCTTCTGCGTCCGGTTTGCGTAAGACCGCAAGAAAATTTTCCGATGTTTCTTTTTTCCAATGTTGCTCTGTGGCACTTACCAACCCATATTTTGCGAGTGTCCCTAAATCCGCATTCGCCTGAAAAGAAAAACACCCGAATTTGTAGGGAACGAAGTTGAAATCTGCCCGGCTTTGCAGTTTTGTGACCAGAAGCAGCAACTTCTGCAATTGGATCTTTTCCAACTGGTTGTCAAATACCTGTAAAAGCGCAAGCAATATTTTTCTTCGATAATACATCGTCGTTTTTGATTTGTAGCAAAGGTAAAAACAAAATGTTTCAAGCCGCCAATACCTCATTCAATTCACCAATAATCGCCTCCGTGTCGGCGCCGAACAACTGCCACATCTTGCCCAATCCGCCGGCGGCATTGAAGGGACTGAGGTCGAAATCGTCGCGGTCGAGGTGGAAGGAGGTGGCCACGTAGTCCTTGATCATGCGCAGCCACTGCATTTGTTCTTCACTGAATTTGACGGCGCCCGCCTGCTTGCGGAACACCCAGTCCTGAAAATTCCGGTCCACGGTTTTGTCGTAGGCGGTCAGGGTGTCGTCGTTGCCCAGCACGCGGCGGATGAGCGCCACCAAGGCCATAAGTTCGTTTTTGGGTTGGCCGTTGGCCTTTTCCAGTTGTTCCCAGGCACGCCACACGTGCAGGGGCGCGAGGGCGGGTTTGGCGTTTTTGAGGGTTTCGGCCAGGTCTTTTATCATTTTGAAACTCAGGTCGCGGCGGCGGTAGGGTTGCCCGTAAAAAATTTGCAGGGCCGTGATCTCGGTTTTGTGCGCCTCGATCCAGTCCCGGAACTCGCGCACGAGGCTTTCGGCTCCGGCCTTGTTGTCGGCCACCCAGCCGATGTTCAGGATTTCGTCGCGGTTGATATCGTCTATGATCTGATCGTACTTTTTGCGCACGTCCACCACGAACGTCCGCAGGTCGGGGTTGTGAAAAACGGCCACCGCACTTTCCAATAATGATGAATGCTGAATGATAAATGAGGAATGGCGTTCCTCCGGGCTTGCATCGGGCAGGGCCTGGGCCACTTCATGCCGGATGTTTTCGAGGGTGTCGGGGTCGTGGGCGTTGAGCAGGGCTTTCACTACCTGCGGGATGGTTTTGCCGCCTGCGTGTTCGGCGAAGGTGTTTTTCTCACGCGCGTTGATCTGTTTATCCAACCGGATGAGGCGGTTGGCCAGTGTGCTGAGCAGGTCTTCGTCGGTGGCGCCCACGGCCACGGCGTCGAGTACGGCCTGGAGCGACACGCCGGGTTTCTTTTCGAGCGGGCGGCTGTCGGTTTTCTGGCTTTTTTCCACCCCGATGGCGTCTATGATCACGAAGTGGTCTTTGGTGAATTTGGCCGCCGGCGTGCCCGAGGTGCGCAGTTCTTCGAGGCTGCATGTGCGGGTGCCACGGCCTTTCATCTGTTCGTAGTAACTGCGGCTTTTCACGTCGCGCATGAACAGCAGCACCTCCAGCGGGCGGATGTCGGTGCCCGTGGCGATCATATCCACCGTGACGGCCACGCGGGGGTAATACCCGGTTCGGAACTGTTGGAGCACCGATTTGGGGTCTTCCGTGCTGCGGTACGTGATCTTTTTGCAAAACGAGTTGCCTTCGGCAAATTCGTCGCGGATGATCCGGATAATGTCGTCGGCGTGGCTGTCGCTCTTGGCAAACACGAGCATTTTGGGCACTTCAAATACCCCGTCGGCCCCGACACGGTCGGGAAACATGGCAGGAAGTTGTTCCCGCACGGCCCGCACGATGAGGCGAATCTGGTTCACGTTCACCACGTCGTTGTCCAACTGTTTGGCCGAGTACTCCACGTTTTCGTCCAGCGTGTTCCAAAATTCCTTGCGGGTGAGTTTTTCGCGGGTGCCCACGTATTCGCCGAGGGCAAGGGCCGCGCCTTCTTTCGTGATTTTCGTGACAATTTCGAACACGTTGTACGGCACCAGCACCCCGTCTTCCACGGCTTTGCGGTAGCCGTAGTCGCACACGAGGTTTTGGTTGAAATACCCGAACGTGCGGTTGTCGGGCGTGGCCGTCAGGCCGATCTGGAACGCGTCGAAGTAGTCGAGCACCTGTTTCCAAAGGTTGTAGATGCTGCGGTGGCACTCGTCAATGACGATAAAATCGAAAAACTCCGGGGGCGTGCGTTCGCTGTACACCACCGGGAGGGGGTCTTTGGGCAACCACTTTTCGTTCGGGTTTTCCTCCTCGTTCCGCTCGTCAAGTTCTTCCCCTTTCAGGATGGAATACAGGCGTTGTATCGTGCTGATGTACACCTGGCTGTCGCCGGGAATGAACGAACTGCCGAGCCGGGTCACGCCGTAGAGTTCGGGGAACAGGCGATTATCGTCTTGGGGTTCGTAGCGCCGGAACTCCTGCTCGGCCTGCTCGCCGAGGTTTTTGGTGTCCACCAGAAACAGCACCCGTTTGGCTTTGGCAAACTTGAGCAGGCGGTAAATAAACGTGATGGCGGTGAACGTTTTGCCCGAGCCGGTCGCCATTTGGATGAGGGCTTTCGGTCGGTTTTCACGGAACGACTGCTCCAGGTTGGAAATCGCGGTAATCTGGCAATCGCGCAGCCCGGTAGGAGACAATGCCGGGATATCGTGCAGCCGTGCGCGCAGGGTTTTCGGCTCTTTGGCCCATTTCTGAAACGTTTCGGGCCGGTGAAAGGTAAATACCGGACGGGAGCGCGGCTTGGGGTCGAGGTAGTCGGTGAAGCGGGTCACTTCGCCCGTGCTTTCGTACACGAACCGCAGCGGGTCGTTGTTCAGGTGCTTGAGTTTGGCGGCGGCGTATTCGCCGGACTGTTCTTCCACCGTGGTGAGGCGCACGCCTTCCTCGGGGCGTTTCGCCTCGATGAGGCCCACGGGGCTTTTGTCCACAAACAGCACATAATCGGCAGGGCCAACGTCGGTCAGGTATTCGCGCACGGCAATGCCGGGGGCGGTGCTCAGGTTGATTCTGGATTTATCCTGAATGACCCAGCCGCAGGCCGTCAGTTGCGCGTCAATCTGGTCGCGGGCGAGTTGTTCCGGATTTTGATTTGGTGTTTGCATGCATGTCTGGCGGTTTGACGTGCAAGTATAGGCCCTTTTTTTCAGAACATGGAGGTAGGGGTGACCCTCGTGGTCGCCCAATCACGCGGGGGCGCCTGATCATACGTGGTCGCCCCGTTTCGTCTCACCACTCCCGCGCCCCCAAATTCTGTACCCAGTACGGCCCGGCCAGCCCAAGGCCCATATCGCGGAATGCCGGCTCCATCAGGTTGGAACAGTGGTCGGCACTCGTGCGCCAGGCCCGCACCACAGCCTCGGCGGTCGGATACCCCTGTGCAATATTTTCACCGACAATCACCCAGCGGTAGCCGGCCCGCTGCACGCGGTCGGACACTTCGGAGCCGCCGCGGCCCCGATGGCTGAAATATTTGCGGCGGAACATATCGTCGGCATGGGCTTGTGCGGCCTCGGTCAGGTGTTTGTCCAAACGCAATGCAGGCGCCGGGCCGTAGCGCTTGCCGTCGGGGCACTTGCAGCCCGTAGCACGCAGGCTGTTCACGGCGTCGAGAACCGCCTCCGCCGAATCAGGTTTGGTGATGGTATCGGTGTTGTTCGGCCACCAGGTCAGGGTGGCTGTGCAGGCTAAAAGCGCGAGCAGGGTTTTCATAAACGGGTGGATTGCGTGGAAGCCGGAAGTGCAGCACTGAATTTTTTACAAAACGCCAAAAGCCGGAATCTCGTTTTGCATCCGCAGGATATGCCTGAAAAATCACCCCTTAGGGTGCCGTCCCTCGGATCCGAACCACTGAACTTTGTATGGTTGAACAAGGCATCCCGTTGAAACCTGGTTGTTTTTCACGCAGCAGATTAAACCACGCAGTCCCGGGTGAATCATACCCTGCAAGTTTTTCACAATCAATATCCACACACATGAAAACACACTATTTCTCCGGCTGGACGGCAGCGCTGTTTTTTGCGCTGCTCAGCGCTCCCCTGTTTGCCCAGGACGATACCGAACCGGACAGCACCGGCCTTTCCGGCGACCACTTCAGCCTCGAAGGCGCCATCGAACTGTTCAAAAAATCCACCTCACCGGAAGATTTTGAAAAAAGGCTGAACGCCGACGACAACGGGGTCAACAACCTCGACCTGAATGAGGACGGTCAGGTGGACTACATCCGCGTCATAGACAACATGGATGGCGACCTGCACGCACTCGTCCTGCAAGCCGTGATGGGCGAAAACGAATCGCAGGATGTGGCCGTCATCGAAATTGAAAAAGACGGCGCAGAGGAAGCCATTCTCCAGATCATCGGCGACGAAGACCTGTACGGCGAGCAGGCTATCGTCGAACCGTTCGAGGAAGAAGAAATCGAGGGCGACGACGATCGCGGCCCTGCCGCCCACATGGGCCCCATTCGTATCGTGGTCAACGTATGGCTGTGGCCCGGTGTCCGGTACATGTATGCGCCGGGTTATCGCGTGTGGGCATCGCCCTGGCGCTGGGGTGTTTATCCGGCCTGGTGGCGACCCTGGCGCCCGCATCCCTGGCGGGTGTTCCATGTGCGGGTAGCGCCGTTCCGTGCGCATTACCATGTCGTGGGCGTACACCGCGTACACCGCGCCCATGCGGTGTATGCGCCACACCGCCGGCATTCCACAGTGGTTCACTCCCGTACTACGACTGTCGTCAAGGCCCGTGGCCCGCACGGCGGTGTTTATGGTAAAAAAACAACCACGACTACCTGGAAAAACGACCGCGGAACGCACACCAGAAAAACCACCACCGTCGGCAGAAAAGGTAAAAACGGAAATGTCGGTGTGAAAAAAACCACCACCCAAACCACACGCAAGCGACGAAATTGAGATCGAACTGAAAAAGCCTCGAACCGGTTCTCAGTGCAGCAGCCGCAAAGCAGCCTTGATCAAGTCTTCGACCTTCGTGGCGTCGGGCTGTTCTTTCAGTACCTGATTGAGTGCCTTTTGCCCGGCGATCCGGTTGATGCCGAGGGCCATGAGCGCAGTCAGGGCCTCTTCGCGGGCGGTGCTGTCGGCAAGCGGCAGGAGCACCGGACCGTCGGGCGACTCCTTGGCGAGTTTGTTTTTCAGATCGAGAATGATCTGCTTGGATGCCTTGGGGCCGATGCCTTTGGCCCGCTGCAGTACGTGCGCCTGTTCGCCGATGATGGCCGCGCGAATTTCATCTACGGACATGGCCGACAGCAACAGCAGGGCCGATGTCGGCCCTACCCCGGTGACGCTGATGAGTTGGGTAAACATGTTGCGTTCCGTTTGCGTGGCAAACCCGTACAGCGCGTGTGCATCCTCTGTAATGTGAAAATGGGTGTACAACGTGGCGCTGTCCTTGCCTTCCAGCGCCGTGTACGTGCTCAACGGGATATGCAGGTGATAACCCACCCCGCCGACTTCAAGTGTCAGGTGGGTGGCCGAACGGAAGGTGATCAAGCCTTTCAGGTACGCGTACATGTCGTAAAGGGTATGAATGATTGGGGCTTACATGATTCGGGCGCCATCGGGGATGGTGGCGCCTTTTTTCACCACGATAATACCATCGCGGATGCAGTATTCATCGGCATCCATATCGGGCAAGTGGTCGCCGCCTTTGATGACGACGTTGCTGCCGATGCAGCAGTCCTTGTCGAGAATGGCGTGCTCGATATGACAGTTTTGCCCCACACCTTTCGGTATCTGGTCGGGGTTGAGCGCGATTTCCTGCAAGGTCTGGTAGTGGTCGTTGCCCATGACAATGGCGTCCTTGATGACCGTATTTTCGCCTATTCTGGAGCGTATCCCGATGATGGCGCTGTCTATCATGCGTGCGTGAATGATGCAACCTTCGGCGATCAGGGCGCGATTGACCTGCGTGCCGCCGTAAAATTTGGCGGGCGGCAACATGCGGCCCCGGGTGTAAATCATCCGTTTGTTGTCGAACAGGTTGAAGGCCGGGATATGGTCAGTCAGTTCGATGTTGGCCTCAAAAAACGAACGGATGGTACCGATGTCGGTCCAGTAGCCGTCGTACTGGTAGGCGGCGACTTTGAGTTTTTCCTCAATAGCAGCGGGAATAATTTCCTTGCCGAAATCCTTGGCTTCCGGGTGCCGGTCGAACAAGTCGCTCAGAGCCTTGCGGTTGAAAATGTAGATGCCCATGGAGGCCATGTACACACGTCCGCGTTTTTGGTGCATGCTGCTGACCTCGCTGACCCAGTCGGGCAACTGGTCGGTTTTGGGTTTTTCGATAAATCGGGGGATGTAGCCTTGTCCGTCCACTTTCATAATCCCGAAGCCGGTAGCGTCGCGGGCAGTGACCGGCAGGCAGGCAATGGTCAGGTCGGCATCGCGCTCGATGTGGTTTTTGACCATCTCCTCGAAGTCCATGTGGTAGAGCTGATCGCCCGAGAGGATGAGCACATAGTCGAAGTCCTGGCGCTCATAGTGCTGCCGGCTTTGGCGCACGGCATCTGCAGTACCCTGAAACCAGGTGTCATTGCCGGGCGTCTGTTCGGCGGCGAGGATATCCACAAACCCGTGGGTAAAATGGTCAAAATTGTAGGCGTTTTTGATGTGTGCGTTCAGCGAGGCCGAGTTGTACTGGGTGAGCACAAACATGCGCTTGACGCCCGAATTGATACAATTCGAGATGGGAATGTCAATCAGGCGGTACTTGCCACCGATGGGTACGGCGGGTTTGGAGCGTTTTTCCGTCAGGGGGAAAAGGCGGGAACCGGCGCCCCCGCCGAGGATCAGGCAAATCATTTTTATCATGGCGATCTCGTTTGTCGGGCGCTAATGTATGATTCCACCTTGATTCCCAACTTATTTCCCGCAAATTCATCTTCGAAAATCCGGAAACGCCCCGGCCATCAGATCGGCAAAGGCCGCAATGCCATGCAATGGTTTCAGGTCTTCGTCCTCCATGATGTGCAAGGGCTGGTTAAACCCGTATTTGATTGCCGCCCGGAGCGATTCCAGTGCAGCAGCCGGTTGCCCGTTCCGTGCCTGCACGCAGGCGAGGTTGTAGTGTGCATCGGTGTATTCCGGGTTGATCCGCAGCGCGCGCCGGTACTGGATCGCCGCAGAATCCAGCACGTTCATCCCCTGAAAAACCAGCCCGAGTTTGACGTAGCCGTCCGGGTTGGACGGGTTGAGCGCAATGGCCGAGATACTGGCTTCGCGTGCTTCAGGAAAACGTTTTTGTTCCTTGAACACGACGCTGAGGTTTGCCTGCGGCAGACTCCAGGTGGGCGAGCGTTCCAGTGCAAGCAGGAAATATTGCTCGGCTTCCGGGTATTGCCCCATGAGGGCCTTGATGACCCCCATTTCGTTGTACAGGAATGCGGCGTCCGGTTCAATTTCGACCGCTTGCTCAAGGCGTTGCAAGGCTACGGGCAGCGCAGAAGAATCATCGGATTCATGTTCGGCGTCAAGGCGCATAGCGAGCGCTTCGAAATACAGGCGCTTTACCTCAAGCATCGGACGCATGAAATGGTTTTCACCAAGCAGGTCGGCAGTTATCTGCAGGTACCGGGGGTACAATTTGTAGTGTTCGTGATCCTTTCGCCGGCGCGCCATTTCGTGCGAACTGGTTTGCAGGTAGGCATTGATGGCCTGCTGCGACTCGTCCTGGTACGCCACGGCCATACGGCGTTGCAGTTGCTTTCGTACCGGCGCGAGGGATTCCATCTGCAGCAGGCTGTCCAACAGCGTGGCTGCACAGCGTTCAGGAGGCGTAAGCAGATGGCCGAGCCGGATGGTCAGGATAAAATCTTCGTACAAACGCTGGGCTACCGGGTCGCCGAGTCCTGCCATGAAACCGTCAAGGGGCTGTACTTCCAATTGGAGGATCGGTGTTTGTGCACGCTCCACCTGAGCAGCCAGTTTCTCCCGCGAATAGCCGGAAGCGGCTTTGCACAGCCAGTCGTTCGGGTTTGAAAAAGCCAGATAGGCGCAACGGCCCGCCCAATCCTGTTTTTTTGAGGGCGTATTCAGGTAAGACAGTAATTCCGGGACATACAGTTTTTCATCCTGGTCGGTATCGGCCAGACCCAAAAGCCCGCGCATCAGGGTGTTGCCGAACGAACGGGTTGTCCTCAGGGAGTCGGCAATTTCCGTCGGTACGGCAGCCATTTTTTCCAGAAAAAGTCCATAGCGAGACTCGGCTGCATTCCAGCGCTCAAGGGTTTTGATGTCGGAAAAGGTCGGAGTGAGTTCGATCGCCACAAATACCCGCGCACCTTTGCGCGTAGCGGCTTCGCCCAGCAAAGAAGTGATGCGCGAAAGCGCAATGAACCCGGCTCCCGTCGGTGCCGGTGGGGAATCGTAAAACAGCAGGGCAGGATCGGAACGCTCCCGAACTTGCGCGACCGCACTGACGAATACGATAATCTTGTCGCCCTGTCGGCTTTCGGCCGTTATCGCATCCAGCGCGTTGGCCACGTTGGCTAGCGTGGCGTCCTTGTTGGTCAGTAAAAACAGGTTTTCCCAGGTCACGCTGCCCCCGGCAGGTGTTTTCAAAAATGCGGCAAATGCTTCGGCGTCGCGCCGCGCGAAAGGAAGTGCGCCGATTTCCGCATTTTGATAACTCCCGGCTCCAACCACCAACGCGCGCGAAATCGCCCGCTGTCCGGTGGCACCGACCGAAACGGTGGGTGAAAAAACGGGGTGGAAATACCGGATGGTTTTTTCCTGGGCATGCACGCCGACGGAAAGGCCGACGGCCAAAAGAAACGGGAGAACGATTGGGCGGTACGACATGATTAGAACCCGTTTTGTGAATGACAAAAAAGGTTGTCGGGGCTTGTCGTTTGCGGACTAAGAAACCTTCCAGGTTTTCAAAACCTGGAAGGTTTACCTTGCTCAAATACGCTCAATTCAGCCACCCACATTGAACGAAATACTCAAAAAGTACCCCAGATCATAAGCCGTTCGGGTGGGAATATCGCCCAGATTGGGATCGAACGGGTCGCCCACCTTGAAGCCTTTACCAAGTTTTTTGATCGGCCCGGCCGTAATGCCGCCGCTTAGCACAATCCGCTGGCCGCGTCCGAACATCAGGCTGGGGCCAAGATAAAAATTCAGGGCGGTGATGTTGGACAGGCTCAGCGGAATACCAATCCCGAAGGTGCCGGCAAGAGCCATTCCGCTACGGCTGTTGTGCGGGTAAAAGTGAATAAATGTAGCCAACGACGGCTGCACGATTCCGCCCTCTTCCGCGACTATGGCATTTTCCCGGACGCTGAACTCCTCCACCGGGTCGAACATGCGGCCAAAGCCGATGCCCACGCCGGTGCTGATGCGCAATCCGCCCTGCGTTTCCAGTTTGACGGTTTTGGTTTTGGCGCCTGCTTTTTTGTCGGCAAGGGTCGTGAGCACAGAATCCAGCGGTGCAAACCGGGCTGTGACAACCACGGTACTTTTCTCCACCGAAATCGCCACCTGGTAGTCGAACGGCTGGTCGGCCAGTTCGCGGAATTTCATCTGAAGGGCCAGCATTTCGTCCATGGAAAGCATTTTGGTTTCCACGCTTTGGCCCGCGATGTAGGCCTCCAGTTTCTGGCGCAGGTCGGCGCCCTTTCCGTTGAGGCGGCGCAAGTCGGCTGAAAACTCATCCAACGCCTGATTTTTGATGTCCAGGTCGCTCAGTTGCCGGGTGATGGGCGCAAGGCCGGCCAGATACAGATCGAATTCGCGTTGTTTGTTTTGAAGATCATGCATCAGGCCGCGTTTGACCTTGAAGCGGTCTTGCCACTCGAATGCGTCCAGCACCTGAAGTTCGTTCACCGGCTTGTCGGGAAAAATAAGCGCATGGTACTCCGCAGCAATCCGGCGAATCATGGACGGCTTCATGCGCGGGTTCATCAGCAACTGATCCAGGTGTTTGCTCGCGAGTTGAGCCGCCCGTTCGGAGCGCTCCATGGTTTGTATTTCCTCGTATATCTCCACCATTTGATCCTGCACATTGGCCAGTGCTTCCAGATGTGTCCGCGCATCGGCCAGCAATTGTTTTTCCGCTCCACGGGAATTGCCGAACAGGTCGGCTAATTTCAGGCTGTTCTGGCCCATGCTGATCAGGGGCATATCCAGAAACGACGACAACAGACCGCCGCCTCCGGGCGCTGCTCCGGCGGCGCCCATCAAAGGCGCCATAAAGCCGGCCGCACCGGCGCCGGCAGCCCCCGAACTGGCGGCGCCCGACCAACCCTCGGCATTGCTCTGTTCAATATCCACTTCGGCGTTGTACAGGTACGGGTTGAACTCGGTGAAGTGCAACACCACGAAATCACCTTTGCGGATTTTGGGTTTCAGCACGGTTTGCCCGTCCTTTTTGTAGGTGATGCTGTCGGTGAACAGGTCGTAGTAAATCTGGAGGTCCTGAGCCGGCAGATTGGCGCCGTTCAGCAGCAGCACAAGGGATGCAAGCCGGGTCAGGATCGGGTTTTTTCGAACAAAATGGGTTGCGCGTTTCATAGTTATTTATCAATGATAAAGGTGGTCGAATAGACGTGCATGGCGCCGGCAGCCGTGTTGGCGGCAGAGCCGCCGCGGGTCAGAACAGCCTGATCGGAGAACACGTCGTCAAGCATTTTTTTCAGGGGGGAGTCGCCAAGCCCACGTGTTCCGGCTCCGCCCACAATCGGGCGTAAATCTACCGGTTCTTCCGTGGCAATCAGTTTGAACATTTCCACACCTGCGGGCGGGCCGATATTGAAAAGATTCGGCACATCCACCGACTGACCGGGGCCTACCCGGTACTCGGCCGGTGTCTCGTGTTGTCCGGGTCCCGGAATCAGAGTTGCGAAATTATTGTCGGGCATGATGTCCATGATCGTGAAGTAGGCGGCTTTGTTTCCGCGGTTGTTTACCCGGAACCGAAACGCGTCGCCGTTTTTTAAATGCACATTACCGAGCGGGTCGCGTTTGGAATCGAGCGGAAGGGTTTCTGCCGCCAATCCCGTGCGCGGGTCAAGCCGCACCGGCACGATTTCAAAGTCCACATTCAGGTAACTGCCGCGCATTTCCAACTTTCGGAAATACCGCGCCCGGGCGTACACTTGTATCCGCTCCAGAATACTGTAAGCGGCAGCATCCGGCGCCGGGTTGCCGCTTATTTCCGCCAACAGCATATCGCCGGCCCCGATGAGTTGTGCGCCGGCGCCCGAAGCGACGAGGTACACCTCCGGGGTTTCATCCAGCCGGATCATGGAGTTTTCGGCTATTTTTTTCACCAAGGCCTGGCGTACCGGGTGGCTATCGGGCAACTGAATGGATAGTCCGATGCGCAGGTCACCGAAATTCGGTTCCAGCACATACGCCCAGCAGGATCTGGCTTGCTTCTCCCGCAGGGAATTGTCCAATTGCAGGGTAGCCTCGAAGGGCAAGGCTCGGGTCACGGTGCCTTTTGCCAGCGGGGTGGCCCGGCTCGGGTCGCGCGTTTCGGCAGGGAAGAGTCCCACCACGGCGCCTTCGTTCAGGCTTTGTATCCAGCCGGCGTTCACCACCACCGAGCCGGGGTCGTTCCAGCGCACCACCTGATGGTACGAGGGGCGCTCCAGCAATCGGCCTCCCAGTAGTTCCTGATCGAGAGCGCCTTCGGCCTGGGGTTGCTGGTTGGGCGCAATGGTGCTCATTTCCACCCGAACCTCGTCGAACAAGCCCCGGTACGTGGTGCCGGGCGATGCCTGGCTGAGTTCTTTGCTCAGGGCGTAGGTCAGCGAACCGAGCAGGTTGCCCTGTTCATCACGGGCTTCGAAATTCAGTTGGTTGTGTGCCGCGCCGAAAAAGGCTGCCATCGGGGCCAGTTCGTTTGCCCCCACGGCCCCGAACTGGGGCGCCGTAAGCCCGTCGCCCGTGCGGCGGGCGGCGGCGGTTTTGTATTCGTCGGAGGCCATGGCCACGTCGGTGCCGCGTGCGGGCGCCATGCCTCGGGTGCCGGTACCGGAGTGGCAGGCGTCGAGCACCACCATGAGGTTGCCGGCAGGGCCAAGGCGACCGCGCAGGTCGGTGAACAGGTTGTTGAGTTCGTCGTCGCGGATGAGGTTTTCACCCTGATACACCCCGGCCTGATAGCGGAGGGGCGAATCGTAGGGCACAATGGCTTCGTCGTAGCCGTCGAGTTCGTCGCCATTGTCGTCGGCTACCTGCTGGCCGTGGCCCGAGAACTGGAAGTACACCACGTCGCCGCGTTGCACACGGGGCAAGAGCACCGATTTCCAGATATTCAGAATGCCGGCACGGGTAGCCTGCTCTTCTTTGAGGAAGAACATGTTGTCGTCGGGTACTCCCCGTTGGCGCAGGGCATCGCTGATGACGGCGAGGTCGTTCGAGGAGTTAATCGGTTGCCAGCCGCCTTCCCGAGGGTAGTTTCCGATGCCGATAAGCAGGGCGAATTTGCGGCCCGACTGCGCCTCCAACGAAGGATGCAAAGCCGGCAGAAGCAATATGCCGAACAAAAGCAGGTTGCGTGAAAGGTCACGTACCGCCTGCAACAACAGAGATGTCGTTTCCATTACCGTAAAGTTTTAAATGACTTCAATTTATTCCGGCGGCGGATGAAGGTTATCAGGGGCGGTGAATTTTCGGCGAAAAGTAAAAAAGTTTGTTTGTCTTGCCGGTTGTTATTTTTTTTCGCCCCAGATTTGGCGGGCTTGCCGATTGTATGGCGAAGTGCCGTATTCATTGCCTAAAACTTTGTACAAATGGAAAATACCCAACTCTACGAAAAACTTCATGTTGCGCGGCTCGCCATCCGCGCCCAGATAACCGACCCCGGGCAAATTGAAGAACTTGCCCATGACCTCCGGAGGGCCGGGCGGTACCACTATGCCGGTGAGTTGTACGGCTTGCTGCTGAAAGGCGGCGGCGATGCCGGCCGGCGAAAATACTGGAACAAACACCTCGCGTTTTGCATCTACAAAGACCCCGACCAGCCCTCGGCCTCCAAGTACGATGCCGCCCTGCATTACCTGCGGCAAGCCGTGCCGCTCGAGTCCACCCGCGACGCGGAGTTTCTCGGCACGGCAGGCGCGATCTACAAACGCAAATGGCAGTACGACAACCATTTCCAAAACCTGATTTTCTCCGAGCACTACTATCGGGAAGGCTACTTCTCCTGGCAAAAACGCAACGGCGACCTCGGAAAAATTTCGGAGGGCGACCTGGAAGGGAAGGACGACCGCGGCTACACGGCCATCAATTTTGCTTTTGTAGCCGACCTGATCGCGTTTGTCCGCTTGCGGGAAGTGGGTGATTTGAAAAATACGGAGATGTCGAAATCGGCGCTTGACCGGCTCAAAAAGGCCGCCGAAACGCGCCGCTACATCATTACAAAATTGCTCGGAGCGGATTTCGTGCGTTTCCCGGAAAACCCGGCCGGCACCCTGGGCGATGACCTGGGCACCTGGGAACTCACTACCGTGGCCGAGGCGTATTTCGGCATTGGAGAGTACGCCGGGGCGGAGTTTTTCTTTCGCAAATACCGCGGGCAAAATCTTGATGTGTGGCAGGCGCACACCACGGCGGAGCAACTGATGCGCCTGGCCGAGATTCAAAGCCAGATCGGTCTGCGCCTTGGCGGCATTTCGGCCCACCCGGATTTGTCTGTTTTTGATAAAAATATAATTTTCGAAGCCGCACGTACATGCCTCCGGGCCTTGCACCCCAACGCCGAACCACCCGACGACAAAACGCTTTCCATCGCTTTCGGCGGCAAGGTCGGTCTTGCCCTTTCCGGCGGTGGTTTTCGTGCAGCCTTGTTTCACGTGGGCGTTTTTGCCCGGCTGGCAGAGCTGGATTTGCTGCGCCATGTGGAGGTGCTATCCTGTGTATCGGGCGGTTCCATTGTCGGGGCCTACTACTACATGTTGCTGAAACGCGAAATGGAGCGCCACGGCGAAGCGATGAGCCAGATGCACTACATCCATATCGTGCGGGAAATGGAGGCTACCTTCCTGTCCGCCTGCCAAAAAAACCTGCGGATGCGCATCTTCCTGAACCCCTGGGATAACCTGCGTATCTTTTTTCAAAAAGACTACACGCGCTCGCACCGGCTGGGTGAGCTGTACGAAAAGCACCTGTACCGGAAAATCATCCAGAATACCCACCCGGAAGGCAAACCGATTCTGATGCACACCCTGCGCATCCGGCCCGCCGATGTGCCCGATGGTCAGGATTTCAACCTCAAGACGGAAAACTGGAACCGCCGGAACAAGGTGCCGATACTGGTGCTCAATGCCACCAGCCTGAACACGGGGCACAACTGGCAGTTCACCGCATCCTGGATGGGCGAACCGCCCGGAAACATCAAACAGGATGTGGACGCCAAGCCGCGCCTGCGCCGCATGTACTACCACGAGGCGCCGGCGCCGTACAAAAACAACATCCGGCTGGGCCATGCCGTCGGGGCTTCATCCTGCGTACCCGTCCTGTTCGAGCCGCTTCTGATGAAAAACCTCTACCCCGACATTGACCTGGAACTTGTGGACGGCGGCGTGCACGACAATCAGGGCATTGCCAGCCTGCTCGAACAGGAGTGCAAGGTGCTGATTGTAAGCGACGCCAGCGGCCAACTCGGCGACACGACAACTGCCAGCGGCGGCTCGGCAGGGGTGTTTTTCCGCTCCGACAGCGTGCTGCAGGAACGGGTGCGCGAAAGCCAGTTGCTCGACCTCAAGGAACGTGAAAACTCCGCACAGGTGACGGCCATGATGTTCGTACACCTGAAAAAAGAATTGGGCAAAGACCCGGTGAACTGGAACACCTGCGAAGAACCCGAGCGCACCATCGCCACCCCGGAGACTGCGCGCCGCGACCCGGACCTCACCAAGTACGGCATCCGCCGCGCGGTGCAAACGGGACTGGCCGAACTGCGTACCGACCTCGATGCGTTCAACGATGCGGAAGCCTACGCCCTGATGTACAGCGGCTATGCCCAAACCAGGCACGAGATGCGGCACCCCAAATTTGAGTACCTGACAAGTGAAGTCAGTCCGCAGTCCTGGAATTTTCTCGACATTCAGGATCGGATGCGGCACGTCGCGCCGAGCGAGAGTTTGCTCCGCAGGCTTCAACTTGGAGCATCGCTGCCGCTCAAAGCATTCAAAACCAGTTGGCTCTGGACATTTATCGGTGTTTCCTTAGGTGTGGTACTGTTTGCCGGCCTGATTTACGTCATCTACGACACCTTCTGGGGCAAATCCTACACCTTCGGGCTGACGGGCGAAACCGTGCAAACGATCGGCCTGGTGATACTCGGGTA
>JAEUUV010000116.1 GCA_016787285.1 Saprospiraceae bacterium | reverse complement strand
AATGCCCATCCTCTGGCGCCTCAAGGATCGTGTGATGCGCTACGGCGAACTGAAAAAAGACATTCCCCGGGTGACCGACAAAATGCTGACCGCCCAACTGCGCGAACTGGAGGCGGACGGATTTATCACGCGGACGGTTTTTCCCGAAGTGCCGCCGCGTGTGGAGTACGCCCTCACGGAGCGGGGAAAAAGCGCTATCCCCGTAATCGAGACGATCCGGGTGTACGGCCTCGCGCTCATGGCCGAGGCAGGTGTCTCCGATAAAAAAAATGATTCGAAAAAAGATGGCTGAACAACCATTGCGACTGGCTACATTTGTCCGGGCCGGAATAAAAATTCAGGATCATTTTTTATCACAAAACGAAACATCTTCCATGAATAACACACTGATCTCCTCCGCGATTACCCTTGTAGTTGGTTTTCTGGCCAACAAATTTTTACCAGCCGGCTCCGCCACCTGGGCCGTTCCGCTCATTAGCGCCGTAGCAGGCGTATTGCTCAAACAAAGTCCGAAAGACGGGGCCACTTCCGGTGCAATTGGCGGTGGCGCCTTAGGCGCCCTTGCCAGTGTGATAGGCGACCCAAGTGTGGGTTCCATGCTGAGCGGTGTGCTGGGCGGCGATACCGCCAACGGCTTGCTCGGCTCCTTACTCGGCGGCGGTGTACTTGGTGGCGCCGGCGGCGGTATCGGCGGCTTCCTGCAAGGCATGCTGAACAAGGGAAAATCGTAGTGCAATACGACTTCAGGTGCCATAACATCCCCTGTCGGTTCGGCCCCCGGCAGGGGATTTTTTTTAATGATGAGTGATGAGTACGCTATGGAACTCATCGCTCAACACTAAAAAAACGGGTTGTATTCTTTTTCGTGGCGGATGGTGGTAGCCGGCCCGTGGCCGGGGTACACGATCGTTTCGCCGGGCAGGGTAAAAAGTTGCGTGCGCACACTGGCAATCAATGTATCGTAATCGCCGCCGGGCAGGTCGGTTCGGCCAATGCTGCCAAGAAAGAGGACGTCGCCGGCGAGCACAAACCCGGCGTCGGGACAGTAAAACGACAGGCTGGCCGGCGAATGGCCGGGCGTAAACAACATGCGCAGCTGCGTTTGGCCGAATTCAAGGCTTTCTCCGGCTTCAAGGAAATGTTCGGGCATGGGCGACGGCTCCACATCGGGTATACCGTACATGCGGCTCACCGCCGGGAAGTGTTCGAGCAAGGGCAATTCGTCGCGGTGCAATTCGGGCAATACTCCCCAGGTGCGGTGCACAAAAGCATTGCCGAACACGTGGTCGAGATGGCAGTGCGTGTTGACGAGCCGAACTACCTGCAAGCGTTTTTCGAGAATAAAATCCTTTAGCGCCGTGCGCTCCTCCGCCGAGTAACACCCGGGATCGAAAATGACGCACTCCCCGCTGTCGTCGTACACGACGTAGGTGTTTTCGGCAAAAGGGCTGAATTCGAACTGGGCAACTTGTGTCATGGCCCGCAAGGATACTGACGTTTTACTGCACCACCAACCTTTTCTCCACCACCCCTTCTTTTGTCTGCACACGCAGGGTGAACACGCCCTTGCCCCAGCGCCGGGTATCCAGCCGAGTCGTGTGCACCCCCGTCGGACGGTGTATTTCGATCCGGCGGCCCAGAGCGTCGAACACCTCCACTTGCTCCAGCACATGCCCGGCAACAGCCAGCCAGGCTTCCTCCAAAGCGGGATTGGGATACAACAGCGCCTGAATTCCGGGAGTCTCTGAGGATGTACCGGTACTGGTTTCCAGAATATTCAGCCAGAGCGTGTCCTTCACGCAGCCGTCCATCGGAATGAGGTTGCCGGAAGGGTCAATGGCGCGCAGGCCATGCACCGGCATGACAAACGGGATACGTGTCGAACCAGAGCGTTCGATCACGTCAATAATGATGATGTAGTTGGTGGCAAAATTGATTTTGGCAATGCTGCCGAAGCCCGACACCGGTAGTCCGTGTTTGCGGGCAAACCCGAGATCGAACTGGCGGCGGCTGTGGATATCCTTGGGCATCAGAAGGATATCGGTGGGAAAACCGAAAAACGAGTTGGTGCTGTACAACACTTCCGGATCGTGTTTCACATAGTCCGGATAGGTGACGGCGAAGGCAAGTCCGTACAGGTTGAGCGCCGGTTTGGACGCGCTGCCCACCATCACATCGGTACTGATGGTGAGCGGCTGCGGGTTGTTGGGGTCAATGACGAAGGAGTCGGCGGCAAAACGCAGCCATACTTTTGGGGCATTTTCTGCCGCCGGAATCCCTCCGAATGTGTCAATGGGGGCGTAGTTGAGTTCAATTGCGTTGCGGTCAAACTCGTTAACGAGGCCGTTTCCGTCGCAGTCGGCATGTTTGAAATTGACGCCCTGATTGGTTGCCAGTGCCCAGTTGGGGGCGAACTGCGGCGTCCAGGCGGTTGTGGCAAAAGGTCGGGGAGCGCCCGTTTTGGCGAAGCCGAGGCCGAGGTGCATCAGGTCGTACACGTTGGCGCGTTTGTCGCCGTTGGCATCGCCGGGCATCACATAATCGGTCACATGCGGGGCGTTGTCTGCCGTCAGGCTGTGCGAATCGGTCACGAGCATCTGGTCAACCGACGACACGCAGTAGTCATTTTTCCAAACGGTGAGATTGGTCCGGTACACGCCGCCGTTGACATAGTGGTGGTACACCACCGAGTCGGCAGGGCCGCCTTTCCACAAGGGGCTGCCATCGCCAAAATCAAGTTGCACAGCGGTATAACTTCCGGCGGAGAGGTTTCGGAAACAAACCGTATAGCCCTGAGCCGGGTTGCCGTCCATCACCTGAACATTCAGATCGGCGCCGCAGGCGCCCGATGTGGGCACGCCACACTCGCCGGCCCACCATTTCGTGACACCGGCAGCCAGCGCCGCGCACTCGTTGGTGTAGGTGACGCCGTTGCAGCCGCAAACAGGCGCAAAAAACGAGGGGCAAATAGCACCCGGCTTGGCCATGGCCGTATTCACACAACCCGCCGGCGCTACTGTAACCACCTGGCAACGCGTGGTGGTGCAGGTCGTTTGGCCATCCGGGTTCTCCACCTCGTATTGGGCGCAGATGTAGTAGGTGCCCTCGCCGGGCAGGGTCGCCGTGAACTCCGGGGTTTGGGCAAGTATCGTATTTGTTTTGCTGTTGAACCACTGCACCGACTTGAGTGTGCCCGGGTTGGATGCCACCGGGACGACTTTCCCGTACAACTTGGGGCCGGTAGCGGTGACCAGCACGTCGTAGTCGCACCAATTGGGGTTTTGCTGACTGACAAACACCTCTTTGCAGGTTTGTACCGAACACCCGAATCCGTCCGTCACTGTCAGGCACACCTGAAAGTAGCCTTCCTGGCTGAAGGTATGCTGCACATCCCGGCCGTGCGCCGTGGTGCCGTCGCCGAAATCCCAGGAGCAGTACTGCACATTCGGATCGTACAAACTTGCAGCAAAATTCAACCGGAACGCGTTCTGCGGGCTGACGGCATAACCGAATTTGGCCAAACAGGGCAGGGTAT
The DNA here is from genome assembly GCA_016787285.1 of Saprospiraceae bacterium. Classification (GTDB taxonomy): domain Bacteria; phylum Bacteroidota; class Bacteroidia; order Chitinophagales; family Saprospiraceae; genus M3007. The sequence continues at coordinate 18,149 of JAEUUV010000116.1, read as the reverse complement.
CGGAAAGGCAGGTGATTGCCACAGGGGTTCCGTTTACATTGCAACCGGCCGGCAGGTAGTCCGGCACGGAAGAGAAACGCACGGTTTTGCCGCCCGGCAGGTTGTCGGCGCCGGATACGGCACGCAGGAGTTGGCCGTTGTCCAGATCAATGAGCAACGGGCCACAATCAGTCGAGGTACCGGCCACCCACCCGATCCGTTCGCATTGCGCAGCGAGATAAACCGGTGCGACGCACCAGAAAACCGGGAGTGCGAGCAGGGCAACCCGATAAAGGGGTCGGCACACTGTGGATGAAAACAAGGGTACGAATAGACGCATAGTCGTTCAGGTTTCCCAACGATGGTTTTTTACCGTACAAAGATTCAAATTCCGTCCGGCAAGGTAAGAGACAATTTGCACAACTTGCCGGAGAAAAAAAAGTTGACATTGCCGGTATCAATTTGACAATCAAAAAAATAAAATTGCCGGGAATTAGCAGCGGGTTTGCTATTTTCGGCATCTGTCCGTCTTGTTGTCCCGAATCTACCCGTCACCTCCATGTTCAGCGACAAATTGCTTTCCCTTCTGGGCGCTTTTTCCAAATACGACCTGAACCGGTTTCGGAAGTTCGTGCAGTCGCCCTATTTCAATGATCAGGAGGATGTGACGCGGCTGTTCGAGGTGGTCAACACCGCTATTCGGAGCGGTCAGGAGGTCGTGGAGGCGCTGGATAAATCGGCTGTTTGGACGGCGCTGTATCCAGGACAGCCCATTGACGACGGGCATTTACGCCGCCTGGCATCCGACCTCACCCTGCTGGCCCAGCGCTACCTCGTGGAGGAGTTACGCGGGCAAGACCCCGTCGGCGAAGCCATTGACCTGCAACGGGCACTGGCACAATACGATTTGCCCAAACACCTTGCCGGCGCCGAGCGGAACATCGAAAAACTGTTGGATCAACAGGCAGGCAAATCGCCGGACTACTACTACGGGCAGTTCCGCCGGCACTGGAATGTATTCAGCCGCGCCTCCAAACTGGCTGCCACCGCCGGTTTTACCGACAAACTGACCGCCGCCGATTTCCACCTGGAGTGTTTTTACCTCACCCAAAAACTCAAACTCTACATCGAGTGGCTGCTGTACCGGGGCTTTCGGGTCACCGAACACGAGGTGCCTGTAGTGCGCGGTTTTTGGGAGTACCTCGAAGACGAACGGTTTGCCGTCGTGCCGCTCATCCGGATTTTTCGCAAGGTGATCCGCAGTTTTACCGACTCCGAAAACGAAGCGCACTTTGACGAGTTGCTGCTGGACCTCGACCTGTGCATGCCGGAAATGGATCGCAACGACCTGCGCGAGTGCTATTTTATCGCTCAAAACTATTGCGCGCTCAAGATCAACCAGGGCAAAACGGCCTACTACTACCGGTATTTTTCCCTGATCAAAAACCTGGTGGACAAAGACCTGCTGCTCGAAAACGATCAGGTACCCGAACCCGTGTTCAAAAATTTCATCACCGTCAGCCTCGGCGCCGGCGAGTACGAGTGGACGGAGCAGTTTATCCGCCGGTATGCCGACTACCTGCCTGCCCGAATCCGCGAAAATGCCCGCATGTTCAACCTCGCCTACGTGTTTTTCTACCAGAAAAATTACCCCAAAGTGATCGAATACCTGCGCGACGTGGAGTACAGCGACGTGGTGTACGCCCTTGGCGCCAAGTCCATGCTTCTGCGCACGTATTACGAACAGGGCGAGTACCTTGCGCTCGACTCGCTGATTGACAGTTTCCGCATTTTTCTGCGCCGCAACAAGGTCATTTCCAAAAACCTCAAACGCGAGTACATCAACTTCGTCAATCTTGTGAAACGCCTCACCAGCATCACGGCAAACGATGCCAAAGCCATCGCCGACCTGCACCGCCGCGTGAACCAAACCTCGTATTCCATGCCTAAAAACTGGCTGTTGAAAAAAATAGCGGAGATCGAAGGCGGAAAAAAGCGATGAGCGCCCTGCTCCGGCCTATTTTTGGGGAAACAAAAAAACAACCGCATGTCAATACCCTTACGGTTACTCCTTCCCTTTTTCATTCCGTTATCCCTTATTTGCTTTGGCCTGCCGGCGCAAACATTCTCCTGGGAAAAATACAATGCTCCGCCCGGCGGCGGCAGCCTCGTATACGAAGGCAATCCGGGAAATTTGTTTGTCATGTTAGATCCTGACAACCTTTTTCGTTCCACCGACAACGGTCTTTCCTGGCAAAAAACAGGTGACTTTTCTGAAAACTCCTGGGCCTGGCCACTGACCGTTGGTCTGGACGGCAACCTGTACGGCAGGCAAAACAGCACCCTGCTTCGCTCTGCCGACAACGGCGACACCTGGCAGCCGGTCGGAATGCTTGATCACGAAAAACTTTTCGTCTTTCCAGGCGGCGACATGCTTGCCGGCGACCTCGGTTTTCACATCAGGCGCTCGACCAACGGTGGCCAAACCTGGGAAACGGTGCTTACTGCCGGCGGCCATATCGGCGGGTTTGCATATAACCCGGTGAACGGCGACGTCTACGCCTGGCAGGACTACCCCGCTGCCGGCGAAAACGGCCGGGTGTGGCGATCATCGGACAAGGGCCTGACCTGGACGGTGTTGCTGGACACCTTTGAACTGGACGTGCACCAAATCGCCGTGTCGCCCGGCGGCGGCATATTCGCAGGCGCCGAAGCAGTGATCCGGCGCTCGCTGGACAACGGAAACACCTGGACAACGCTCGACCCCCGCGCAGCAGGCGCTTCCGGCCCGGTAGATGTTGCTGTGGCGGCAAGCGGGCGACTTTTTGCTTGCGACGATTTCCACTCGTTTTTTTCCGACGATAACGGCGATACCTGGCTCCCGCTCACAGATGCATCCGGAAATGCATTCCGGGCTTTTGCCACCCTGTCGGATGGGACTGTTTTTGCGCTACGCCGGCCATCCGGCAGCCTGTACCGCTCCGACAACAACGGCGACTCCTGGGTATTTTCAACTGCCGGAATCTCATTTCCAAGCATACGAGAGTGGCTTTTTCTGGATGAAACGCGCTTCCTTGCCCGTACGAACGACGGTTTGTTTTACAGTGGAAACGACGCCGCCGGCTGGTCGCTGGTGTGGAACGACATAGCCGGTGATGCGCCCGGCCGCTCGGCGATAGCGGCTTCACCCACAGGCGCGTGGTTTCTCTGGACGGGCCTGAACCTTATTCGCTTTGCCGATACGGGTCAAACGAATGTTGTGTTGAACACCGGTTTCGTGCATCCGCAGCAGTTTCAGGGACTTTGGGCGCACCCGAAAACAGGCGACCTGTTTCTCACAACCACCAATGGTTTGTACCGCTCCGGGGACTCCGGTATGAATTGGATTCTGGTCGCCGCTTTCAATACCGACAACCTGCTGTTTATGCCCGACGGCAGCATGCTGTCCAACCACTCCGCCGGATTATTCAAGTCTTCGGATACCGGTGAAACCTGGTCTCTATTATCGCCGGTGAGCATATTGTCCCAGCCACCGACCCTCGCACCTGATGGTGCACTCTACGGCCTGAATACTCAACCGGCGCTGTTGTTTTCGCCCGATCAGGGGCTAACCTGGGAGACAGTTGCCATTGATTATCCATACCCGTTCTCAACGAAGCCTGTGGTCAACAGCGCAGGCCATATTTTTATCCTTGATGCTTTTGCCGGCCCGGTCATCGGTTCGGTAGACGGCGGGCGCACATTCAATCCGCTGCCCGATGTGCCCGTTTTTCCGGGAGCATACCCGCTCGAACTTGCACTCAGCCCGGCGCAACGCCTGTACTTGACTGTCGGAGGGCAGGGAATTTTTCGCACCACAGTGCCCACAACGCAAGTCAAACTGCTGCGTGGCAGGGTCTTCCACGACCTGGATGCCGGCTGTGAGTTGGCGGTGCCGGACTCGTTGGTATCCGGAATAATGGTTACGGCGACTCGGGATAACGTGACGACTTATGCCGTTTCCAACAGCGCCGGCGTATTTGTTTTGCCGGTCTCGGCAGGCGATTATCAGGTGAAAGCCGTAGCGCCCAACCCCTACTGGTTAAGTTGTGAGGAGCTGGTTACCATCCTGAACGACACCCTGAGCGGGGTCGTGGATTCCGTTGATCCCGGCTTGCGTGCGCTCACTGCCTGCCCCTATGCCGAAGTGCATCTGACTGCTCCGTTTCTGCGGCGTTGCTACCCCAACGCTGTGCAAGCCTGGTACCAAAACGGCGGCTCCCTGCCGGCGGAAGATGCCTTTCTGGAAATTACGCTCGACGAATACCTGAACTTCGACAGCGCCTCGTTGCCCGTGGCAAGTCAAAACGGGCGTACATACCGCTTCGAACTGGGCGATCTGCCTCCAGGCGCACAAGGCTCGGCAACGGTCACCTGCACACCATCCTGCGATATCCCGATCGGGTATATCCATTGTATCAGGGCGCATATTTTCCCGGATTCCCTGTGCCCACCCTACTCCGGCCCGCAGATACGAACCTCGGCGGAATGCCTCGGCGATTCGGTGCGCCTGCATCTTGAAAATGCAGGAGACGAAAATATGGATACGGCGCTTGAATGGCATATCGTCCATCCACAGGACTCTCTCTCGGCATTTTTGTCGGGCACGTTCAAACTGAACGCCGGGCAGGTATTCACCACCGCGGTTGCTGCCGGTATTCCCGAAGTATTTTTTTACGCCAAACAACCCGCAGAATACCCGCTTGCTACTTTTTCGGTAACAAGCATCCAGGGCTGCGGGGTAGATACGATCCCGCTGAGTATCGTCAACGAGGATGAGGAAGGCCCCGCAAGTGATGTGTTCTGCCGCCGCAACATTGGCTCCTTTGATCCGAACGACAAGACGGGTTTTCCGACCGGCTTCACCAGCCGACACTACATCGAACTCGGACAACCGCTCGAATATCTTGTACGATTTCAGAATACCGGCACCGACACGGCATTCCACGTCACGATTCGCGACACCTTGAGTCCATTGCTTAATCCGGCAAGCGTCCGGCTCACGGGATTCAGCCATCCTTGCCGACTGAACATCAGCCCGGCGGGCGTCCTGTTGTTCAGTTTTGAAAATATTCTTCTACCCGACTCCAATGTGAACGAACCTGCTTCGCACGGCTACGTGCAATTCCGGCTTGAGCAAGGTGCAAACAGCCCTTTCGGCGCAGAAATTCAAAATTCGGCAGCCATTTATTTCGACTACAACGATCCCGTATACACCAATAACACCTTGCATACCAACGGTTTACCGATTACCACAACACTCCGTCCGGAGCCGAAACAAAAACAGGAGATGTGGATTTCACCCAACCCGATGCGTGAATCGGCTTTGCTAAAAATTGACGAAAAGCAGCATGACCCCGGCGAGTCGTTTGTGCTCGAACTATTCGACAGCCAGGGGCGCCAAATCCTTGCAACGCAGTTTTCAGGCCCGCAAACAACCATCGCACGCAGCGGTTTGCCGGCAGGGGCGTATGTTTATGTGGTAAAAAGGCGGAATGGCCGGCTGGTCGGCAAGGGCATTTTGGTGCTGGAATAATTCACGTTTTTTTCCGCTCCGGCGCCTGCCGCAAGCGCTCGGCTACCGCCCGCACGATCAGCCACTGCCCGGCGAGGTAAGTGGCCATGACCGCTACCCTGGAACCCGCAAACGGATGGCCAAACCGGGCCGTCGCAATCAGGCAATCCGACAACATGAACAACAGGGCGCCTGCCAGCAGGCCAGGAAAAATGTCGGGATGCACGTGGCCGCGCCAGTTCACGGCGCCTATTGCCATAGCGGTGATGATGGTGCCGTATGCGGCAACCGGCAACTGAAGTCCGTCCGGAATTCCCGGCCAGAGCCAGGCTAAAAAACCGAGCAAAAACAACACAAACGGCGCCGACCAGTACGGCTGCTTGCGCAAGTAGCCGTTGCGCAGGTTGACTTCCGACAAAAAACCGCCGACATAGCAAGCCTGGGTCACCAGAAACGCCCCAAGCCCCAGCAGGAAAAACAGCGCATCGTATTCGCCGCCGGCAAACATCATAAACACGTCGCCGAGCGTGGCAAACAGCAGCCCCGCAAGTACTGTGTGCCGCAGGAACCGCCGGATGCCGGGGGTGCGGCGCACAAACCACATGGCCAGCACCGGCATCAGGAGCGGTTTGGTGTACAGGATGAGCGAGCGGTTGTCGAGGGCTTCGCCGGTGAGTTCGAGCAGGGCCAGCAGCAGGTATGCCCCAATCCAGAGGGTCGTGTTTCGTTCCATTGCGCAAGGTTACGGTATTTGGCTCTTTAGGGGACGCAGTTCATGGAATAATCGAGAGGGCGCAAGGCCTTGGCTTATGCGGTATCTGCAGAAATATTGGACAACCCGAACTTCCGAACGGCCTTGTACAACCTGTTGGCACCAAACGAAGTCCGCTACAAAGAAATCCTGCTTGGAACGTTCAAAAATCAAGCAATTTCATGCGAGACAGGTAGCGGCACGGTGAACAAAACAGTTCAGGAACTCCTCAACGACAGGTTAAGGCAATTGGAAGCGTTCGCAAATACATCCAACCCGCTCGCTGTCCTGCTTGAACAAGACAAAATGGTGTGTTTATGGTTTCCGAACGAGTACATCAACACAGTAGAGTTTGATGTATTTCAGGATGCCATGCCGGTCATTTCATCCGAGAACAGTTCCAATCGGATGTTCCTTGGCAAAAAGCATGGCGAAATACCGGAAAGCGACACCTATATGGGCCTCCATGTCTCCGAAGCACAGGTCAACTTGCTGTACAACACAACGACCCAGACCTATTTCAATGGCAGCATACCCTTCGCCGACATGCACGGTTTTCAAGTAAATTCCTGTTCGCAAGTAGCCGGTATTCTAGCCAACTTGCCCGAGTATGAGTTGCAGCCTGGGCACAAAGTGGTCAACATTCTTGAAGACGTTCAACCCCCCTACGCCAACAACTGCCTGAACCCAGACATTCCGGCCCAGGTTTCAGACCGAAACGGGCCTGACTATGCCTGCCCCAGAGGCGAGTACGAACTCAAACTACAGGGTAACTACGACAAACACGCCAACTTTTTCACGGGATTCCGGCTGAACAACCTCGCAGCCTTTGACCAAATCAATGCCCACCCCTGTAACGAATGGAATGCTCAAGGAGTGAGAGCATTCATGTTCAAATGGCTTGTGGCAAATAATGGGGAAGTGGAGAATACGGCTAGAGAACACATAGTACATTGTTATCAAGCAGACCTGATCAAAATTACCGTTAAGTTTATCCCGGTATATTTTACGTATTACTCGACTTTTGGGTTTCCAATAACAAAGATGTTATACGTGAAGAAAGAAGTCACACGAGAACTTAGAGCCTTCACTTTTCCAGAACCAAAGCCTGTTCCCATTTTTTCTAGTGCAGAAGAAAACAATCATTGGAAGCCCAATTCAAATGGAGATGTCGTATGGTTCGACGCACACCTAGTACATTTTGGTCCCTGTACGGCCACCAACTCGACTTTGACTACCCAACAGTATCAGATTGGGGGCGGATTTAAATTCAAAATTCCTTTCATTGACACCGAAGGAAACCTGAGTTTTCAGACTATCAATACGGTACAAAAAACCGTTAGTTATCAGATCAGTGCCGGGGCGAATTATTACCTTGGCAACACGAAATTGGAATATTGCCAACCGTATGACCATCCCTGGAAATGGCTCCAAAGCAGCAGCACAGGCTCGGTGACGCTACAATTTTACTGCCCGTGGTACAATTGAGTGTACGTGTAACCTTTTTCATAATAGTTGCCTTGCAATCCAAAGGGCAATAGGTTGTCTTCTGAAAATGACTTCCCTTGTGTTGCAATGCAGCTTTTGCGCAACTTTAATGGACAAAACGTTATGCCAAACGCCCGCACAATTCTACTGTTCCTGACCCTGATCCTCCCATCCTTGTCGTGCTTCAAGGAGGGTCTTGTGCCCTCGTACTCCATTGAGCGGCTGTCGGCCTACTGGGACAATGACACGGACAAAAAGTTTCAGTTCCAACTGCGACTTGGTTTTGCCAAAACGGTGGCTCGCGCCTTTGGCGACCGTGAATTTGCCGAGTACTTCAAGCAGCGTTTTTGCGTGGCCAAGGACAACCACCACGAGGAGTTGTTCTTCGGCCTGCACAAGGACGACCCGATCAACGCCTCGGGCAAGACATTATACCAACACCTTGCCGCCTGTATGGACGAAGAAGTGCGATCTCTCTTCGGCGACAACCTGCTGGAACTGGTGCTACAGTTCGACCCCTGCGTGGTGATCAAGATGCCGGATGTGTTCCGAGGCTTTGTCTGGGACGTGGGCAAGGTGCGCCCGGCAGTGATTGCCCAATTGCCCCACACCTACTACCCCTGGGACATTTTTGGCGGCGACCGACGTTTCTTGGCCTACCACTTTGCGGCACCGCCGGCAGCGGTGCACGATCAGTTCGATTTTTTTCACGTCACGGTCAAGTACAGCGAGGACTACCTGCTGCTGGATCCACAGAGCCTGCTCAACGAACGAGGCATATCGTTTTACGAGATATTGCCACAGGCCGAGGACTGCAACAACGGCATGCGCGGCGACATTGCCGAACTGGGCCGGCCGCATGCCGTACACACGGACAAATTGGTGCTCAAGCGCATGGACGCCTTTTTGCGCTGGCGTGACAAGTGCGGCTACAAGGGCAAATACTGGAGCCGCGATCCCTCGTGCGCCGATCCCTGCAAGCGCAACTGCGTGCCGCTGGGGGAAAGCGTGTTGCTGGTGGATTCGTTCTGTGCGCGACTGGGCCGGGCATTTGAGTTGCAGGGAAATGTCCATTTGGATGAAAGCCACACCTACTCGTGGACGTTCTGGCGAAAAAACGAACCTGAATACCTGTACCGGATCACTATTCCATCCCTGCCCCACGAGTGGTTCGAAACGCGAAACTTCGAAATAGAACTGCTGGCGCGGCTGCCCAACGAAATGCCCGTCATTCGCTACAAGTCGAGCGAAAAAATGAATGGACGGGTTTTTCCCATGCACGCCGTATTCAAACGAGGTGTGCTACCAAGCGAGGTCATATCTATATCATTTGACGCACTAATCTACGCCGACCGGATAGCCAAGAATGCCATTTGGCACGAAAGCCATCCCACGGTAGTCGAAACGAACACGTCCGAGTTTTATCATTGGGGTTGGAGTTTTACCCTCGGTTGCTGGGGTGAAGAATTGATTATTACAGCTGGCACCTGGTCTCTTATTTCATACTGATTTCCAATGACATAACATCGGAAGTACTGAACCGAAAACACGTATGCCCCAATCCAGAGGGTCGTGTTTCGTTCCATTGCGCAAGGTTACGGTTTCAGCACCAAATTATCTATCAAGCGCACATCGCCCGCCCAGACAGCCACGCAGGCTACGATAAAATCGCTGCTGCTCCGGTGGGTCACGGGAAGCAGCGAATAGCCGTCTACGAGATCGAAATATTCGGGCCTTAACCCGGCGACGAGCAACTGCTCCATCGCAAGCTTCTGCACGGTGTCGGCAGTTTCGTGTTCGAATACTGTTTTAGCGGCCATTAGGATTTGGTAAATAGCCGGCGCGGCGGCACGCATCTGCGAACTGAGGCGCAGGTTCCGGCTCGACATGGCCAGTCCGTCCGGCTCGCGGGCGGTGGGGCACATGACAAGTTCGACGGGGGATTTCAGTTGGCGCAGCATGTCGCGCACAATGGTCAGTTGCTGAAAATCCTTTTGGCCCATGTACAGCCGGTCAGGTTGCACGATATCCAGCAGGCGTTTCACCACGGTGGCCATGCCGGCAAAATGTCCGGGCCGGAATTTGCCCTCCATGACCTGATCCAGTTGCCGAAAATCGAGCGTCACACTGAGGTCTCGTCCTGGCGGATATACCTCTGCCACAGGAGGCATGAACAGCGCGTCGCAGCCGGCGCCGGTCAGCAAGGCGATGTCCTGTTCCGGCATCCGGGGGTACTTCTCCAGGTCTTTAGGATCGTTGAACTGGCTCGGGTTGACGAAAATACTCGCCACTGCCATGTCGCATTCCGACTTGGCGGCGTAAACCAGACTCAGGTGCCCGGTGTGCAAGGCGCCCATGGTAGGCGCGAAACCGACAGTTTTCCCAGACTGCCGCTGCGCAGCAAGCCATTGTTGCAAGTCGGATACTTTTGTAAAAACCAGCATGGTATAAAAAGTTGACCGGCGCAAAGGTTGGAAAAAAATTGCTGTCGGCTATTGGCGGTTGGCTAATACGCACGGAGCAAAAAAAACGGACCGACCCAGCAACTGGTCGGTCCGAAAAACAAAGTCAAACAGCAGCATTTCAGTTTTGAGTTTTGAGTTTTGAGTTTTGAGTTGCGCGTTAACTCAAAACCCAAAACTCAAAACTGTTCAATATTCGCTGTTCCGGTAATTTTGACGGAACTGCCGGCGTCGGATTTTACTTTGGCAAAATCCTCGACATTCAGGCGGGCTTGCGATGCATCGGAAGCCGTCACTTCGGCGCGGCGGGTGCGCCATCCGGTGGCTTCGAGTACGGCGCCGTCGGACAGGGTAGCGGTCAGTTCGTCGCTGTTCCCGGTGAGTTCCACCGAGCATTTGCCCAGCAGCGTGAGGTTCAGGTTGTTGGAATCAAAGAACCCGCGGATGCGCACGGGGCCTTTGGCCGTGATGGCGGCATTGCCTTCGTCAAAACCGCGGATGGTCACGGCGCCGGTGTTGTCGGCCACAAGGGTGGTAAAGACGGGCGTGCGGATGATGCAGCGCACGTTGCCGTTGAGGGTTTTGCCGCGGGTGGTCAGGGTGAGGTTGTCGCCGCTGCGGATGGTTTCGATGACGTCGCGTTCGCCTTGCGGGCCTTCAAACTCGATGCTGAAATCGTCGTCCTGAATGATTTCCGTTTCAAATTTTCCTTCCAGAATAAAATTGTCGAAGGCCCGACCGCCGCGGTACTGCCGGTCGCCGAAGCGGGGGCAATCGCTGCACTCCAGTCCCTGCGGGGTCATGCGGAATGCCTTGCCGGGATTGTTCCAGATGGTATTTTCGTCGTCGAAATCGGCATAGTCCACTTCATGTACGCGGTGGCTAAGCACCTCGTCGAATGCAATATACTTGCCATCGGGCACGCCGATCGTGATACGCACTTCCTGTACCCGCCATTTTTTGCCTTGTTTGATGTAATAACCCGAGGGCAGCAGCAGGGCTTTGCCCTCCAGTTTGGCTTCGAAGTTGATATTTGCAGCATTTTCGGTGGCTTCTTCTCCATTCGACCCGCGAGCGCGGATGGTTTGCGAATATTCGAAACGTCCCGAATCGCTGCGGCGCACACGTACACGCACCATGTCGTCCATTTCAAGGCGTTTGTTCCCGATACGGATCTCGTCGCCGTCCACAAACCAGTCGTCGTGGTCATCGGACACATTCCGACCCGCCCATTTCACCGAAAGTGTGTCGGAGCCGATGCCGGACAGATCCATGGTCTTGCTCACCGACCCCGACTGGCGGAAGCCCACGAAAGCCAGGCCTACCAGCAGTACCAGCGACACGAAGTTCAGCACCCACAAAATCGTCATACCCGAACCGAGCCAGGCGGGGGATTTGTATCGAAAAATGGTGCGGCCCAGCCACAGCACCAGCGCTACGATGGGTATGCCAAGCAGGAAAAAGCCGTTAAAAAAACCGAGGTAGGTAGCCCCTGACGACAGCGGGCTAAAGTACTCAATGTACGGCTGCGCGGTGATGAAGGCCCATATCCCGGCAACCCATGCCGAGCCAAGGCCGAAAATCATGGAAATCGCAATGAAGATGACCAGGCCGAGGAAAAGTTTGCCTACGACCGTCAGGCATCCGGAAGCCACAGCGGCGGAGTTGCGGCCCGCTGAACTGCCCATATTCGATCCGAATTCATTGACTTTTTTGGAAAATCGCTCGGCGCCTTTTTCGATTTCGCGGGCGATGTTTTCCACGTTGGGCGTTTCGCCGCGCATGGCCAGCCGTTCGGCGGCCGTGCGGGCAGGCGGCACGAGTATCCAGAGCAGGATGTAAGCCGGTACCCAGAAACCGAAGGAAATGAGGGCCAGCGCCACGAAACCAATCCGCATCCAAACAGTCTCCTGAAAGCCGAAATAGGCGGCCAGGCCGGAACACACACCGCCGATGACGGCATCCTGCTCGTCGCGGAACAGTTTTTTGGCCGGTGTGATAAATTTTTTAGCGCCTTTGTCGGCGCCCGGTTTTTCTACCGGTTCGCCGCCGAAATCTTCGGGTTTGCCCATCACTTCGATGGCGGCTTCCACGTCGGGCAGCATGACGATCGTGCGGTTGCCCATGCCGGTCGTGATGATTTCGCCGAGGCGCGATTCAATGTCGCGCATGATCTCGTCGCGGCCGTCGCTCTCGCTGAACCGGCGCCGGATGCTCTCTAAATACGCCGATATGTGCTCGTAGGCATCGTCGTCTATGGTGATGGCGTATCCGCCAAGGTTGATATTCAATATCTTGTTCATTGTTTGACGTTGGTTGAAAACGTGAATTCAGGTTTCAGGTTAGAGGTTTCTGGTTGGAAGATTTCCGGTTAAGCGTCGGTGGGGAGCGGCTCAATGTTCAGAGCCGGCGGTGTGTCCGGAGCCTGCGTTTCGCGCCGGCCGGCTTCGCTGCTGTGGTGCTCGATGGTACGGTTGACCACCTGCACGAGTTCGTTCCAGCCGCTTGTGAGCTCGTCCAGGAACTTTCGCCCGTCTTCTGTGATGGTGAAGTATTTGCGCGGCGGCCCCTTGACCCCTTCGCGCCAGATGTAGTCCACTAATCCGTCGTTTTTGAGCCGGATCAGCAGCGGGTACAAGGTGCCTTCCTTGACTACGAGCTGGGTGCCTTCCAGTTTTTCGATGATCTCCGGCGGGTAGGTTTCCCGTCCGGCAATCACTGCGAGCACACACATCTCGAGGACACCTTTGCGCATTTGCGCCTTGGCATTTTCCAAATCCATGTTTTTGCTTTTTTTAGTTGTTGCCTCGGCCGGTGTTTCTTACAACACCGGGTATTTGATGGCACAAATGTATGGCAGACCAAACTACTATGCAATACAAGGAAGTAAATTTTGCATGATTATTTTTTTGGCAAGTATTTTTACAAAACAACAATCCCCTGCATGTCAGCAGATTAACTGCCATGCAGGGGATTCAAGTTTTTTTGAAAATTTTTTCCCTCACTCCACCTTCACCCTCGAACTCGCATCTTCCGACCCCGTACTCCGCCTCCGCGAGCCTTTCAGTTCGGTATTGCCGAAGCGGTAACTGAACGTAAGGCGGGCGTTGCGGGAGTCGTCGCGCTCGCGGAAGTCCACGAGCACGTCGGCGTAGTTCACCGCTACGTTAGAGTTTTCGGTGTACAGGATGTCATTGAGCGACAGCGACAGCCGCCCGCGCCCGTCCCAGAAGGTTTTGGACACGCCGAGGTTGAGGCCGCCCATAGAGCCGATGTCGAAGAATTCTTCCAGAAACTTGGTCATGTACCAGCCGCCGATTTCCACTTTGAAATCGGCGGGCAGGTTGGCGTTGATCTGCCAGTAGGCCAGCCAGTTCCACTTGCCGCGTTCGTAGCGCTGGTCGAGGTACTCGGCGTTGTAGGCGTTGTGGATAAACTGGTTGCCGCCGAAGCCGTCAATGATTTTTCCAATCTTGATCGGGAAGTTCAGTTCAAACGCCCAGCGCTCGTACTGGGCCAGATTGGCAGAAGTCGTGAATGTACGGGTACCCTCCAGGCGCGGCGCGTTTTCGATAATCACGTCGTCGGTTTTGCTGTACGAGATGCGGATAAACGGCTGGTTGTCGTAAGTGACGGTAAACTGGGCGTTGTTGCTCACCTCCGGCAACAGCGCCGGGTTGCCCTGCTGATAGGTAAGCGAGTCTATGAATGAAACGAACGGGTTCTGCTGCTGGAATCCCGGGCGGTTCACCCGGCGGCTGTACGAACCCTGGAGGCCGAAATGCTCGTCCACATGGTACAGCGCGCTGGCACTGGGAAACCACTGCAGGTAATTGCGGTCGAGCACAAGGCTGCCCATCGTTTCGCCGCTCACCACGGTTTGTTCGGCGCGCAGGCCGGCATTCAAGTCGAACCGACCCGCCTTTTTGGACAGATTCAGGTAGCCGGCATTGATGTTTTCCTTGTATAAAAAATCATTCGACTGGTTCGGATCTAGGGTGGTGCCGCGCAGGAAACGCAGGTCGTTGTCTATCTCGGCAAAACTCGACTTGGCGCCCACTTCGGCCTTGAACGTAGAGTCGAACGGAAGGGTGTAATCCAACTGGCCGACGTAAATGCGGATGGGTTGCTTCAGGTTCTGCTCGGAAAGCGACTCGGTACTGTTCGGCTCGTTCTGAAAAATGTTCAGGTAACTCACGTTGGCAATTTCAAAGCGGTTGTAATCCACATCAAAGTTGAGCGCATGGCCGGCTTCCCGGTCAAATTCGTGCCTGAAGTTGAGGTTGGTGAACAGGTTGTCGCGCTCGTTCACCGAGTTGTTCAGCGTGGTAAACGAGCCGATCTGCTGGGTTTCATCGGCGTTGAACACGTTGGTCACGTTGGTGGACGGCCGGTCGCCGGTACGGGAAAAGCCGCGAAACAGAACGCCTACCGTAGTTTTATCGGTAACGAAATAATCGGCGCCGATGCGGTAGTTGTGGGATTGGGTAAACGAGCGCGTGTAGTTGCCCTGCCGGTAGGTTTCTTCGCCGATGAACCGGCCAACGTTGATGATCGAAAACCCGGTGCGCTCGAAATAACTGTACGAACCGAACAGGTTCCATTTGTTCTTGCGGTAATTCAGCGACAGGGAAGGGTTGTAGCGGTAGTAGTTCCGGTCGTCGGTGCCGGCGTCGGACTGGTCGTAGGTGCTGCCGCCGAGTGTGAGCGCTGCCGTGCCGGTAAAGCCGAGGTTGGCGTTGCGCTTGAGGACGATGTTGATGATAGAGCCGCCCGTGGCGTCGTATTTGGCGCCGGGCTGGGTGATGAGTTCCACGCGGTCAATCTGGTCGCCGGGCATATCGCGAAGCACGGCGTTCATGTCCGTGTACTGCGAGGGTTTGCCGTCAATCCAGATGGCGAGGTTGCTGTTGCCGGCTAAGGTGACGCGCTCCTGCACGACCAGCACACCGGGCATTTTTTTCAAAATTTCCAGCGCTGAGCCGCCGCTGGCCACAGGACTGTCGGCCACATTCATCACGAGCCGGTCGGCTTTCTGTTCAAAAAGCGGGCGTTTGGCCACCACCACGGCTTCTTTTAGCAGGTTAGTAGCGGGTTGCAGGGCAATGTCGGCGCTTACGTTTTTGCTGCCGGCCAGCACCGAAAACGCATCGGTGTAGTTGGTTTCGTAGCCCAGCATCGTGGTCATCAGCCGATAGTCACCCGGCTGAACGTATTCGATTTTGAAGTGGCCGGCGTCGTTGCTCAGAGCGCCACGCACCAACTGGGAGTCCTGCGCAGCTACGAGCGCTACACCGGCAAAGGCGACAGGTTGATTTTTTTCGTCAAGGACTTTGCCGGAAATGGTGATTTGAGCAACAAGTGATACGGTGGAAAATAGAGGGAGGGCAAAAAACAGGAGTGCTTTCTTCATGCAATAACGGGAGATAGTTTGTGCTATTAGTGGCAAAAAACCGGCGCATGGTTGCATGCCTGCTCAAAAGAGTTTTCCTCTGCCCTCCGGAAAAAATTTATGTCAAAAATATTTTAACATAATCTTATGAAAATTTTAACGTTAGACTAACCTCAACATCATTCATAAAACTTTGCCGTCATCATGAAACTTGAATCGTCAGTCCTGAAAAAAATCACTCCTGCCGTCATCCTGTTGGCGGTACTAACCACTGCCTGCACGAATGTGTACTTTGAAAACCCGGTGCCGCAACGCGGCGAACGCGTGCGCGCGGCCCCGTCCGAACTAACCGGGCTTTACCTCTTCGAGCCGGGCGCCGGCGAAACCCTGTCGGAGTGGGAGCAACTCCTCCGCCCCTGTTTCCGCATCGAAGCCACCGACAAGGGCAACCTGCTGGTTTCCACCGAAAACCGGCTCCATACCCGGGATGTATCGAAACTGAAAAAAGCCCTCGACACCCAAAAGCAGGAAGGCAAGTTGCTTGACTACCAGATGACCGAATCCGCCATAACCTGCACCGTCCAAAAAGAGGAGGAAGGCCGCATTTGGGTGGAGGAACAGTCCGTGGCCCTGATCAAAAGCGGCTCCTGGTATGTGGTGGCCCAGTCTGCCAAACCTTACTGGTTGTTCGATTTTGAAGCTGGCCGTCAACTGGAGTACAAAACCGAAAAAAGCACCCCGGCAAACAGCGACTGGTTTCCGGACGCCGGCCTGACGCAGGCCGATACCGCCTCGCTTGTAGCGCTTCAGAAGGCCAAAACCTGGTATTTCAACACCCGAAAAGGCGACGAAAAGGCCTGGTCGCTGGTATGTGTGGAGCAGGCGGCGGACGATGTGCTGGTCGTCAAATTTTCCAGCCTCGACAACAAAGCAGCGTTTGAAGAACGTGCGGCCTACTACAACGCCATCACACCGTTCCGCAAGGAAAGCGACACCCGCTACCTCATCAACCCGACCGACGCGGCACTCGAACACCTGCTGCAGGAGGAACAATTGTTTGAAACAGTGCGGCTGCGGAAAATCGAGTAGAGAGAGGGTTGGACAGTTTTGAGTTTTGAGTTTTGAGTTTTGAGTTTTGAGTTTTGAGTTTTGAGTTTTGAGTTGCACTTGTGGAGTAAGTCCCTGTAACTCAAAACCCAAAACTCAAAACTCAAAACTCAAAACCGTCTCAAGGTTTTTTCCCATCCAGCACAAACTTGATCGGCAGGGTCATTTCTGCCGCTACTTTTTTGCCGCCGGCCTCGGCGGGCGTCCATTTCGGCATGGCTTTCACCACACGCACAGCCTCCCGGACGAAGTCCTCCCGCGGGTTCCGACTCTGCTCGGAAATGGTTTTGAACTTGGCCAGACTGCCGTCTTCATTCACGACAAACTTGACCAGCACCATCCCTTCGGCCTGCTCTTTTTTTGCCGCCTCGGGGTAGGTGATGTTCTTGACCATGAAATCTATCAGGGCCGAAGTGCCTCCCGGGTATTCCGGTTGTTTGTCAAACTTGGCTGCCGATGCGTCTTTTTGCGCCGCCAGCGGCGAAACGAGGAACAGGGCGAGGGCTGCGCCAAGCAGCCAGGAAACGGTGCGAAAACTTTGTTTTGTTTGCATAACTGAACTTTGTTTAGAAAGTGAAAACTGTTGAATTAGGATATAAAAATGGCCGGCTCCAGGGAGGCTATGCTGCCGGGGCGAGGAATTGGGGCTCTCGTTTACGAAGTCAAGGATGCCGTCTATTCCAGTTTGAACCGGATGGGCAAACTCATTCGGCAGCGGGCGGCCTGGCCCTGCGCCTGTGCAGGTAACCAACCGGGCATTTGCGCCACAACCCGCACCGCCTCGGCGGCCATTTCGCCGAATTCCGGCTTTGGAGATGGAACTGCCTCCGCTTCGGCAACGGCGCCGGTTTCATCGAGGACAAACTGTACCAAAACCGTCCCCTCGATTTTTTGCCGGCGCGCCGTTTCGGGATAGCGGATGTTGGCAGACAAGTACGCCACCAGGGCCGGGATACCGCCCGGGAATTCGGGCTGTTTGGTCAACTGCTCCGGACTGTACACCGGCGATTCGACCGGAGCATTCGCCGTCGCAGGCGCGGTATTTTCTTGAAAATAAACAACCAACAACATCAGCACGGGCAGCGCCATACTGTATTTCCAGCCGCGCATGGCAGGCGATGCGCTCCGGGTGAGCATGAGCAGGCGTTGCTTGAGCGGCGCCTGAAAAAAGTGGTTGGCAAAAACAAGGGATTGGGCAGGGTGCGCCTGCCGGAGCAGCAGCAGGCCGTATTCCCGACGGTCTGTCCGGCGCGATGCCTCGGCGTCGGCCAGATACTCGTGCACGGTGCGCAACGAACGGCGGTACCAGTGTGCCAGGGGGTGAAACCAGAACAGGACACAGAGCAACTCCAGCAGCAGCACATCGGCGCTGTGCCCGCCATGCACGTGGGCGCGCTCGTGAGCCAGCATTTTTTC
>JAEUUV010000099.1 GCA_016787285.1 Saprospiraceae bacterium | reverse complement strand
TCCACGACCGCAATCTCCGACTCCGTCAAACCGTACAACCCGTACACCAACGTATCCACCTCCGCTTCCAAGGCCGACGTGTCGGCTTGCGGGTCGGCGCGCTTGGCGAATCCAATCCCGAAGGGATTACATGTTTATAGCAACGGGCAAAAACAGGAATCAAATCCCGAAGGGATTTTATGTTGGTCGCAACGTGTTAACATACAATCCCTTCGGGATTAAAACACCCGACGCCATCGGTGCTATAAACATGCAATCCCTTCGGGATTTTTTTTACCGCCCTTCCACCACCGCGATTTCCTCCGCCGTCAGCCCGTACAGCCCGTACACCAGCGCGTCCACCTCAGCCTCCAATGCCGAGGTGTCGGCCTGCGGGTCGGCGCGTTTGGCGGCGAGGATGCGTACGGCAATGGCGGCGAGGGGCTGTTGGGCTTCCTCGGGAATATCGGGAATCGGGATTTGCTCCACGTATTGCCGTTTCCACCGAAGAAACCCGCCACGGATTTCGGAACTGATTTTTGAAAAGAAAAAGGTGACAAGCCTGGAGTTCAAAACACCTATCAAGTATTTCGAGTCACTACCGATAATGTAACCGGTAGTGTCGCAGTATTGACCATCCTCATCAAAGGCAAATTGACCTTCGGTCGAAATCTCGGCAAAGAAAATCTTTGGAAGTTCAAATGCTGGATAGTAATCACAAGCACGGAGTTCCCACCAATAATCGCCTTGATCGTACCTCTTTTGGGCTTTGGACTCGAAGTTTTTTAGATGAGAAAAAATGGCGGGGTAGGTTGATTTCAACCATATCTCAGGGCTAAGTTGATTGGCGTACCTGTTGGTTGTTCCTTTTTCTAAAATCACCAAGTATTGCCCAGTATTAGGTGTCCGGTACTTCTTGATCTCCCGTCCCGCCAAAAACGGCTTGATGACCTCGGCGCTGTTTGGGTCTTCGGCGAGGAGGCGCTCCCGGGTGGCGGCATCTATGACGAAGGCTTCGTTCAGGCCGGTTTTGATGCCGTAGTAGATTTTCCCCTGCACGTATTCGCCGAGCGGGGTACCGGCGGCGCGAAGTTTGTCGAGCAGGCGTTGGGTGGTTTGGTCGCTAAGGGTCCAGCCGGAGTCGTTCAGGCCGTCGAGGGCCACGGTGAAGGCGCGCGGGCGGAGGTGGTCGGCGAGGGTGCCCTCGTAGTCGAGCGTGCCGACGATGGCAGCGCGGAAGGTGGGCAGGGCTTCGGTTCGGCTCAGTTCGAGGATGCAGGGGTAGGTGGTAGCCTCGTCGAACACGGGCAGGTCGCCGAAGTCGCTGATACCCTCGATGCGGTGGCGGCGCACGAAGCGGCGGAGGTTGTCGCCATAGCCGGCGCGCATCCACTTGTTGGGCAGGATGTAGGCAAACTGGCCGCCGGGCCGCAGCACGGCCATGCCGCGCTCCACAAAATACACGTACAGGTCGGCAGTGCCGGCGTAAGTTTCGAAATGTGCCTGGAAAAAGTCTTTGTAGGCCCCGAGTTCTTCCTGCCGGATGTAGGGCGGGTTGCCCAGCACTACATCGAAGCCGCGGAAGCGACCGTCGTCGTCGAGCACTTCGGGAAACTCGAAGCGCCACTCGAAGGCATTTTTGAAAATCCGGTTGCTTTTGATTTCCTGAATTTCGGCGCTCAGTTTAGCGATTTCCCGCTCCAGTTCGGCCTTGGCTTTTTCGCGTTTGGCCTCCAGCGAATCGCCTCCCTGCTTTTTTTTGCCGTAGGGCGCATCCGGCTCGAACAGGAAATTGCCGGTGAAGCGGTGGTAAAGTTCGCTGGTTAGTTTTTGGAGTTTGGTGACCTTCGGATCGTTGCGCCCGATTTCGGTTCGGAAGTTGTTTTTGATCTCGTCTATGATCAGCAGTAGCCCCCGTTTCACCTCCTTGTCGGTGGAGTTTTTGTAGTCGCGCACAAAATTCCTGTAGTCGTTGATGGAATATTTGATGCTTTTGAGGGCGCCTTTCAGGTCCGAATCGAGGGCAAACCGGCTAATGAGCGAGTTGCCGGCTTTGATGTTGATGTCAATGTTGGGCAGGGTTTCGAGGCTTTGGTATTTGCTGCCGGCGGTGAAATAGGCGTGTTTGAGCAGTTCGATCCAGAGGCGCAGGCGGCAGATCATGACTGATTTGGGGTTGATGTCCACGCCGAACAGGCAATTTTCGATAAGG
>JAEUUV010000096.1 GCA_016787285.1 Saprospiraceae bacterium | reverse complement strand
GGCTCTGATTTTTTCGTGGAGCGTTGGCATGGGAGATGGCGGGTTTTGAAGATTCAAGCAATCAAAGTTTACATGAGGCAACGAAGGTAATATTCCGGAATAAAAATAGGACAATTTTGTCCTTGACATTAACAATTTGGTCGGGTGATTTTTGTACCGTCTTTCTGTGCGCACAGAAAGACATAAAAAAGGGCCAATGCCGCTCTTGTTGCGCGCAAACGGCAAAGGCCCATTGTCTAACTTTAAACCATGCAAAAGTATGAAATCGAACCGATTTTTCGTGCTCTTTTTTCTCCTGATCGCCGCCAACGCGGTCACGTATTTTTCCTCTTGCCGGCAAGACGAAGCCGCCACACTCACCCCGAACCCGACGGGCGATATGTCTGCAACCTATCGTACCTGCACGGATGACTCCGGGTGTTCGTATGTGATAACCGCAACCGCCAATTGCACCGTGGACCTTTGCGGTGATGTGATTGGTGCTATGACTGCTTGCGCTGTTGGTTGTGGAAGCAATGCTAACGACAGGTCCCTCACTGTCCCACTTACAATGGGCACCCCGCACTCATTTTGTGTAGAAGATGCAGGCTCTGTATGCGTCTTTAATCCAGGGATGGCGGACATCACTGTATCGGTAAATGTTGCCGGCACCTCCGGCCCGCCCCCTATAACTATACCGGCAGGACAACGGAGTTGCTTCAGTTCAGATGACAACTGTACTGTGACAAACAATTATTGCTACTAAAAACAATTTTTACCTCAACGCTGAGTACCTGTTCTTTTCGTCCGGTCAGCAGTCAGCGATGACAACATGCAACATCGGAAGCCGTGCCTCCTTGGTTCAGGGTGCGGTTTCCGGTGTCGCTTTTAATTCGATTTGGCTCATGATCTTACGCGTACCCGTTTGCCTGGCATTTTTTCTCGATCTCGCGCATATATTACCAGCCCAATGTCCACCTTTGGAGCCGATCATGGGGCCGCCTCAGTTTTGTTTTGCCCTCATCAGCCCTAACATCTACACCATCCCCAATTCTGCTGCTGCCAACCTCGTGTGGACGGTTTCCATCGTGCCACCACCGCCCATGCCGCCAATTGGCGGGGGAGTGACATTTCAAGGCCCATCTACAGGAGAAACCGTCGCACTGAATTGGTACGGGACTCCCATTCCGGGAACTGTGATCCATTTGTGCGCTACACCAACCAACCCCTGCTACGACCCCACGCCAGTATGCATAGACATCATACCGCCGCCGCATTTGTACCCCGTGCCACCACATCCCACTGTTTGCGCCGGGGATGAAGTGGTGTTCGAATGGCAAGGCCCGCCTGGCCAGCACTATACCTGGTCGGCGTTACCCAGCGGCATGGCCATCGGCGCCCCGCAGCAGGGCAGCGGCGATCTCGTTTTCATCGCCCAAAACTCCACCAACATACCCCTTTTAGGAGGAGGGCAAGTCCTCTCATGGTTAGGCGACTGTAAAGGAGTCCCCCATACCTGGGTTGTTACAGTCAACCCCAAGCCCTCCATGAACCAACCCGACAACATCGCCGTGTGCGGCGGCAGCCCCGTGTCGGTCACCTTCTCCTCGGCTACGCCTACTACCACCTTCTCCTGGACCAACGACAACCCCGCCATCGGCCTGCCGCCATCGGGCACGGGCAATATCAACTACGTCAGTCCCAAAGTGTCGGGGCCGCAAACCGCCACCATCACCGTCACGCCCCAGTACACCAACGGCATCACCTGTCCCGGCGACCCGGTCACCTTCCAGATCACCATAAACGGCTCCTCGGTGGACGACCCGCCCGACATCACCGTGTGCCCCGGCGCGCCTGTCAGCATCGCCTTCAGCGGCAACGCCGCCTCCTACTCCTGGGCCAACTCCAACACCACCATCGGTCTTGACGCCGCCGGCTACGGCGACATCGCCTTCACAGCCGCCGACAATCCCTTGCCGCCGACGGCCATCGTCACCGTTACACCCCAACCCTGCCCCTTTGCGTCACAGTCGTTTTCCATCACCGTACAGCCCAAGGCTCAGGTCAATCAGCCCGACGACGTCAGCGTATGCGGCGGCCAGCCGGTGGTCGTGCTGCTTTCGGGCAGCAGCGGCACTACCTTCAACTGGACGAACTCCAACACCGCCATCGGCCTGCCGGCAGCCGGGGCGGGGAATATCGTTTTCCCGACGCCCAATGTGCCCGCCACGCAAACGGCCACCATCACCATCACGCCCGTGCGCGGCGCCTGCACGGGCGAGCCGGTCACCTTCCAGATCACCGTGGAATGCTGCTGCGCCACTGACGCCGGTACGCTCGATACCGCCACCATCGGCGTGTGCGGGCCGAAAATGGTAGCCGTCAAGCACCTCGGCAACCAGAATCTGGAGCCGAACGACACCATCCGGTACATCCTGTACACCAATCCGGCCAATCCCTTGGGCAGCGTTATCCAGTATTCCGACTCGCTGTTTTTTTCCCTTCCTGCCCGACACGATGCACTACGACAGTGTGTACTACGCCGCCGTCATCGCCGGAAACCACCTGCCCAACGACTCGATTGACGCCGCCGATCCGTGCCTTTCGATATTCAAAGGCCCGAAAATCGTGTGGTGGAAAAAGCCTACCATCGCCGTCCATTCGCCGCCCGACGCGGTGTGCCGCGATGGCTGCGTGGAGGTGTTGTTCGAACTGGAAGGGCAGCCGCCGTTTGAGTTCACGTGGCAGGTATCGCAAGGCACGCAGGTGCTGCTGGCGCGGCAGGTGACGACAAACGAAAAGCAACTTGTGGTGCTGGTGTGTCCGCAGGATTTCGATGTGCCGCCCGTGCCGAATGGGGGGCTGCTGGGGTTCATGGTCAGCAATTTCGGGGACAAGGTGTGCTGGTGTGGGGAGTGAGGAGGCGCGAGACGTCGCAAATTTTTCACCGCGGAGACGCGGAGGCGCGGAGTTTGTAACGCGGAGTGTTTTAGTTCGATTACCTCAGATTTGCGGAAGCGCCCCACTCGATTCTTTGGTACGTTTTGAGGTTGAGGTGGGCAAGTTCGGCTACTTTGGCTTGGGAAAATCCACACATACGGCGGACGGCTCTGATTTTTTCGTGGAGCGTTGGCATGGGAGATGGCGGGTTTTGAAGATTCAAGCAATCAAAGTTTACATGAGGCAACGAAGGTAATATTCCGGAATAAAAATAGGACAATTTTGTCCTTGACATTAACA
>JAEUUV010000075.1 GCA_016787285.1 Saprospiraceae bacterium | reverse complement strand
CTGCGATGCGCAACTGCGGGTGTTGGACATCAGCGGGCGCGAACTGTGGCGCGTGGACAAGTCATACCCGGCGGGTTACCACGAAGAAACTGTACGCCTGGACGAAGTTGGGGCCACGGGTATGTTGTTTTACGAACTGACCACGCCGCAGGGTAAACAAACAAGGAAGATGATGGCGGTGAAATTGTAAAAGTTGTCAATCTTTCGTGCTTTCCCCCACGAAGTAGTCCTCCTTGTTTTTAAACAGGAGGTTGAACGTGGTCATACTTCCATAGCAGCGTGTGATGTACTGCTGGAGGTTGACCTTGTCTTCGTCGTCTAATTTTTTGTGTGCGTTGATCTGTTGTTCGAGAACGCGCAAGCGGTCGCGCATCATCACGATTTTGTGGAAAAACGTGTCAATGGGCACCTCTTTGGGCTGAACACCATCGGCTTGCAGTACCATTTTGCCTTTCACCCAGCGGTCGCCCAGCGGCACTACTTCCAGACTGAGGCCGGCCCAGGAACGCAGGATGCGCGCCAGTGACTGCTCGGCTTCGGTGAATGAAACCGACTCCTCAACAGGCAAAGCCTCCACGACTTGCCAGGAGGTGTAGTCTTTGCCGACCATTTTCAGGCCGAACTGAATAAAACATACCTCGTACGCTGCCACGTGCAGGCGGACAATGACCCCGTCTCCATACGCGGGGTGCTTAACGCGAGAACCGATACCAAGTAATTGACTCACTTTTCTGAATGATGAATGATGAATGGTGAATGATGAATCCGTCTGTTAATCAGGTACATTATGCCCAGAACAAGCAGCAACGAACCAACTGCTGCGGGCCAGGGCATTTCGATGTCCTGTTCCAGGTCGAGGGTGGAAATTTCCCGGCTATACAGAAACTGACCGACCACCTGGGTGGCGTTGTTCACGAAGTGTGCTGCAGCGGGCACCCACAAGTTCTGGCTGCGCCAGTATAGCCACCCCAAAAGTATGCCGAGCAACATTCGCGGCAAAAAGCCCTCGAACTGAAAATGGATAAAACTGAAAATAGCCGATGCCAGTACGATAGCCAGCCAGGGCGATGCGATGCGGCGCTGCAATTGTTGTTGCACCACACCCCGAAACACCAATTCCTCGCCAATGGCGGGTAGCAAAGCGATAAGCGTCAGGTTGGCCAGCAGTTCAAGGCCGTTGTCCATTTGTAGCAAACCCTTGATGGTGTCGGTAGTTTGCTCCTCCAGCAGTCGGAACGAATCGGGCAGCGGTAGCGCCTGATTGATGTTGTACAAAAACAGCACCAGCGGTATGGATGCCAGCAGAAGAAAAATACCGGCAAATACCAGGCGCAGATCGGGCAAATGGTTTGCCCGCAAGTACGCGAGTGCACGCTGGCCGGGTGGGTAAAAAAAACGTACCACTACCCAACCGGCCAGCACAAACGAACAAACATGGCCTATTGCCAGCATCAGCCGCATCTGCCAGCGCTCGGCGGGAGGAGCGTCGGGCGCCAGTATGCCGGACATCACGGCAGTATCCCAGCCCAGCGTCATTGCCAGGAGTTGGAACAGGCCGCCACCGATTATGGTCAACAAAATACTGGCCATGAACATACCCGCGAGAACCACCCAGACAGGATGGTCGGCAGACGGATTGATTGCTTGATTGCTTGATTGGTTGACTGGTTGGTTGGACAATGTTGCAGTTTTAAAATGAACAGGTTGAGAAGCCGGTATCTATTTGCCGGGATTTGGCCAAAGTTTTTTGGCCGTAAAAGTAGAACATGAAAGTTAGCAGTCAAGTATTGCGCCCGCAATCCCGTATTTTTGCCCTCCTTTTCCGCTACTTGACCTAACACGACACGCCATGACGGACCTGCAAGCACTGATCATCCCCGACAAAGTTCCCCGGCACATCGCCATCATCATGGACGGCAACGGCCGATGGGCCAAACAAAAAGGGCTGCCCCGGGTGCTTGGCCACCGCAGCGGGGTGAAGAGTGTGCGGGAGGTGACGGAAGCCGCCGCCGAAATCGGGGTGGAATACCTCACGCTCTACGCATTCAGCACCGAAAACTGGAACCGTCCGCCCGCCGAGGTCACCGCGCTGATGAGCCTGCTCGTGGAAACGATTCGGGGCGAAATACGCGACCTGAACAAAAACGGCGTGCGCCTGGCCGCCATCGGCGACCTCGAAGCGCTGCCAAAAGCCAGCCATACGGCGCTTTTGGAAGGCATCGAAAAAACCAAAAACAACACACGGATTACCCTGGTACTGGCGCTCAACTACTCCGCCAAATGGGAAATCCTGCGCGCCACACGTCTTCTGGCCGAACAAGCCGCGCAAGGGCTGCTCAAACCCGCCGATATTGACGAGCACATTTTTGAAAACGCCCTCAGTACCTGCGGTATTCCCGACCCCGAACTGCTCATCCGCACCAGCGGCGAAACGCGCATCTCCAACTTTCTGCTCTGGCAAATCGCCTACGCCGAACTGTATTTCACTTCCGTGTTCTGGCCCGATTTCGGACGCCGCGAACTGCACGAAGCCATCCTGAGTTACCAGCGCCGGGAGCGCAGGTTCGGGATGATCAGCGAGCAGGTGGGATAGCGGCGTTTTCTTTCCGCTGGAAAACATGCCCCTTCGGTAAAGGGTAGAAAGCAACCAAACCGGCTCTACCGGCATCCAAGGCAAATACCGCCTGTTCGCACCTGTTTGCCTATGAAAAATTCTGCCACTTTGAATCCCGGACTGATCGGCTACTTCGCGGTATGCCTTATTTTGCTGTTTACTCCTGCCTGCAAGTATCGTATTGCGCTCGGCTCGCCTTTTCAGCAAGAAACATCTGCAAAAACGTCCGGTCTCGCATTCTCAACGGATTCGTTTACCGTTCGCCTGGATCGTGCGAAACTTGCCGCCCGCCCGGTGTTCCTTGATTTTTATACGAGCTGGTGCGGCCCCTGCAAGGTCATGGATCGCTCGGTGTTCACGGACGCCTCTCTGACCACCTATCTAACCGACAACTTTGTTCGCCTGAAAGTGAATGCCGAAAAAGGCGAGGGCATTGCTCTGGCCAAAAAATTTGATGTTCAGGGCTACCCGACCCTGATTTTTCTGGATGCATCCGGCGTGGAAAAAGAACGTGTTTTGGGTCTGGCCACGGCCAAACAATTAAAAAAATTGGGGCAACGCGTACAAAAGCCGCAGTGATAGTGCTCTAATCCTTACGCGGGATTTGCCCCATCGCCCGTTCCGAAATCGCCGTGATCGTCAGCGCGGGGTTCACACCCGGATTGGCCGAAATGACAGAGCCGTCGCATACCAGCATGTTTTCGTAGCCGAACACCCGGTTGTTGCGGTCAATCACCCCCGTTTCCGGTGAATCGCCCATGACCGCCCCGCCGAGGATGTGGGCCGTGCCGGGTATGCCGGCCAAGGGGGTGAGGAAAAACGCCGTGGCTTTTCCGTTCAGAATTTTCTCCATTTTCCGGGCCAGTTCGGTCGCCCGCGGGATAAAAGCCGTGGGTTTGTCCTCGCCCACAACTGTTGTACGCATGCCGCCAAATCGCCCGCGCGTGAAGGTGACGGTGCTGTCCAGCGTTTGCATGAACAGCAGGATGGTGGTTTTTTTCGCCCAGTCGCGCACCCACGCATACTTCCACCAGGCGCGCGGGTGTCGGAAAATTTCGCCCAAAATCCGGAACAGCCGCACCGCCATGTTTTTCCCCTCCACGTACGGGAACAGCGACAAGCGCCAGGCACCCGAACCGCTGCCATAGCGACACACTTCGAGGTGGCTGTCGGCATCGGTATGCAGGATGGAGCCGATGGCCACGCCCTGCGAGAGGTTGTCGTTGCCCTCGATTTGGGTGACCATGATGAGGCTTTCGTTGTTGGTGCGCACATCCTGCCCGACTTTGTCGGACAGCCGTGGCAGCATGTTTTTTTTGAGTTTCAAAAGCAGCCCGACCGTGCCAAGCACGCCTCCGGCAAACACCACGCCCCGGGCGCGGAGGCGTTTTTTCTTTCCAAAAAATCGAGTGGAGGGCTGGAAGGTAACTTCGTATCCGTACCTGCCGTCAAGAACGTCCGGCGCATGTACATCTCCCCCCTTCAGGGGGACAGGGGGGCAGGGTCGCACACCGGTTACTTCGTGTTCGGCCAGAATTTCGGCGCCGTGTTGTTGCGCGAGGTGCAGGTAGTTTTTATCGAGGGTGTTTTTGCTGTTGTGGCGGCAGCCGGTCATGCAGGAGCCGCAGAAATGGCAGCCCGTTCGGTCGGGACCTTTGCCGCCGAAGTACGGGTCGGGTACGGTTTTGCGGGGTTCGCCGAAATGCACCGCCACATTGGTCGGCCCGAAGTTCGCTTCCTGCCCGATGTCGCGGGCGAGGGTATGCAGGGCGCGGTCGTTGTCGAACAGTTGCGGATTGGGTGCGGCGCCGAGCATGCGGCGGGCGGTATCGTAGTGCGGCGCGAGTTCCGTTTGCCAGTCGGCGAGATTTTTCCAACTGCCCGACTGGAAAAACGCGGGCTTAGGCACAGGCAACGTGTTGGCATATACCAGCGAACCGCCACCTACGCCTGTACCGGAAATGAACCCGACATGCCGGAAAATGGTGATTTTCATAATGCCGAACCAGCGCAGCGCAGGCGCCCAAAGCCACTTGTGTACCTGCCAGTTGGTGCGGGCAAAGTCCCCGGCCCGGTACCATTTGCCTTTTTCAATGACCAATACCCGATAGCCCTTTTCGGAGAGCCGCAAAGCGCTCACCGAAC
The DNA here is from genome assembly GCA_016787285.1 of Saprospiraceae bacterium. Classification (GTDB taxonomy): domain Bacteria; phylum Bacteroidota; class Bacteroidia; order Chitinophagales; family Saprospiraceae; genus M3007. The sequence continues at coordinate 18,481 of JAEUUV010000075.1, read as the reverse complement.
CGCCAAAGCCGCTGCCGATGATGATGTAGTCGTAGTCTGCCGTGTGTTCCATACCGGTGACAAAGAAACGGTGCCGGCCTGACTTTTCTCCCAGTGTATTTGAGGATAAAAAGTGAACTTTACGGCGCACCAGACCTTCCAGGTTTTTGAAACCTGGAAGGTCTACATACCCTACGCATATGAAGTACGGATTCATTATTGACAACCGAAAATGCATTGGCTGCCACGCCTGCACCACGGCCTGCAAAAGCGAACACGAAGTGCCGGTGGGGGTATTCCGAACCTGGGTCAAACAGGTGGAAAAAGGTACGTTTCCCAATACCCGGCGCGTGTTCTCCGTGTTGCGCTGCAACCACTGCACCGACGCGCCCTGCGTGGAAATCTGCCCCGTGGAGGCGCTCTACACCCGCCCCGACGGCATTGTGGACTTCGACAAAGATCGCTGCATCGGGTGCAAATCCTGCATGCAGGCCTGTCCGTACGACGCGCTGTACATTGACCCCGATACCCATACGGCAGCCAAATGCAACTACTGCGCGCACCGGGTGGATGTGGGTCTGGAGCCGGCCTGCGTGGTGGTGTGCCCCGAGCACGCCATCATTTCCGGCGACATGGACGATCCGAACTCCGAGATCAGCACCACCCTGTCGCGCCACCAAACCACGGTGCGCAAACCGGAAAAAGCCACTGTTCCCAACCTGTACTACATTGACGGCGACGCGTTTTCCCTCTCGCCCAATGCTGCTGAACAACCCGACGGCAACCTCTGGAGCGCCCAGACGCGCGGCGTGGGCCACTTCGCCCGCGTCACGGAACGCTTAGCCTGGGAGGGCGAAAATGTCGTGCAGGAATTGATGCAAAAAACAGCGGAAGTCGTCCCCGAATCCGTTACCGGCGACTTTGCGCCGCCCAAAAGTATCGAAGTGCTCACCGGGCAAAACGCCAAGCGCGTGTACAACGCGCCGGGCAAGGGTATCCTCTGGGGCTGGGAGGTGCCCGCGTACGTGACCACCAAGGCAATTGCTGCCGGCACCTACCTCGTGGGCATGTTCATTTTTCTCGGGCAGCAGGGGGCATTTCCCGACTGGACGCTGTTGCGCTGGTCGCTGGGTATCAGTTTGGTGTTTTTGGTACTGACTACGGCACTTTTAGTCAAAGACCTTGACCAGCCGAAGCGGTTTTTGTACGTGCTCCTGCGCCCGCAATGGCGCTCGTGGCTCGTGCGGGGCGGCTATGCGCTGACATTTTTCGGCGGATTGCTGACGCTCCAGTTGGCAGCCGCCTGGTTCGAATGGGAGCGCACTGCCGTTTGGCTGGTGCTGCCGGGGGTATTTCTGGCTGTAGTGGTGGCGGTGTACACGGCATACCTGTTTGCCCAGGCCTGCGGCCGCGATTTTTGGCAAAGCCCGAGTTTGCCGCTGCACATGATCCTGCACAGTGTAATGGCCGGTAGTGCGGCACTGGTTCTGTTGCAGGGCCTCGGCGTGCTCGAACTGGGCACCCACGCATCGCTGCTGCTTGCATTTGGAATCGTGTCCAACCTGTTTGTATTGAATTCCGAACTGACCGCCCAGCACCCGACCGCCGATGCCGGGGCCGTAGCCGACATGATCCTGAAAGGGCGTTACCGCCGGGAGTTTTGGCTGCTGATACTCGTCTGCAATATCCTGCCGGCTACTGCCATGTATGTCGCCGGCGATGTCGCAAGTATGCAAATTCTCGCTGCGGTGCCGGTGCTCATCGGCATTTACCGGCTGGAAAAAATCTGGATCGAAGCGCCGCAGCGGATTGCACTGGCGTAAATTTCGTGCGTGGTTCGTGTCATTCCGAACGAAGCAGGTAATCTGTCAAATTCCGCTCGCAGAGCATTTTAAACAGAAACCCGCTTCGTTCGAAATAACGCCTGTCAATGTTTTTATCGAATTGCCGGCAGTTCTGCGGCACGATTAGTACCGCACCACCTTTACTGTTTCCCCGACTTGCTCGCCCTGTACCTGAACCAAATACACACCGGGCGGCAGCGCACTCAGGTCGAGTGTCCGCGCAAAAGGCCCTGCCAGCAGGCGGGTCGGCGGCTGTGGGGTTTGCACCAGGCGGCCCAGTTGATCCAATACCCGGATACTGATGGTCTGTTCGGTCGGCATGGAGAGCCGCAGGGTCAACAGACCGCTTGTCGGGTTGGGGGTAGCCGACAAGCCGAATGCATCCGGTGTCGGCGCGGGAGCGCTTGTGACGATTTTGTGTGGCGGCAGCACCACCTCGTCTACCCAAGCGCGATCGGCGCCGTCGGCGATGAGGTCGTCTTTTTGATAGGTCCAGGTCAGCGTGTGCAGACCTTTTTCAATCGGGAACGATACCTCTTCCCAAGGCTTTTCACCGCTCCAGGTGGCGACAGGATTGTTGTCAATCGAAAACACCAGAAAATCGTAGCCCTCCTCACTGCTCACCCGACGGGCAAAGGCCACAAAACCGTCGTCCGTCACATCGAGATTGAGGGTCATGCGGGTGCTCTGGTTGTGGTTGATGCTTCCCGAGCGTGCGCAGTATTTGCCGAAATACGGATTATCGTTTGTAATCACCCAGGGAGAAATACCCGTTGTTTCCCAGTCGAAGGCACTGAAATCGTTGGTTTCAAACGTTTCTACGAGCGCATTGATCAAAAACGGCCCGATAGTCGTTTCCGTGCTGTACGGGCCGGCTTCGATTTTGTAGTTCAAATACGCCAGCGTCCCCACCGGGGTAGCCGGCGAAACGGCCACATCGAAGGTTGCCAATTGTTCGCCGTTGCCTGCTGCCAGAGGGCCGAGTGACGTCGGTGTGCCCACGGTCAAATACGGGGAAAGGGAGGTCAGTACCCCCGTAGCCAAAGGCAGGTTGCTGCCGCCGGCATTTCGGTTCAGGATTCGCAGGATGGCTACCTCGCCGCCGACAAGCCGGTTGCTGCCCAGGCTTACGGTTTCCAGCGTCCAGGAGGGTATTTCGAGCGCGGGTGCGTACAGCGGCAGCGTAATCGAAGTGGTATACGCCGAAGCGCCTCCGTAGGTTACGTTCAGATTGAATGTGGCTTTGACGCCGTTAGGCACATCGTTGCGCACGGAAAAACGGAAAAACACATCGGTTGTGTTTCCGCCGGCAATTTCGCCCGCGTTGGCCGAGTTGTCGAGCAGGGTCACGTAGGGGTTGTCGGTATCGAGTGTTGCCTGCACGTTTGTAGCGGTGGCAAGTCCTACATTTTGCAAAGGAATGCGGAGTGCTGGCTGTTCGCCATAGTCGGCCCGCTGGTTGTTGTTGCCGGCGACATCGTCAATAGACGATGCCCGGCCTACCACGAAAGGTTGGGCAGAGGGCTTGACCTGAATTTTTCCCTGATAAGGCAGGTAATTGAACTGCGTGACGGTAACCACGACTTCGCCGGTGTTGTACAATGGATCAAACTCAAGTACGGCCATGCCATTCTGAACACGCGCCGCCGCCCAGGTCTGGTTTTCCCAGTACATGCCAACCAGGGCGCCCTCAACGGGGCAAGTCACCGTGAGACTGGTAGAGGCAAAATTGATAGAGTCGGGAAGCGCAGCCACCAGCGTTTGCGGATAGCGCGTGCGGGGCGCGGTGGTCGGCTCCGCGAAGGGATTCCAAAAGTCGGCCATGACTTCGCCGTCTTGTTGGTATGCCGCAATCATGCCGGCATTGCCGAAAGTGAGCATACCGCACATGGTGGGTGCAAGGCTGATGCCGTCGGCGTCGGCAAGGTATTGGTTCATGCCGTCCTGGCCTTCCATCGGCGGACTCCAACTTTGGAAATCGCTGGAAAAAAATCCGGCGATACCACCCCAGGGTTCGCCGGTGGCAGTATTGCCGGCGCGTTGCCAGGCTTCGCCGAGGCATTCGCCGTTGGTGAAGTTGCCGGCACAGCACGCTACGGCGATAAGGATCGGGTAGCGTCCCGTGTTGCGCAAGTTGCTCACAGCGTTGTTGGTGAAGTTGCCGCTGACGAGTCCCTGCTCCCAGCCGTGGCCGGTGTAGTTGTACAGCGACACCCCGCGCAGGTTCATGGCATCCACCAGCGGGACATTGGACGGGTCGCCGTCCTGATCGGCGGTGAAATGCCCGGGTGTAGGGGAGTCGGTAGCGTGATCACCGTCGTAAAATTCCCAGTATTGCTCGTAGCCGTCGGCGAGGTGGGTGGCTTTCCATTGGTTGCCGTGCTGCCAGTCGGCCTGCCCGTCGTCGCCAAAGCCGAGACCTTCATTGGACGCGGAAGCCATGCCGGTGGCCAGCCAGTTTTGGGCGCTGTCCAAAAGCGGTGCCGTTTCGTATTCGAGGTTTCGGTTGACCATGACGCGCAATTGGTCGGGTGTGGAGGCGTGCAGGCGCCCGACCATGACTTCGGGGAAATGGTCGTCGCCCGACATGTAGCCAAAGCAGTTGTCGCAGGCATACAGCGTCCCGCCGCTTGGGCGCATTTGCGGTTCAATGGCGTTTTCATCACCCACCAGCAACAGGTAGGTGATGCCGTGTTCGGCGTAGTAGTTTTTGACGTACGCGTACACGGCGTCCGCATCGGAGGCTCCGATTTCCGAAACCGGCACTACGGTAGTGTGGATACCCATTTGGCGTTTCCAGGTGACTAAGGGTTGCAGTTCATCCAGCAGGTTGTCGTCGGCGATCACGAGCATTTTGTCGGGAGCGGCCCCGCTACCCCGGCTTTCGGCACGCAGGACGTTATTGGCAAAAAACTTCTGATGCAATTGCCCGAATGCCCGACTTTCCGGAAGTACAGAAGGCCCGCCGGACAGTTCATTGTCGCCCGAGCCGCCCTTGTGGTATACCCGCAGGGTGATCGAATGGTACACCCGAAGCGTTTTTTTCACCGGATTGTACTGCACGGGGAAGATCCAGAGTGCCTGCCCGCGGGTGTCCCGGAAGATGAACGGGGATTTCAGTTCGGCTAAGTTGCCGGGGAAAAACGCATCGCGTGCGTATTCGGCGCCGTATTCAAACGGCACGTCGGCAGGGTTCTTTGTGCGCAGCAGGTTTCCCTTGGAGGGCGCAACCTGCACGTCGCTGATTTCTTCGTAGTCGCCGGCAATAACCTCCACGCCCATATTGCCTTTGTGGGGAATCAGTAGAGCGGTGGCATACTTGGGTAAATCCGGCGCACCTTTAATTAATATAGGCGTACCGATCTGGATGTGCGGAATGATTGCCGCGCCGGTTGGCGTGGTCACGGGCGTTTGGTTAATGCCGGACAAGTTCAGGCGCAGGGTGGTTTCCGAAAGGCTGGAACCGAGAATTTCAAGTTTGGTCTCGCTGCGCGACTGTGCGAGCAGGGCGGAAATGGAAAGGCAGGAAAGCAGGAAGGTGATCAGATTTTTCATAACGAGTAGTTGTGTGGCCGAAAGGTAGAGGGTTTGTACAGGCGTGACCGGCTAATTCTTGAAGATTGCTAAATGCTGCCAAGATTTGATTGGTGTCCGGTACCTGATGTGTAGTTGCAAGCGTATGTTGTTTGGCGAAATACACTGGTTTAACACCTTTGGTGGCCAACAATCAAATATTGGTTACGAATTTCAAAATTAAACAAAACATGATTTCGAAAACAACGATAAGAAAAAAGCCAAACTTTGCCACAGTTGCGATTTAGGTCGTGGTGAAATTTTTTACCAATTTAAATTTCATGTTAAGTTTAAAAAAAAGTCTTTGGCAAACTATTGTTTTGTTCGAGCATTTCAACTTACCTTTGCAGCACGAAATTGTTCATCAAAAACATTTCTACCGATCATGAACGTACAACAACTCGTGGAAGCGCTGGATGCCCGGATTTTGAAGGGCGATATCACAGGTGCTTTCAATGAATTTGCAGCCGACAACTGCACCACGCTGAGCAACTCCGAGAACATAACCCGCTCCAAAGACCAAAAACTTGAAATCCTGAACTGGTTTTTTCAGAACATCGCTTCGGTAAACCGCATTGAGCGCCCCGCCCTGCAGGTAGCCGGCGATGTGACTGAGTCCCAGTTTGTGTTTGATTTTATGACTCGCCAGGGTGAAAACCTGGTGTACAACGAGGTGATTCGCCGTACCTGGAAAAACGGCAAAATGGTAGAGGAGCAATATCTGGTCGGTCAAACGATCGGCGCTCCCAAAACGAGTGCGGCTAAGAAGCCTTCCAAAAATGAAGTAGCACAGGATGTACAACCTGCTGCTGCCAAGCCGGCTCCCAAGGCCGAGCCGAAGGCCGCCAAGCCGGCCGCCAAAGCAGCCCCGAAAGCCGTTGAAGCCAAGCCCGCCAAGGCAGTAGCCGCTCCCAAAGCCGAAGCAAAACCGGCTGCAAAAGCGGACAAAACCAAGGCAGGCCGCAAATAATCTCCCAAGACAGCATAGTAGTTTGAGCATAACACAGAGCAGTAATGTAGGACCCGTCACGCGCAATGCAGGACGGGTTTTTTATTTTTGCGCGGAAAAAGGTTGGAGGGTTTCCGGTTGGAGGGTTTCTGGTTGCTCAAACCGGTTCACCCTCCAACGAGAAACCCTCCAACCGGAAACCTTCCAACCCATTTTATGCTGGCACACTCCCGCGCATTTCTTCTGATTCTCGACGGTTGGGGCATTGGCCCCAAACCCGAAGCCGACGCCATCCGACAGGCCAATACGCCGTTCATGGACAACCTGCTTCGGAACTACCCGAACAGCACCCTCATCACTTACGGCGAAGATGTCGGACTACCCGAAGGGCAAATGGGCAACTCGGAAGTCGGGCACATGAACCTCGGCGCCGGACGTGTCGTATGGCAGGAACTGGCCCGCATCAACAAGGCCATCCGGGAAGGAGAATTAACAAAAATTCAAAGCCTTACTCAGGCATTTGTGTACGCCAAGGCTGTGAAAGCCAATATTCACTTCGTCGGTCTCGTTTCCGACGGCGGCGTGCATTCCCACATCAACCACCTCAAGGCACTGCTCGACATTGCCGACAAACTGGAAGGCCGCCAGGTTTTTGTCCACGCCTTTACCGACGGGCGCGACTGCGACCCCAAGAGCGGGGCCGCGTTCATCGAAGACCTTGAAAACTATATCCGGGACAAAAACTACGCCGCCATCCAATTAGCCTCGGTCATCGGACGCTACTACGCCATGGACCGCGACAAACGCTGGGAGCGCATCAAACTTGCCTACGATATGCTCGTGCATGGCCAGGGCGAGTTGGTCACCGACTTCCCCGAAGCCATACGCAAATCATACGCAGCAGGTGTCACCGACGAATTCCTCCGCCCCATGCTACGTGTGGGCGACGACGGCAAACCCGTGGCCACCATCGAAACCGGCGACGTGGTCATTTGCTTCAACTTCCGCACCGACCGCCTGCGCGAACTGACCACTGTGCTTACCCAGCAAGATATGCCCGAACACGGTATGCAAACCATACCACTGCACTACGTCACCATGACCCGGTACGACGAGGCGTTCAAAAATATTTTCATTCTGTTCGACAAGGACAACGTGGAAATGACCCTCGGCGAAGTCGTATCCGACGCCGGGCTTACGCAGGTGCGCATCGCCGAAACGGAAAAATACCCGCACGTTACCTTCTTTTTTTCCGGCGGTAAAGAAGAACCCTTCGAAGGCGAACGCCGCATTATGATCCCTTCGCCCAAGGTGGCCACCTACGACCTCCAACCCGAAATGAGCGCCCCCGAACTGACCGAGGCCATCGTCCGGGACATCCAGGACAATCGCCCGGATTTCATTTGCCTCAACTTCGCCAACACCGATATGGTAGGCCACACCGGCGTATTCAGCGCCGCCGTCAAGGCCGCCGAAATGGTGGACCAATGCCTCAGCCGCATCATCCCGCTGGCCGAAGAGCAGGGCTATGCCTGCCTGATCATCGCCGACCACGGCAACTCCGACTACATGATCAATGACGACGTCACACCCAACACCGCCCACACCATGAACCCCGTGCCCTGCATCCTCGTCAGCAAGTACCTGAAAGATAGCGTCAAACTCAAACACGGCCGCCTCGCCGACGTGGCGCCCACCCTGCTCGAACTGATGGGCCTGGAAAAACCGGAAGCCATGAAGGGAGTGAGTTTGATTGCGAAACCGTAGGCAAGGGTTTTTATGTATTTTTGGAATTGGATTCCAAAAATACATAGTTTTTTCCTCAATAGATTACTCATGCTTGCACGTCAACTGGAGGCCAAATCCGCCGAACTTCTGGAGAAATACCCGTTGCTGGCCATTACCGGCCCCCGTCAGTCGGGAAAAACCACGCTTGCCCAGCGACTTCGACCCAATTTCGAGTATGTCAACCTGGAACTGGCCGAAAACAGCGACTTTGCTCACAACGATCCGCATGGCTTTTTGACTGCGCATCAAGATGGGGTCATTCAAAAATTTTCAACAAGGCCCGCTCATCCTGTATCAATTCGTGCAGCGGCGTTAGTTTTTCGTAGTCGCCCTTGGCCTGAACCAGCATCCTGAGGTAGTCAATTTCAGATGTCAACTGCGCATCCACCAGTACCTTGGCAAACACGGGGTGCTTGCTCTCCCTGGAGCATATCTCCTGGAATTTCGCTTCGGCTTCCCGGATCTGCTCCAGAAAGTAGTCCACCTCATGGTTGTTGACCAGATCAACGATCCGGCTGTATTCGGCCTTCATGTTTTCCAGCCGCGACTCATGCGATTTTTGGCCTTTTTGGAAGTATAGGTCCTGCTGATCGAGGTGGTCCAATTTGGCTTGCAAAACGATGATCTCCTGCAGCAGGTGTTGTACCAAATCGGCTGGCGGCGACTTGGCTACGAGCGGGACAATACGGTTGAAGGAGATTTTGGACATTGGTAAACGATCGTAGGGATATTTGTGAAACGTGTGTGCATCGCTTTAGAGACATGCGACTCGTGCAGTTTTTTCCACTACCTTTGTGTTCCGGCGCGAGCATTCGGCCTGAAAAAAACTGATTTTCGGTATGACGACGACGCTACACATCAATTTGGGGGCCTTGAATGAGGCTATGGTTGAGGATCTCAGGCAGCAATATGGCCCGGCGGCCGAATTGGAAATCTCAGTGCCGGAAAAGCCGGAGGCCTGGCTGACAGAACCGGAGTTCTGGCAGATCATCGCCTTGTTTGACTGGTCCAAAACAGGCGACGACGAGGCAGTAATTGCTCCGGCGGTAGCCCATTTAGCCAAACTGCCGCTGAGTCATATCCACCAATTTCAAGACATCTTGTCCCGAAAACTATGGCTATTGGATACCTCGGCACACGCCAACGCCTCGCTGCGCAATGACCCGCAAGCAGAACTCTCTGCAGACTACTTCCTGTACGACCGCTGCTGCGTGGTGGCCAACGGTCGGGATTTTTTCGAAAAAGTCCTGCACGATCCGACACAAATGCCGGCAGGGTATTCCTTTTCGCGGCTGTTGTCTGTGGCCCCAAAAGCCTACCGGATGAAAACCGGAAAGGATTTTGTCCATGTACCGGCATGTAACTACGAAACGTACAGCAACGCTGAAGGATGGGGCGAATAGGAAATCCATGCCACACGGAAATTCGCACGAAAATAAGCAGTCCCATCACCTGTACAAAATTTGGGATGTAGAAGAACAAAAGGTGTTCAAATACGGCATCAGTGACGATCCGATTGACGCCGACGGTATGTCGGATCGCTTACGGGATCAGATCAACTTGTACAATCTGGTGGCCAATTTTATCCGGTTTATCGGTGAAGTCCTGCTGCGCAACATCCCTGGTCGTGCCGAAGCGGAACGCATCGAAAAGGATTACATCGAACGGCATATTGAGGAATTCGGCGAACGCCCACGAGGCAATCGCAAAAAGGGGCGATAAATGCTTCTGCATGCCTCCCGGATAAGCCGAGGCGGTTATTTTGTCGGCTACTCCATCAACCCGATCATGCGTAGGTACACCTCCTCCGCTTTCATCACGGCCCGCACTTCTTCCTCAGTGACGTCAAGCCCTTTTTTGCCGCACAGTTTGACGGGTTGGCATGCGTCCTCGTCGTCGGCCAAGAATTTCATCTCCAGGATGGGTTTACAGCGAAATGGCCGGGATGAGCACTCCTGAAAACAAGTTTACCTTGTTACCTTTGCACCAAAAGGATGCAATGACGAAATCAGAATATGTCAACTACTGGGCAACCATTGCCGACAAGGACTGGATCGCGGTAGGGCATCTCTTTGAAAAAGGTGATTACCTCCACAGCCTATTTTTTGCTCATCTGGTTTTAGAGAAAATGCTGAAAGCCCATTTTGTCAAAGACAACATCAGTGATTTTCCGCCCAAAACCCATAATTTATTGTTCCTGGTATCCCAAACCACGTTGTCTCCGACGGTGAACCACCTGCGATTGCTAAGCCAGGTCAACCAGTTTCAGTTGGACGGCAGGTATCCTGACTATGGTCTGAATATGTTCAAGATAGCCTCCAAATCATATACGGAAAGCCTCTTGGCCGAAATCGAAGAAATTAAAATATGGTTAGCCAGCAATCTGTGACAATAGAGACCGTCCGCCAATTTGCCGAAGCGGTCAAAGAACAAGGGGTGCTGTTGCGCCAAGTGTTTTTGTTTGGTTCCTACGCCAAAGGGATGCCGCACGAGTGGTCAGATGTTGACGTGGCCTTAGTAGCCGATGAGTTTGTCGGCGTAAGTTTTGAGGACATCAAACGCTTTATTGACGTCACCATCCAAAAGCCCTACATGCTTTTTGAACTGCACACGTTCAATACCGCCGATTTTGAACGCGGCAACCCCTTCGTGGAGGAGATAAAACGGACGGGGATAGCGATTGCTTGACGCGCATTTCCGCTCACGTGGATTTTGGGGGGAAATCGTGCGTGGATTTCCGTCAAGCGCGGCGGATAAATGGCGGGGTGAGGGGGACTTTCACCCCCCCAAGCCTACTGCACGGACTGAAATTATCGCGACAAGCCCACTCACCTTCAATCGAGACCTGACATTCACCCCGCGTAGGCTGCCAAGCCTGTTGAACTCATTGGATAACAAGTCATTGAATAAACCAATGCCAATCCAATCCATTTAATCGGTTCTGCTATCATGTCAAAGTTTTGATTTAAGAATTCGATGATTTGAATGCTGTCAGCAAACAATGAAATGAGCGTCAATGCCCCGATTGTTAGTCGCAACTTGTTTTTGATTAAACTCCAGCGAACCCGTCTCTTTATGGTTTATCCTGTTTGAAGGATACAAAAATCAGATACTTAATCTCAAGTGGTTTTCTAAAATGCCAAGATCATATATTTTGCCTAATACTCCGGATTAATGTCAATTAAGAACGTCTTACTCTGGTAGGTCACTTGTACCCTACCTTGCGTTCCTCCTTTCTTAAGAGTAGACATCAACCCGTTGCCTGATTCTTCAATTAGCATGACAACCTTATCTAAGACAATATTTTGAATTTCATCAGTCGGGGTGTCTGGCCAAAGTTTAACACATTCTGAACACACGTCCTCAAGTACCGCATTTGCATACATAAAAAACTGTTCGTATGGGAAAACACGCCCTGCTTTGGATTGAATTTGGGGAGATAAATTCTGTACGATGATTTTAATTTTTTCTGAGTGTTCCATGACTAGCTATTTTGTAAGTTTGATTAGTTGTCTTCTTTGCCATATCCGCTTGGCGCTTACGACAATCGTCTTGGGCACATCACCCCCACTGGAAGCGCAAGCCGCTTGGCGAAAACGACAAGTATGGCAGAAACATGGTTTGCCTTCATTTTTTTGTCAAACGAACTCGTTGTCCTTGAATGCTAAGACTCAATCGGTCCTTGTTGACTGTCCCAATTTCATTGTTGTACTGGTCGTACAAGACAGCATCAGCCACTCTTCCAGATTCGTTACTTATCAGTCTCCCTGTATTTTCCTCGATGACTTCTCCATACCAACTGTCTGACCCAACTACCACTTCAACCATAATTCCGTTTTCATTCGACGAATACCGTCCTACATGATTTTCAGTAAGTGAATTTCTTGAACCGTCGTCGTTTTCGTTTTTTGAAAAATTCTGACCAACAAAAAGAAAGATTGTTAGGGAAATCGCGAACCTAATGAAGCCCCAAAAAAAGTTTTTAGACAAGCACCATATTAATGGGAAAAGCACAAAAATGCTAAGAAATGAAATGAACAGATTGATCTTGATGTCTACAAACAATTCTTGTTTGGCCAGCATCAGAATTGCAAAAATGGCAAGAGCATATGTTCCAACAAATCGGAGTACCCTCAAAAAAGTACTGCGCTTGGGTGTTATTGTATTTGAGTTTTCCATGCAGAAAGATTTGAAATTGTTAGTCCATTAGTTGCGCTGCACCTACTGATTAGTGCGGTATCTGGTATTTCCGCCAAACACTCCAGCATAGGGCACATCACCCATGCCGGAGAGGATCCGCTCGACGAAAATCGTTAGGAGCGCAAACCATCGCTTTTTAGTTGATCAAGCCTGCTCTTAATTTCTTCAACGATCTCGTAGCATCTGTCAAGTGCCACAACTTCGAAGTGCAATGGCAATTCTTTGAGTTCATGGTTTAGTTTTTGAGCCAAATCAGAAATAAATTTTCGGCTCAACGATAAAGTTGTACGCTTAAGATCATTTGTTATGCGCATATCGTTCTAAATTTAAAAATAAGACTGAAATTTCCCCACAAACCTACCCACACCCACCCCCTCCCCGCAACCCAATTGCAACCAACGGTCATTCTGCGCAACCAAGGGTCAAATACGCCAACGAACCCCAAGAAGCGGCTACCTTTGGGCGCTGCTTATGCGTCGTTTTTTCCTGATCATCGGCCTGTGGTTTGCCCTGCCGGGCATGGCGCCGCCCGCGGCGGGCCAGCACGCAGTGCTGCCCGGCGCCCGGTACACCATCCGCGAGGGACTGGCCCAGCAGCAGGTGCGGGCATTCTGGGAAGACAGGTCCGGCTACATCTGGATCGGTACCAACGGCGGCATCTCCCGCTTCGACGGCCGCACGCTCGTACCCATCCGCGAGTCCTGCACTGCCGGCAAGCGGATTTACTCCATCCGCGAGGGCTACGACGGCAGCATCTGGTACCGTTCCGGCGAGTCGGTGTACCGCTTCGACGGGCGCACAACCAGCCCCCTGCCCGCGTCGGATACCTTCTGGCAGACCGTGCCGCCGCGCCTGTGGGTGCTCATCCCGGAGCAACTGCCGGAACGCCTCGGCAAGCAGTACCCCCAACTGCGCGACCTGCAAAAAGACCGGTACCAGATGTTCACCGACTCCGCCGGCGCTGCCGTGATCCTCGACCTCGCCCACCGCCGCTGCCACCGCATCCTCAAGCGCTGCGAAACCTCCCCGCTGCCGGCCGACTTTCCCGCCGATGGCACGTCCGACCCTGCCTTCCGGTACTTCACCAGCCAAAACACCTGGTACGCCTGGACGGGCGCCGGGCTGGAACGCGTGGCCGCCGTGGCGCCCGGTACCGATTCCGCTGTGGCGTACCACCCGCTCGCCCCGCCGGTGTTCCACTTCGATGCCACCAACCACAAGGCCTACTGGTATCGCGACGGCGACCGGTACCGCCGCGTGTCCGCAGCGGGATTCAACCGCGTGGACAAACTTTTCGCCGACAACAGGGGCCGCCTTTTCATCGCCACCGACGAAGGTGTGGCAGTGCTGCACACCGGCGGGCCGGAGCGCATCGAATTGCCGCAGGCCAGCTACCCTTGGTCGGTGCTGCCCGGCAGCGGGCCGGGCGAGGTGTGGGTGGCCTCGCACCTCGACGGTTTTTTGCACCTCGCACCCGGTCGGGAGGCCCTCGGACACGTCCCGCTCCCGGCCTCCCGGTCGGCGGCTGCGGAGCAGCAGGTGTTTCCCGGCAAACTCCGGGGGCCGGACGGCACGCTCCTGTTCGGCGGCTACAAGGGGTTTTATTTCCTGAAAAACGGCAAGGCCGCACTGTTCCCGCTCGGCGAGTCCATCGAAGCCTTAGCCTGGGATGCCCGGCGCGGTAGTTTTTTGGCCGGCGGCCAAAACGTGTACGTCGTGGATCGCGCGCTGCGCACCGTGTCGGCCACCATTCCACTGCCGCCCGCACTGACCGCCGGCGACGGCATCACGGCGCTTGACGCGGCGTCCGACGGCAGCCTGTGGGCGGCGGGCAACGGCGGCATCGCCCGCTTGCGGCCCGACGGTAGCCAGCAAAAGCGCTACGCCGAAGTGGCGCCCGCCATCAGCCTGTTGCCCGATGCGCGGGGCCTGTACTGGGCAGGTGGCTGCAACGGACTGTTCCGATACGATGCCCGGCGCGACACGTTCCGGCGCGTGTTGCCTAAGGTCATCGCCGATGCCGTCAACAGCCTCGTGCTGCTGCCCGGCGACACGTTGGCCGTGGTGACCAATCAGGAATTGCTGCTGCTTGACATCCGCATGCCCGACAGCGTCCGGCTGGCGGGCTACTGGACGCTCGACAACGGCTACCAACTGCTGGAGGCTTCCGAAAACGGCAGCAGTTTCGACGGGCAATACCTGTGGATTCCGGCGGGCACGGGCATTCAGCGCCTCCATATCCCGGTGCCCGGTGCCCCGTCCGCCCCGTCCGTCCGGCTGCGCATAGACCGCATCGGCCAAAACGCCTGCTTGCTGCGCGACACCTTCCCGACATACCCCGTGGAGGGCGGTTCGGTGGACATCGTCCTGAGCCTACTCCACCTCGAGGCGGGAAAATACGAGGTGCAATACCGGCTCGGCACGGGCGCTTGGCAATCCGCCGGCCAGGGGCTGACGGTGCGGGTGAACGATCTGGCGCAGGGGCGCAACACCATCCGGTTCCGGGTGAATATATACGGCGTGGAGGCGCGATACTGGCCGACGGCCGGGTGTGTGGTGGAAGCGGATTTGCCGTTGTGGGCTGTTCCTGCTTTCTGGATTGGCATAGGCATCGTTTTTTCAGGATTGATTGCCTACCTGATTCAGCAATATGCGAGAAGAAGAAAGCAGGAAAAACTCCTGCTCCAGGCTAATCTCAGCACGACCTTGGCCCAACTGAACCCGCACCTCTTGTTCAACCTGCTGGCTACATTGCAAAACAGCATTTTCAATCGGAGCAAGGAGGAGGCCTCGGCGTACTTGGTGCGGGTGACAAAATTCGTGCGGGAGGTGCTCGAGTTTTCCATACAGCCGGAGGCGAGTAGTCCGTACCGGTTTCCCACGATTGCCGTGTCGCGCGAACTGGTTTTTTTGGAAAACTACCTGCACCTGATGGCGATGCAGCAGCACCCTCCGTTCCGGTATGTGGTGGAAAACTCTTTGCAAACCCCGGAGGAGGCGCTCGTGGTGCCCCCGCTGTTGGTGCAGCCCTTGGTGGAAAACGCCATCCTGCACGGCATCCGTCCCCTTTCCGGGCGGGAAGGGGAAATCCGTGTCCGGGTGACCGAAGACGGGGACGATCTCGTGTTTTCGGTGGAAGACAACGGCGTGGGGATGGACGCTATCCCGGCACCACCCCAACTCAAAACTACCAAACACCGGTCGCGCGGCGGCGAACTGCTCGGCGAACGGCTGCGTTGCCTGAAAGACTTGGGCTTCCGAGCAGCACGCAACACCCACCCCGGCGCCCCGCACGGCACGCTTGCAACCATTCGAATCAAAAAAATGTATGCGCATCATCCTGGTTGAAGACAATCCACAGGTGCGGGAACTGCTCCGCACCCAACTGCCCGTCCAGTACCCCGGCTCGGAGGTGGTCGGCGAAGCCGAGGGTATCGCCGACGGGCGGGTACTGCTGACCCAGACACCGGCCGATCTCTGGCTGCTCGACATCGAACTGCGGGACGGCAACGTGTTCACGTTACTGGACCGCCTTGATCCGGCGTTGGTGGAGCGCACCGCGCTGATATTTCTCACGGCATTCAACACGGCAGAATATATCCTGGAGGCCCTGCGAAAATCTGCCGTGGAATACCTGTCCAAGCCCATTGACTTTGATGCCTTGCGCATTGCGCTCGAAAAGGCACAGGCCCGCCTTTCACAACGCGACCTTCCAAGGCAAATCGCCGACCTGCGCCGGCTGCTGCAAGCGGGCAGCGCTCCGGCTGTGCCACCGCCGTTGGAGAAAATACCGGTGCGGGCAATCGGAGGTATTATCCACTACCTCAATCTGCCCGACATCTTGTATTTTAAAGGCGAAGGAGGCATCACCCATGTTTGCCTTGTATCTTCGGAGCGACCCATAAAAGCCGGCAATACCCTCAAGGTTTTTGAACGACAGTTGCAACCCGAACACGCTTTTTTCCGGCTGTCAAAGAATTACTTGGTCAACCTTCAACATGTGACCAGCCTCAACGCGGCGGAGGGTTATGTTTGCCTGACGGACGGGAATAAACTGCTTGGCTCCCGCGACGGAATTAAAGCGCTGGGGAATCGTTTTCGGGAAATGTACGGCAGCGACCTTGCGTAGGGAGACGGGTAGCGCTGTGGCGGCTGTTCGAGTGCAAGGGATTCGTGATTTGCGCCGGGGAGGCGGGCCGGAGGTGTGGTGGAATTGGGGGGTGAGTTTATGCCATCGCGTACCCGGACTCGATCCGCAAATCGGGATATTGCAAACCAAGTACAATGTCGTTTTTAGGGATACCTTTCTCCGAAAGTTCTTTTGCTATAAGTATGTCCGTTCGGTTCTCCTGCACCCACACTTTACCGTCTTTGATATCAAAGTGAAAGACCACATAAAACTGGTACTCTTTGTTTCGCCAGCCGGAGTTGAGGAGTTGGTAGTGTCCGCCTTCACGATCAACGATCACTTTGGCCTCTAAGCCATCGCGTTGCTGGTTAAACATCTCAGCGTATTCGTTAAGTGTGTCAACGATGATTCGCTCGTAATTTTCTAATCTGTTAACCATTGCTTGATTTCATTTAAGTTCGGATCAAAAATGATTAGTTTGACATCGAACCGGTGCAATGCTTTCATCAGGATCGGGATCGTTTGAATTTTCCGATAAATGATTTCCGGTATGGCTAAAAAGATGAGGCGATCCGGCTCAATTTCTTCCAGTCCGAGTTCATAGTCAAGGTATTGCCCGAGTGCAGAATGGAATTCATTGGGAATACTCTCCGCGATAAAACTCTTGACTTCAACCAAAATTTTTTTGTTTTCCTTTTGGGCAGCAATCATTTTCTCCGCGCCGAGATCAACTGGATAGGTTACGCCCTCAAGTTTCAAAAAATAGGGGTCGTGCGTTATCGTCCAGCCATCTTTTTCGAGTGCCCGGCGAACGTGGTCGTGGTACTTGTCTTTGGCAGCCATATCGTTAATGATCGGTTTTGAAGTGCTATTCCGAGTTACCGCCTGCAAACTTACAAAATACACGCGAAGTTAGCACGCAGAAGAACTTTCGAGTATGCCATTTGCGCGGAAAGGACAAGGCAGATACATAGTTATATGGGCATGGCTTCCATGTACCCCGTTCCACCTCACTCCACAATCCGAAACGTCGTCCTCCGATTCGCCTGGTGCTCGGCCTCGGTGCAGCGGGTACACAGGCAACCCACGGCGGGCTGGCTTTCGCCGTAGCCGATGGCCGACAGGCGGTTGGGGTCAATATTCCTGCCGATGAGGTAGTTCACCGCGCTTTGGGCGCGTTTTTGCGACAGTTCCTGGTTGTAGGCGTCGTTGCCGCGGCAGTCGGTGTGGCTGCCAAGCTGGATGCGGATGTCGGGGTTTTGGCGCAGCACCTCGGCGAGGCGGTTGAGCGTGGGTTCGGCGTCGGGGCGGATGTCCCACTTGTCGTAGTCGTAGTAGATGTTTTCGAGCACGATCTCGCGGTCGCGGAAAATTTTGTCCAGCACAATCTCCACCTCGTAGGTCTGCACCGGATTGGCGGGATCGCGCGGGATGCCGCGGGTACTGAACCGGGTGCTGTTGGCTAAGTAGCCTTCCTTGCTGGCGGAGAAGCCATAGTCGGTGTTTTCTGCCAGGTCAATGGTGAAAAAGCCATCTTCAGCCACATTTACCATGATCGCTACCGAACGGTAGGAAATGCTCACGTTGGCGCCGGCGAGCGGTTTTCGGCCCAGGACACGGCTATTGGGGTCGTTGGGGTCGGCCAATATTTTTTCCAACACATAGCCTTCGAGGATCATTTTGTACACGAGCGGTTTGGCAGGTGTGGTGTCCACTTTGGGCGGTTTGGGCGGCGGCACGCGCTGTTCGATGCGGTAAATGTCGTCGCCGCCGCTGCCTCCGGGACGGTTGGACGTCAGGTAGCCGGCCCGGAGCAGGTCGCCGGGCTGGGGCGGGGTGTTTTTGCGCGGTTCGGCAACGGCGATGAAGCCGAAATCATCGGCGCCGCTGTTCACGGGCGGCTTCATGTTCTGCGGGGTGGACCAGGCGTCGCGCTCAAGTTTGAAGGTGCGAAAAATATCCAGCCCGCCCATGCCGGGGTGGCCGTCGGAGGCGAAGAAAAGCGTATCGGCGCTGAAG
>JAEUUV010000074.1 GCA_016787285.1 Saprospiraceae bacterium | reverse complement strand
ATTTCCCGGATGCTTTTCTTTTGGCAACCCGGCTCGCGCTGCTGGATGAAGTAGGCGTTTTCGGCCACGCGCGTCATATCGTGGATGATCCGGATACCGTGCCGGCGGGTGTATTCGCGCAGGTCGCGCAGGTTTTGCAGGCTGATGGGTTGCCCGCCGGCCATGTTCACGTTGGTGGCGATGCTGACGTAGGGGATTTTGGCGGCGCCGTGTTTTTGCACGAGGGCGTCCAATTTGTTCAGATCCACGTTACCTTTGAACGGGTGTTCGTTCAGCGGGTCGTGCGCCTCGTCTATGATAATGTCGGCGAAGGTACCGCCGGCCAGTTCCTGGTGCAGGCGGGTGGTGGTGAAGTACATGTTGCCGGGCACCACGTCGCCGGGTTTAATCAGGATTTTGGACAAAATATTCTCGGCCCCGCGGCCTTGGTGGGTGGGGATGAGGTACTTGTAGCCGTAGTATTTGTGTACGGCATCTTCGAGGTTGTAGTAGTTTCGGCTGCCGGCGTAGGCTTCGTCGCCGAGCATCATGCCGGCCCACTGGCGGTCGCTCATGGCGCTGGTACCGCTGTCGGTCAGCAGGTCAATGTACACGTCTTCCGAGCGGAGCAGAAAGGTGTTGTAGCCGGCTTCGCGGATGGCTTTCAGGCGCTGGGGTTTGGTGGACATTTTGAGCAGTTCCACCATTTTCATCTTGTACGGCTCCGCCCAGGAGCGCTTGTATGTGGTCTTGTTCATGGATTGAGTTTTTGAAAAAATAAAAACAGGCCTCCGTTTGGAAGGCCTGCGAAGGTCTGTGTTGTTTCATTTTTCAAACTTTTCAGGCGTCATGGGAAGGGGTGATTTTCGTCGGGAGCTTGCGGCAAGTAAAGAAATTGGAAATTCAAAATCACAAAGCATAACTTTGTGCAAAAATTTTTTACAAAAAGTTATACTTTATGTTGTCGCGAAAAATTTTTTCCGAACTGGAGGAACACCTGAAACAGCGATACATCACTGTCATCACCGGAATGCGGCGGGTGGGCAAATCCACGGCTTTGAAATATTTGCTCGACAAAGTACCGCATGATAACAAACTCTATCTCGATCTCGAACGAATTGAGAACAGGTACATTTTTCAGCAAAATACCTACAAGGATGTACAAATAGAACTTGAAATTCAGGGCATTGACTTTGAAAAGCCTTCTGTCATCGCGCTGGATGAAATTCAGTTGGTGCCACAAATCACAAGCATTCTCAAGTACTTTTATGATACCTACCCGGTCAAATTCATCGTGACCGGGTCCAGTTCATTTTACCTGCGCAACCACTTTTCAGAAAGTCTGGCAGGTCGCAAGCACATTTTTGAGATGTTTCCGCTGGATTTTATGGAATTTGTGCAGTTTCGGGGCACCGACTCAAGCGTACTGGAGCGTTTTGCTTTTCAGCCATATCAACAGGGCATATACCTCAAGTACAAGGATTTGTACGAAGAATACCTGCGGTTTGGCGGCTTCCCCGAGGTCGTCCTCGCCAACAATGTCAAGGAAAAGGAGATGACACTCAAAGATGTTGTCAATGCCTATATTGAACTCGACATTCGGTTGGTGGCGGATTTTGAAGTGAGCGGAACCCTGTACAAACTGATCCGATTGCTGGCTGCCAGAGCGGGCAATACGCTGGATGTTTCCAAGATAGCAGCCGTTCTTGGCATGGACCGGATCAAAACGGCAGGGTATCTGGATCTGCTGGAAAAAACCTATTTCATCCACACCATTTCCCCCTACTCCCGCAGCGTAGATCGGGAAATTTCCAAACGAAAAAAAATCTACTTAGCCGACACGGGCCTCCTACAGCAATTGGCGCAGGTCAGCAGTGGCCAGGTATTTGAAAACCAGGTGTATCTGCAACTTGCGAGGCTAGGCGAGGTCAACTATTACCAAAAAAAATCCGGCCAGGAAATTGATTTCATCTTCCGGCAAAACACCGCATGTGAAGCCAAGGAAACACCACATGCCGGCGATCTTGCTGTGCTCAACAGTCGGAGCACTTCCTTAGGTTTAACAGAAAGGCTTTTGATAGGCAAACACCCCCCGGGTGTTGGATTTCAGGAGTTTATCTGGGCGGGAGTCGTTTTTTGAGTGACTTCCCTGGAAATGAACATTCGACGTTACACACCATCCGGCAGATCAACTCGAAATCGAGTTGGGGGTTGGATACACGTTTTAGAAGTCGCAGAATCGGGATTGTGAGCGCCTGCGCAACCCTTCCCCCCCGATTCACCGTACTGTGCTGCGATACCACGTATCAGGTCAAAATATGATGAAAAACCACGCTACACTTTTCTGTCTGCTGCTTTTTGCTTCCGGGATTTTTGCGCAACCTCAACCCTGCGGGCCGAATCCCGACATGAAGCCGTTTTGCAACGAGGCTTGCATAATTTGCGATATCAACGGCTTCACCGGCATCAACAGCGACGGCGTACAGGGCCAGGCGCCGCCCGGTTTTTGCACTACCAACGTACACCACATGCAGTGGATCGGCTTCATCGCAGGCAGCACCAGCCTGACGCTTTCCATCAGCGTGTTCAATTGCCAGAACGGCAACGGACTCGAAGTCGGGATTTACAAAAGCCTCGACTGCCAGACCTTCGAACTCGTATCAAATTGCGACACGAATATTCCTAACAATACCACCGAAACGTTTACCAATACCGTTCCGCTCACCATCGGGCAGTACTATTTTTTTGTCATGGACGGCAACAACAACGATGTCTGCCGCTACACCATCAAGGTCGTGAGCGGCAGCACATTAGTGCCGCCGCTGGCCGGTTCCGGCTCCATCATCGGGCCGGATACCATTTGTGCCGACATCCCCAACGACTACAGGGTGAGTCTGCCGCCCGGCGCCGCCCGGTTTTCCTGGACACTGAACGGACTGCCCTACGCCTCCGAAACCGATACCACCGTGACACTCCAGTCGCTGTTCCCGGGGGTGAACCAACTCTGCGTAACGGCCTCCAACACCTGCGACACGGCCGCTCCGACCTGCCGGGATATTTATGTACACCGTATTCCGCCCACGGATATTTCCGCCACAATATGCCCCGGGGAGTGCTTCGAATTCGGTGACACCCTGCTCTGCGATGCGGGCAACTACGAGTTTCACTACACCGGCTCGCTTGGCTGCGACAGCCTTGTACGGGTTTCCGTGGAAGCCCTGCAAACCGTAACGACGAACCTGAACATCACCCTTTGCGACGGAGACAGCATCGCCGTGGGTGGCAATACATTTTTCCAGGCCGGGCAATATCAGGAGCATCTGCTTTCCACCAACGGCTGCGACAGTATCGTGAATCTGTCACTTTTGGTAATCCAGTGCGAAATTCAGGGGCAAGTGACGACAAAACCTGTAACCTGCAACGGCCTGTCGGACGGTTCGCTGGAATTTTCCGTGGCCAATGGTACCCCGCCCTTCGCCTACATCTGGCAACGCATTGGCGGCGGCGGGCCTTCAGGAACAGGCGCCATTGCCGCGCTGAACACGAAGACAACCATCCCGAACCTGCCGAGCGGATCCTACCTGATTTTGGTGCAGGACAATTTCGGCAATGACCTGGCACTTCTGCAAACCGTCGCGGAACCGCCTGCGTTGTCTTTTTCTGCCACAACGTCCGACTACCACGGGTTTGGCATCCGGTGTGCCGGCGAAACCAACGGCTCGATTGCCGCTACGCTCACAGGCGGTTTTGAACCGTATTCGTACGCCTGGAGTGACGGAAGTACCGGCGCGAATCTCCAAAATTTGCCTGCGGGCATCTACACCTGCACGGCCACCGACGCAGCCGGTTGTTCACAGATACAGGTCGTGGTGTTGCTGGAGCCGCCCGCTCTGGCCCTTGATGCGCAGTTTCAAAACCCTGGTTGCGCCGGAATAAACACCGGCGAGGCGCATGTTGCAAGCGTCACAGGAGGCGTGACTCCGTACCGGTATGCCCTCTCGGGTAGTAGTTTGGGCAGCGCGATGGATTTTTTAAACCTGCCGCCCGGCGCCTACACCTTGACGGCGGAAGATGCCAACGGCTGTACGGCCGCCGCCGCCGCCACACTCGCAGCGCCGATCATCCCGCATATCGAACTGGGGCAAGACCTGACCGTGGAACTGGCCGAAAGCGTGCAAATTCTGCTGACTCAGGACACCCCGCTCGACCTGTTTACCTGGGCGCCGCCCCTCGGACTTTCCTGCGGTGACTGTCCCGAGCCCCTCGCCACGCCCGCCGAAACCACTACCTACACACTGACGGTGGAAGCCCCGGGCGGTTGTACGGCTACCGACAGCCTCACGGTGTCGGTGCTGAAAGTGCGGGATGTGTATGTCCCCAATGTGTTCAGTCCGAACGACGACGGTGTCAATGACTTTTTCACCGTTTACGGCGGCGGCGAGGTAAGCGAGGTCACACTGGAAATCTATTCCCGCTGGGGCGAACTGATATTCCGCCGCATCGGCGCCGCCAACGACGATCCGGGCGGGTGGGACGGCACGTTCAAAGGCGAGGCCGTTTCACCCGGCGTATTCGTCTGGCGCGCCGATGTACTGTTTTACGACGGTGTCCGACTTGCCTACAGCGGCAATGTAACGGTGGTGCGATAGTTTACATTCAGGATGCTGCCGTTCGCGCACGCTCCATATCGCTGCAACGCACTCCTCCGGCGCTACACGACATTTTTTTATTTTAACAACTTGATTTTT
>JAEUUV010000090.1 GCA_016787285.1 Saprospiraceae bacterium | reverse complement strand
CTTTTTTTTCGCGTTTAAAAATTTTGTAAAAATCGCCCATAGTACGGAATGTAACCGCTTCGGATTCGGGTTGGTTTACCTGCCCTGCACCGCCGCATGCGGCTGTGCAGGGCAGGTAAACCAACCCGAATCCGAAGCGTTGTGGGTTGAACGTGAAAGCCCGTTTTTAGCGGGCCGCGCAAAAGTAATGATTCGGCGGAAAGGATGCCGATTGGGAAAGCCGAAGAGTTGCAAACCCTCCTACATTTCCCCGAAGTGCCGTCGGACGGAGTCCATGAGCGGGCCTTTTTTCCGGCGTGAAACCTCTACGGTATCGCCGTTTTCGAGTTTCAGGTAGCCGCCTTCGCCTTTGATATAGGTTTTCATGAAGTTCATGTTCACGATGTGTTTTTTGTGCACACGCACAAAATTGAGGCGAAGCAGGGTGTCTTCGTAGGCTTTGATCGTTTTGCTGGCGGTGATTTTGCTGCCGGTTTTGAGGATAAAATGCGTGTAGTTGTCTTCTGCTTCGAGACGCACAATGTCGCTCAGGCGCACAAAATGTACCCCGTCAAGGCCCGAGATGCCGATTTTTTCAAAGGCATTGGGCATAGTAGGTGAGTAGTTCTGCTGGAGCAGTTCCACCCGCTGCTTGATGTTGTTCGATTTGCGGTTTATGCGGGTGCGGCTGACGGCCCGGCGCAGGTCCTCGGGTTCGATGGGCTTGAGCACGTAGTCCACCGCCGAAAAATCGAAGGCCGGCAGGGCGTACTCGTTATAGGCGGTCACAAAAATGATGTCGAACGGAATTTCGTCCATTTGCTCAAGCCCCTGAAACACAAGTCCGTCGGGGAGGTCAATATCGAGGAAGGCGACATCGTACTGGGTGTCGCGGTCTTCCGCGGTCAGGCGGAGCAGGTCGGCATTGGAGCCGCCGGTAGCGACGACCTCCACATCCGGGCAATACTTGTGGAGCATGTTCTGGAGGTTGGCCAGACCTTCGGGTTCATCTTCGATTAAAAGTGCGCGTGTCATGGGAGGATTGAGTTTGAACGTGAACGGATAAAATCGGCATTGGGCTGGTTGGTGGTGCGGGCAAAGTTCGGGCATCTGCCTCAAAAAAAAGAGGCCCGCGGCGTATTTGCAGCGGGCCTCCGGGGGGATAAGGTCAAAATTGACTATAATTCTTTCACTTTCAAGCGCATGCCGACGCTGACGGTTTCGCAATTATTCAGTTTGCGCAGGGTTTCGGTTGGTGTGCCGAATTCACGGGCAATGTCGTCCAGCGATTCGTTTCGGCGCACCGTGTGGTATTGGTATTGTTTGAATTGCTCGGCTTCCTCGCGCTTCAGTACCGGCACCGGGTCGGTCGGGACGATGGCGTTTGAAGTAGTGGTCGTATTGGATTTCGCAGGCTTGGCGGCATCCTGCTTTGGCGCTTCGATACGCAGGGGCGAGTGTTTGAATACAAAAACCGGACGCCATACTTGCAGGCGAGTACCGGCTTGCACGGTATTGTCCGTAATGTCGTTCCAGGATTTCAGGTGTTCGACATGGCACCCGAGCATGGCCGCCACATTTTCCACGTTGTCGGCTTGCTGCACGGTGACGGTGAGTTGCCAGTAGCGACCGTCGCCGAGGTTGGTATTGGGGGAGGCTTTCAGACTTTCAAGCGTGTAGCGCCGGCCACCGAGACCGTTCAGGTAGCGCAGGAAGGCGGGCATGACGCGTTGGGGCAGCATCACATAGTAGCCTTTTTCGCTTGCCGGCACGTAGTCGCGTTTAAATCCGGCATTCAGGGTACGGATGACGCCATAGTCAAGGCCGGTAGCATCGGCGATATCCTGAAACGAAATGGCTTCGTGTACCCGGAGGTAGGTGGTCAGTTGCTCGTCGTTGTCCGGCTCCAGCATGTCCAGTTTGTGCAGGCTGAAGTAGTTGCAGATATAAGTGGCAGCGATAAATGCCGGCACGTAGTTGCGTGTTTCTTTGGGCAAAAAGCGTTGGATATCCCAAAAATCGCGGCTGTGTGCGCGTTTGATAGCCGCATTTACCCGTCCCGGGCCGGTGTTGTACGCCGCGAGAGCAAGTGCCCAGTCGTTGTATTGCCGGTACAGGTCTTTGAGGTACTGCACGGCGGCTTCGGTGCTTTTAACCGCATCGCTGCGCTCGTCTACAGCAGAATTTTGCAGCAGGTCGTAGTCTTTTCCGGTGTAGGGCATGAATTGCCAGAGTCCGGTGGCGCCCACGCGGGATACGGCTTTGGCGTTCAGAGCCGACTCCACTACGGCCAAGTATTTCAGGTCGGCAGGCAGGCCATGTTCTTTCAGTTTTTCCTCGAAAAGCGGGAAATATGTGAGGCGGCGCCCGAGCATTATGCGGGTTTTTTCGGACTTCAACTGGAGGTAGGTGCGCACATAGCCTTGCACGACACCGTTCGTTTTGAGTTCCAGACAGCCGCGCAGGTTGCCGAGGCGCTCCCGAAGTTCCGTTTCGGTTGGCAAGGCATAGCCGCCTTTGGCAGTGAAAATTTCCGTGGTATCGGGTTCGGGGAGATCGGCTTCATCTTGTGCCAGTACCGGCGCGACCGATGTCAACAAGCAAAAAAAGGCCAGCCAGTAGCGTACAGATTGTTTTCGCTGCATGATGTTTGTAAAAGCAGTTGTGTGTTAGAGAAACAAGGCGAATCGTAGCCGATTAAAGCGAAGCGACCCATAAACGGGAGGTGAAAAATATTATTTCATTTGCTTGGCGCCCACGCTGAATTACGCGTGATCGGGAATGCTGAATCGGCAAAGGGAGCCGCAAAAGTCTGTTTTTCATCCGAAACATCCGTACAAAGCGCCCACAATTAACATTTGCTGGCCAGCAAGCGCCATTTTTTCAAAATTTTGTTTCGGACAACAAAAAGTCACACCACTTGGCTTTTTTATGGGGAACATGTGTACTTTTGCGCCGCTTTTCAACGCGGTATCAGGCTCCCGGTGGCCCGTCTCCGTCTTTTTGACACCGGAAACCAAACATCATTTCGTTTTATGGCAAATATTGGTCGTATCAAACAAATCATCGGCGCTGTCGTAGACGTGGACTTCAGTGGTCCCAACAGCAAACTGCCGGAAATCCTCAGTGCCCTCGAAATCAAACGTCCCGACGGCTCCACCCTGGTTCTGGAAGTGCAGCGCCACCTCGGTGAAGACGGTGTGCGCACCATCGCCATGGACTCCACCGATGGCCTGATGCGCGGCGTCGAATGCGTGGACACAGGTGCTCCTATCGCCATGCCGATCGGCGAAGCCGTGCGTGGCCGTCTGTTCAACGTGGTTGGCGAGGCCATTGACGGCATCGGCAAAGTAGAAAAAGGCAAAGATGCGTATGTGATCCACCGCAAGCCCCCGGCTTACGAAGACCTCTCCACCGAGCGCGAAATTCTGTACACCGGTATCAAGGTAATTGACCTGATCGAACCCTACGCAAAAGGCGGCAAAATCGGTCTTTTCGGCGGCGCCGGCGTGGGCAAAACGGTGTTGATCATGGAACTGATCAACAACATCGCCAAAGCATACGACGGTATGTCGGTGTTTGCCGGTGTGGGCGAGCGTACCCGCGAGGGCAACGACCTGCTCCGTGAAATGATCGAATCGAATGTAATCAAGTACGGCAAAGACTTCGTCCATTCCATGGAAGAAGGCGGCTGGGACCTGAGCAAAGTAGATACGGCCGAACTTCGCAAGAGTCAGGCTACCCTGGTGTTCGGCCAGATGAACGAGCCGCCCGGCGCCCGCGCCCGTGTGGCCCTGTCCGGTC
Organism: Saprospiraceae bacterium; assembly: GCA_016787285.1. Lineage (GTDB taxonomy): Bacteria > Bacteroidota > Bacteroidia > Chitinophagales > Saprospiraceae > M3007. The sequence continues at coordinate 32,360 of JAEUUV010000090.1, read as the reverse complement.
TGACCATGGCTGAATATTTCCGCGACGGCGACCTGAGCGATCCCGCTGGCGGGCGCGATATCCTTTTCTTTGTGGACAACATCTTCCGCTTCACCCAGGCCGGTTCCGAGGTATCCGCTCTTCTGGGTCGTATGCCTTCCGCCGTGGGTTACCAGCCCACACTGGCCACCGAGATGGGCATCATGCAGGAGCGAATCACCTCCACCAAACGCGGCTCCATCACTTCGGTACAGGCGGTATACGTACCTGCCGATGACTTGACCGACCCGGCGCCCGCTACTACCTTCGCTCACCTTGATGCTACCACGGTATTGAGCCGTAAAATTGCGTCCCTCGGTATCTACCCGGCTGTGGACCCGCTCGATTCCACCTCGCGTATCCTCGATCCGAAGATTATCGGCGACGAGCACTATCGCTGCGCACAGCGCGTGAAGGCTATCCTACAACGCTACAACGAACTTCAGGATATCATCGCCATCCTCGGCATGGAAGAACTTTCCGACGAGGACAAACTCGTGGTAAGCCGCGCCCGCCGGGTGCAGCGCTTCCTGTCGCAGCCCTTCCACGTGGCCGAGCAGTTCACCGGTCTCAAGGGCGTGCTGGTTCCGATTGACGAAACCATCCGCGGCTTCAACATGATCATGGACGGCGAAATGGACGAATACCCCGAAGCGGCATTCAACCTCGTCGGCACCATTGATGACGCCGTGGCTAAAGGCAAAAAACTGCTCGCAGAAGCGGCCAACTAAACAGGTTTAACGGGTTTAACGGGTTGAGCGGGTTTAACGGGTTACCGCGCAACCCGTTAAACCCGCTCAACCCGTCAAACCCGTTAACCTCTCTAATATGAACATCGTTATTCTTTCTCCTGAAAAACAGATCTTCTCCGGGCCGGTCAAATCGGTGAAAGTGCCCGGCGCTTCCGGTTCGTTCGAGATGCTCGAAAACCACGCCCCTATCGTGTCGTCGCTGGAGGCAGGTGAAGTGCGTATCGTTAAGGAAAACGGCGAAAAAATGTCCTTACGCGTAGAGGGTGGCTTCGTGGAAATGCTCAACAACGAGGTGTCGCTGCTCGTCGCCGGTGTCAAGGAGTGATTTCGTCCGCTACTGGCAAGAGGAATTGACCAATGTCTCGCGCCGAAGGCATACTTTTGCGGGTCAATTGACAATCAAGCGCCTTGCAATGAAAAAACTGATCCTTTGGCTGCCTTTTGCAGCCCTGCTGATTCAAGCCTGTTCCAATGATTTTGATCTGGTGACCGACTGGAAAGAAGTGCCGGTTGTGTACGCCATTATCACGCCTAAAAATTCGGCAAACTACATTCGCGTCGAAAAGGCCTTTCTCGATCCGGTGACCAGCGCGGTGCAGATCGCTCAGATTGCAGACTCGCTATATTACCCGGCAAATGCCATAGGCGTATTTCTAGAAGAAGTCGGAAGCAACACCAAACTTGCACTGACCCGGGTAGACGGCAACCTCGAAGGTATCGTCCGGGAAGGTGGAATTTTTGCCACCCAGCCGAACTGGTTGTATAAAACCACCGAACCGATTCTGGCCGAAAAAACCTACCGCCTGCGCATTATCCGCAACGACGGCCAGCCCGACATCACTGCCGAAACAACCATCCCGGGTGAGTTTCTGATCACCACGCCAAGTCCTTCGCAATCGCCTGTCCGGATCGGATTCCAGCGCGAAAAGGCTACTTCACTCTCCTGGCGCACCGACGAAAACGGCGTTTATTTCAATGTCAAATTCCATATCCGCTACAGCGAATACGCTCTAAACGGCGCATTCATCCAACGCGACACCCTGTTCTGGACCCCCATCCCCAACGTGCGCCGGACGGATATCAAAGTGAGTGACAAGTATTACAAGTGCGATGCAACGGTGAATACGACCTCGTTTTTCAACTTTCTGGTTGCCAACCTCCCCGTAGTACAAGACCGCTTCCGGAAATTCGACGGCGTAGACATGTACTTCGAGGGCGGAGGCAAGGAAATCGAGCGTTATCTGGAAACCGCTACGGCCAATTCCGGGGTCACCGGCGCCGAACTGGTCTCTTCCTACACGAACCTTTCGGAAGGTTTCGGGATTTTCACCGCCAAAAACACCAAAATACTACCCAACGTCCAGATCACGGCCGAAACGATTACAGAGTTGAACAAGCAGTCGCCCGAACGCGATTTGAATTTCCAATAAATTCTTTCAAAATCAAATGCCCTGTTAAGAGCGACCTATCCGCAACATTTTTCCACCGCCCGCCGTTTAATCGGCACTTTGGTTGCAAAACGCAGAAAATGCTACCGCAGCCTCACGGCCTGAAAATGTTCATGGGATTATAATTTGTTGTTTTACGACCACGCCAAACGAGGCGTGGTTTTTTGTTTTTATGCCCTACTTTCGCGCCGAATTTGCTTATCCCATCACCCAAGCACACACACTATGTCTGCTACTACCGGCGAAATCAAACGCGTGACCACGCACGTTATCCAGGCCATGAAAAACCGGGGCGAAAAAATCGCCATGCTCACGGCTTATGATTTTTCCATGGCCCGAATTCTCGATGAAGCCGGCATTGACATCTTGCTGGTAGGCGATTCCGCGTCCAATGTCATGGCCGGCCACGAAACCACCTTGCCCATCACGCTCGACCAAATGATTTACCACGCCCAGTCGGTCGTACGAGCCGTACACCGTGCGATGGTTGTGGTGGACATGCCCTTCGGGAGTTATCAGTCGAACTCGGAAATTGCCCTGAAAAGCGCCATCCGGATCATGAAGGAATCCGGCGCGCATGCCGTCAAACTGGAGGGCGGCTCCGAAGTGGAGGAATCTATCCGGCGCATTCTCATGGCAGGCATCCCGGTCATGGGGCACCTCGGCCTGACGCCGCAGAGCATTTACAAATTCGGCACCTACACCGTACGCGCCAAACAAGATGCCGAGGCACAAAAACTACTGGAAGATGCACGTTTGCTCGACGACATCGGTTGCTTTGCGCTGGTGCTGGAAAAAATACCTGCCCAACTCGCCAAAACCGTGTCCGAAAGTATTGAAATCCCCACCATAGGCATCGGCGCCGGGCAGCACACCGACGGGCAGGTATTAGTGACACACGACATGCTCGGCATCACCAAGGAGTTTCGTCCGCGTTTCCTCCGGCGGTATCTGGAATTGTTCGATGCCATCGGCGAAGCCACGAAACACTATATAGCCGACGTGAAAAGCCGCGATTTCCCAAACGAATCCGAACAATACTAAGCGCAGCCCCTGCGCACACTTACCTCGCCACACAGTAAACACACACGATTTTATTCCATGAAAAGAAAAACCTGGGGCCTGCTCCTGTTGGTCGTCCTGCTCGTTGCATCGGTATTGGCCTGGAAACCAATCAAAGCCATTTACCTGTCCGGCGTGCCGGATCATCTTGAAACACCGTTCGTGCACATTCCAACCAACGCCACCTTCGATCAGGTGGTGGACAGCCTGTCGCAGGGCGGCTTCCTGACCGACCCGGAAAGTTTTCAATGGCTGGCCGAGAAAATGAAATACAAGCGCAACACCATGCGCCCCGGGCGTTTCGAGATCGAACCGGGCTGGAGCAACCGGCGGCTCATCCAGCACCTCCGGGCGGGCGAACAGGCGCCCGTCAATGTGGTGCTGAACAACGAGCGCCTCCCGGAGGAAATAGCCGGATGCGTGGCCGGCTTTCTCGAGCCGGATTCCCTGAAATTGCTCGAAACCCTGCGCGACCCGGCTGTACTCGCCGAATTCGGCCGAACGCCTGAAAACCTCATCGCGCTGTTCATTCCCAACACGTACCAGATGTACTGGAATACCACTCCGATGAACTTTTTGAAACGCATGGTGAAGGAACACGATGCCTTCTGGGCCAAAAACAACCGGCTCGAAAAAGCGCGTGCACTCGGTATGACACCCGAGGAAGTATACACGCTGGCGTCCATCGTGGAACGCGAAACCAATACCGTGGCGGAAAAACCGACCATTGCCGGAGTGTACCTGAACCGACTGAAAATCGGGATGCTGCTACAGGCCGACCCGACCTGTGTGTTCGCCACCCGCGATTTCGAGGCGCGGCGCGTGACACAATTCCACACCACTTTCGACTCGCCGTACAACACTTACCTGTACAAAGGACTGCCGCCCGGCCCGATCAGCATGGCCTCCATCAGCAGCATTGATGCTGTACTGAACCCTCAACAGCACGATTTCCTGTACTTCTGCGCCAAGCCCGACGAATCGGGTACCCACCAGTTTGCAGCCACTTATTCGGCGCACTTGGTGAATGCCCGGCGTTTCCAAAACTGGCTGGAGCAGCGGGGGTATTGAGGAGCGTGTGCTGCACTCCGCTTGCGAGTCAATGGCAACGCGGATCACACGGATTTTTCGGATGCCCGCGGATTTACTTTCCGAACGCGACAATAATGGCAACACGGAGGACGCAGATTTCCGCAGATTAAAACGGATTAAAAAAACTCAGGCAGGGGCTGCGCCCCTGCCTGAGTAATATCTGTGGTCATCCGAAAAAATCCGTGTAATCCGCGTTGCCATTAAACCTACGAGGGAATATCCGCGGAAATCCGAAAAATCCTATAATCCGCGTTGCCATTGTTGTCGCAAGCGGATTTCACGCACGGACTACTAATTTTTCAGCGGAGGCCAGTTGGCGCCGTCTTGGCGGGTCAGTGCAACCGTACCGAATTCGCCGTACGTATTTTCCCACTCAATCGTAAGCGTCGGGCCATTGATGGATTTAATCGTGTAGGTGTAGGTGTCGCCGTACTGGTCGTTGCCGGTTACCGAAATGGTGCCGCAAATGTCCACGATACGCAAGGTAACAGCCGGGTCGGAAGCCAGTGCGCCTCCCGATCCTGCGCCATAGCAAGCATCCCAGGAGCCGAAGGCAAAGTCGGTTACGGTGTAGGTGTTGGCTGTCACGGCCTTCAGTTCGGTGGTGCCGGTGAGCGGTGCGCCACCGCAGAAGTAGTCGGAGTGTTCGTAGTCCAGCATGCCGGCCAGCGTAGAGGGGCAGGAAACCTGGATTTTGTAAGACACGATCAGGCTGTTGGCCAAGTTCAGATCGGCGGATATGAGTTTCAGGTTCAGCGTCCAGGTTTCGCCCGGGTTGATGTTGTCGGGCAGAATCTGGATAGGCAGGTTACCGAAACTCGAATTGGCCGGAATGGAACCGGTTGTACTGCCTACCGTGTAATGCTGGCCGGCGACAGCCGTTGAGGTGGGCAAAATTTCAAACGTATAGTTCACCGGCGACGCCTTGTGAGCGGCGATAAGCATGGCGCGAATCCCGGCGTCAACCGCCTGACCGTCGTTTTTGCGCAGGAAGGTGAGGTTAAGTTTGCCGGCATCCAGTGCCACGTATTCATCCTGGAGGGTAAGAGGAATTTCATCGTTGCAGGAGTACTGAACTGCCGCAACCAGGCAGAGCAAAAAGCAGTAGGAAAGTATTTTTTTCATGACTGTGAGTTTTTGTTATTGAGCAAGTTTGGCAGTCCGGCGAACGAACGCTTGGCTCATTCTCCGGACTGCCCTGTTTTTCAAATTAATACCCGTCGTTTTGTTCCATGTTCTGGTTCACGTCTATTTCCCGTTGCGGGATCGGGTGAACCGTCAGGTGCGAGTTGGCGGCAATGGTGCAGGGAGCGCTCACTTCGAGACCGGTGCCGCATTGGTTGCGCACCATGTCGGTGCCGGTGCGCCAGTAGTCGAACGCAGCGTGCCCTTCGAAGGCCAGTTCGCGATGACGCTCCGACAGGATGTCGCGAATACCATTAGGCAGGCTCATCAGTTCGGTAGCGCCGCGCTTCAGGCGAATTTCGTTCAGGTCGTCAAGCGCACCGTCGGTATCGTTCTGGCGGAAACGCGCTTCGGCACGGATGAGGTACATTTCAGCCAGGCGAAGGAGTTTCGGGCTGGCCAGGCCAACTACGCCGTCTTGCTCCAGATATTTGCCCACGTAGTACTCGTTGTTGGGCTGCTGGAAGATGAGTGTAGCGCGGCTGTCGCCGGCTTCGTACAGGTCGAGCAGATCGGTGGTCACCCGGATGTCGCCGTAGCCTTGCGGAATGAAGATGTTGCCGAGGTTGTCGGAGCCGCGGTTTTCGGATGCTTCGTTTTTAAGCGTAAAAATTTCCTCCGAAGAGCCGGGGCCGCCGAACATGGCGCTCACGTTGGCGGACAGCGCATACTGTGCGTTTCCGATGAGCGACGTAGCAGCGGTTTCGGCTTTTGCCCAATCGCCTTTGTACAGGTAAACACGAGCCAGAAGCGCCTCGGCTGCTTCCGGAGAGAAGCGGTAAATACCTTCGTTGCGCAGCAGGCCTTTTGCTGTTTCCAGATCGGAAATAACCTGATCGTACACTTCAGCCACGGTGTTGCGTGCCGGCTCGCCGATGCCGGAAGTCAGAATGATCGGTACCCCGAGGTCGGTGCTCGGAGTGCCATTTGTGTACTGCTTGCCGAAGAAACGCACCAGATCGAAGTGCACCAGCGCGCGAATAGCCAGGGCTTCGCCTTTGATCTGATTCTTTTCGGCTGCATCGCCGTCAATGCGGTCCACGTTGTTGATCACGTTGTTGGCGCGAAGAATCGCGGTGTAGCCGTCATTCCATACGCTGGTAATGTCGGCGTTAGCCGGAGTCCACTGGTAGGTGTAACTGGATACGAAGCGGTTGGAATTGGCGGTGCTCAGGTACACGAGGTTGGCCTCGGTTTCGGCCATCACGATGTAATTTCGGCCATAGTAGCCCAAGGCCTGAATGGCATCGTAAGCGCCGTTCAGGGCTGTTTTGAGGGAAGCAATATCCGACAGGGCTTCACCGGTAGACAGCGACTGGGACGGGTTGAGTTCCAGATCCTTCTGGCAGGCGGGCGCCAGCAGCAGGGCTAAGGAGAAAAGCATTAAGATTCGTATATTTTTCATAATCTTGTTATTGCAAGTTTTTTTAAGAGAAAAAATTAAGCGAACGGTACGAATTAGAACGTGACGTCCACGCCAAACGTAATGGATTTACCCACCGGGTAGCGGAAGAACTCGTTGCCGCTTTCGTCGGCTTCGGGGTCCAGACCGGTGTAGTTGGTTTGTGTCCACAGGTTTTGGCCTTGCACATAGATGGTTACATTTTGCAGGCGGGCGCGTTGCATCCAGGAGGCCGGCAGCGAATACCCGAGCACGACGTTCCGCAGGCGGATGTAGGAACCGTCCTCCAGGTAACGGGTGGACAGGTTTTGAGCGCCGTTGTTGCCGCCGGAACGGGGCTGGGGACGCTCGGCGATGTCGCCGGGGTTTTCCCAGTGTGTGCCCGCAGCCTTCAGGTGTGCCCATCCGAAACGAAGACCATCGCTTTCCATGAAAGCGCGCGACTGGTTGTAGATTTCGTTGCCTTGTGCCGTGTAGAAAAAGGCCGACAGGGTGAAGCCTTTGAACGAGAAAGCATTGGTCAGGCCCGCAATGAAATCCGGTTCGGCATTGCCGACGAGGAAACGACTTGCCTGGCTGTACGTACCCGTCACACCACCGCCTTCAACTGCCCACAGGGGCGTGCCGTTGGCGGGGTTCACACCGGCCCATTTCTGCAGGTAGTAGGCACGAATCGGCTGGCCTTCGCGGAAAACCTGGAAGCCGTTGAGGATGTCCTCGCCGTCGGGAAGTTCGAGCACCTCGTTTTGGTTGAACGAAATGTTGAAGTTCACATTCCAGTCGAAACCACCGGCGCGGGTTGCTTTGAACGGCGTCAGGTTAAGGGTCACCTCAACGCCTCGGTTCTGCACCTTGCCGATGTTCCGCGTAGCGGTGGTGAAACCGCTGGTGGACGATACGGGCACGTTCAGCAGCAGGTTTTCCGACGTGCGGTTGTAGTACTCCACCGTGCCGCCGATGCGGCTGTCGAGAATGGAAAAATCAAGACCGACGTTCAGGTTGTTGGAGTTTTCCCAGGTCAGATTCGGATTTCCGATTTGTGCCGGGCTGCTACCGGGTTCATTCTGGTAGGCGGCGCCGAAGCCATACAGTTCCTGCGACACAAAGTTGCCGATATCGGCATTACCCGAGGTGCCATAACTGGCGCGGAGGCGCAGGTTGTTGAGGAAACCAACTTTGTCCAGGAAGCCTTCCTCGTTGATCTGCCAGGAACCACCCACCGACCAGAAGTTGGCCCAGCGGTTGTTGGCGCCGAAGCGGGAAGAGCCGTCGCGGCGGAAACTACCCGTGAGGCGGTAGCGGCCCTTGAACGCATAGTTTGCCTGGCCGAGGTAGGAGATAAACGAGTAGTCGGTTTGGGAACCACCTACGAAGTTAGGCTCGGCAGCCGAGTCGAGCGTTTTCAATTTGCCGGAAGCAAAACCTTTGCCGCCTGCATTAAACGTTTTGAAATTGGTGCGTTGGTACTCGTACACCGCCATGACGTCAAAGTCGTGATCCTGACCGAAGTTGGTAAAATAACGCAGGAGCGACTGGGACGTGAGGGCGCGGTTTTGGGTATATGCTGTAGTCAGAGTACCCCGGTCGTTAACGCCATCGGCGGTGGTCGGGTCGTCGTAGTCCACCTCGTCAACGCCGATCAGGTCAATGTTGGCATTTTGGGTAAACGAGAGGTTGTCGAGAATTTTGTACGTAGCCGACAACTTGGAAATCAAACGGAACGTGTTCACGTCCACGGTGTTGAGCGGCAACGAATACAGAAAGTTGTCGCCGGTAAGGCCGATGTATTCGTTTTCGATGCCGGTGTACAGTTTGCCTGTGGCCGGATTGATTTTGCCCTGCAGCGGCGTGGTCGTGAACGCAGAAGCAATCGGCGACTGGAAACGGTTGCCGTCCACGGCGTTGTTTTGTTGCGAGTAGGAACCGTTCAGGTTCAGGCTGAAACTGAGCCGGTCGGACGCAGTGTGGTCAATGTTGCTGCGCAGTGAGAATCGGTTGAACTCGGAACCGATCAGAATACCGTCCTGATCGAAGTAGCCGCCGGAGACGAAAAAGCGGGTTTTTTCATTGCCGCCGCTGGCTTGCAGTTCCACGTTGTACGTTTTGCCGTCGCGGAAAGCCTCGTCGAGCCAGTCGGTCGTGTTGTCCAGCATGGAAGCCGGGCGAGTGGCGTCAATTTGCTCCTGCGTACGACCGCTGTTGGCGAGCACCTTGCGTTCGTAGTTCCAGGCTTCTTCCGCATTCATCAGTTCGAAGTTGCCGAAGTTGGGCATGGTCACCCCGTTTTGGGCTTTTACCGTGATGAGGGTTTTGCCCGCTTTGCCGCGTTTGGTCGTGATGACGACCACCCCGTTGCTACCGCGCGAGCCGTAAAGTGCCGTGGCGGTGGCATCCTTCAGGATGGTGATGTTTTCGATGTCGTTGGGGTTCAACTGGGCCAGTACATCCACGGCATTGGTGCCGGCATCGAGAGCGGCGAAGTTACCCTGCTCAATGATGATCCCGTCCACCACATACAGCGGGTTACGCCCGGCAGTAATGGAGCCGGTACCGCGCACGCGTACCTGCTGTTGGGCGCCCGGCTGGCCGGAAGTTGCAGTCGTGTACACCCCGGCGGCGCGGCCTTGCATCAGTTGGTTGACGTCCGTCATCGGGATGTTTTCCAACTGCTTGGCACCGACAACAGCCACGGAGGAAACCAGTTTTTTGGATTCCACCTCGGAGTAACCGGTTACCACCAGTTCGGTGAGCAGACCGGCAGCCTCCAGTAGTACGACATTCACGGTGCTCTGCCCCGTCACGTCCACCTCCTGGGTTTGGTAGCCGGTGTACGATACGACGAGCGTGTTGACTCCGGCCGGCATGGTGAGCGAAAACTTGCCGTCGGCATCGGTAATTTTACCGGCGGCGGTACCCTTGGCCACCACAGTGGCGCCCAGCAGGCCGCTGCCGCTTTCATCGGTCACAGTTCCCGTAATGGGCCGTTGTGCCGATAATGTGCCTGCTGCCAGGAGCAGGAAACAAAACACATAAATTTGCTTCATAAATCACGGATGTTTAGTGAATAAATAGAATGGATTGGATTCAAAAAAATGATCTACTGAATGGCAAAGTTGCAAAAGACTTTTTAGTTTTTTGTAACAAATCTGGATTATGCCGGTTTTGGAGAATTTTCAAGTTTCCTCATCTTGCTCCGTACCTTCGCCCCGTTTCCTAATTTTATTTACAATGACCAACGCTTCTTCTCCCAAACAAGCCGTCGTCATCGGCGCAGGCCTTGTCGGCGCTTTGTGGACGGTTTTCCTCGCCCGGCGCGGCTACCGCGTGGATGTTTTTGAACGCCGCCCCGATATGCGCGCTGCCGGATATGCCGGCGGGCGATCCATCAACCTCGCTATGAGTGTGCGCGGCTGGGCCGCCATTGACAAGGCGGGAATTCGCGACAAAATTGAAAAAGTAGCCATCCCGATGCCGGGGCGCATGATGCACGCCGCCGACGGCCAATTGAGTTACCAACCCTACGGGAAAGAGGGCGAAGCGATCTACTCGGTTTCGCGGGGCGGGCTGAACCTCGAGCTGCTGCAAATAGCCGATGCGTATCCGAATGTGCAATTTCACTTCGAGCACCGCTGCACGGACGTAGACCTGCAAAATCCACAGATTTCGTTTGAAGACCTGCGCACCGGGCAGCACAAAACCGTGGAGGCGCCGCTCATTTTCGGCGCCGACGGCGCCTTTTCCGCCGTGCGGTACGCCCTTCAGCGCACCGACCGCTTCGACTACATCCAGCGCTATATCGAGCACGGCTACAAAGAACTGACCATCCCGCCCGCCGCCGACGGCAAACACCGAATGGATCCGAATGCCCTGCACATCTGGCCCCGGGGCAATTTTATGCTCATCGCCCTGCCGAATGCCGACGGGAGTTTCACCTGCACGCTGTTCCTGTCCTTTGAGGGCGAAATCTCGTTCGAGCACCTGACGAACAACGACGCGGTGCTGGCTTTTTTCAACCGCTATTTCGCCGATGCCGTGCCGCTGATGCCCACGCTCGTGGAGGATTTTTGGGCAAACCCGACCTCCTCGCTCGTGACCACGCAGTGCTACCCCTGGCAGTGGCAAAACCGCATTCTGCTCATCGGCGATGCCGCGCACGCGATCGTGCCTTTTTACGGGCAGGGCATGAACGCCGGGTTTGAGGACTGCACCATTCTCGACACGATGTACGACGCCTATGGCGGCGACTGGGCGCGCATCATCGCCGATTTTTCCGCGCAGCGGAAAAAAGACGGCGACGCGATTCTCGAACTGGCGCTGCGCAATTTCATCGAAATGCGCGACCTCGTCGGCGACCCGAAGTTTTTGCTGCGCAAGAAAATAGCCGCACGCCTGCACGAACGGTATCCTGGTTTTTTACCCGTGTATTCGATGGTATCGTTCAGCAATACGCCTTACCACGTTGCCCTGCGCGAAGACGACCACCAGAATGAACTTTTCCGCCGGATACTCGCTTTGCCCGGCATCGAAACCAACTGGGACGGGCCGGAGGTGGAGCGCGTATTCACGGAGTGGGTCAAACCTTGAATTCCAGCATAAACTTGCGCACCTCCGCCTGAAACTCGGCCTCGTCGTTGTCGCAAAATTCCACCTCGGCAGGCAACACATACATCGGCAGGTGTTGCTTCCAGATAAAATCGCTGTGCATTTCGAGGCGGGTAGCGTCCTTTTCGGTGGTCAGGACGATTTTGTTCGGGCTATTGATGGCCTCGAAGCGGCGCCGCACGTCGAGCATATCGGCATCCTCGAAATAATGGTGGTCGGAAAACTCCAGCACCTGCACCGAACGGACGGTTTGACTCAGATACTGGAGCAAATAATCGGTGTTGGCAATGGCGCTGACCAGCAGCACATCGGTCTGCAAATCCAGTGGCCGACGCAGATCGGGGCGGAGCAGATCGAAGGGGGTGCCGTAGTGGTAGCGCGAAAAAAACACGCGTTGGCGCGGGAACGGGTCAATTTCCCTAACCATATCGGTGCGTTGCCGGTGGGTGAGGTTAAGCGGGCACTTGGTGACGATGATGACATCGGCGCGGCGGTACTCGAAACGGCCTTCGCGCAGGCGCCCGGAGGGCAGCAGCCAGTCGCGGGTGAAGGGTCGGTTAAATTCCGTAAGCAAAATATTCAGCCCGGGTTTCACGGCGAGGTGCTGAAAAGCGTCATCGAGCAGAACGCACTGGGTTTCGGGATTGCGTTTGACCAACTCCGGCACCCCGAGGGCACGGCTTTCGCTGACGCTGATCGGTATGTTTGGAAATTTTCGCTTGAACTGGAGTGGTTCGTCACCGGACTGCTCCACGGTATCCACCACGCTCACAGGCCGGTAGCCGGTTGTTTTGCGGCCATAGCCCCGGCTGAGCACGGCCACCGAAATGTACTGATCCAGCCAGCGCAGCAGGTACTCAATGTGCGGTGTTTTGCCGGTACCGCCTACCGACAGGTTGCCGACGGAAATTACCGGCAGGTCAAACCGCACACTTTTGAGCACCCCGATCCGGTACGTCAGGTTGCGGACACCCACGAGCAGGCCGTACAGCAGGGAAAACGGAAGCAGGAGAATTCGAATGACGATATCGTCGGACATGGCTGGAAACAAAAAAGTCCCGTAGGAAATGCTCCTGCGGGACTTTTGTTTAAATTTTTGTGGTACCTCCCAGAATCGAACTGGGGACACACGGATTTTCAGTCCGTTGCTCTACCATCTGAGCTAAGGTACCTTTCTTTCAAAGCGGCGGCAAAGGTAATAGCGCATCCGGCAAAAAGGAAAACAGAACGGACAATTTTTTTTGCGCTTGCGGGTTTGCTTCGGAACACACCTTACTTTCGCGTCCGATATGCGCCAATCGTTTGCCAACCTGCTTGCCGCTCCCTTTGTGGGCGGAGCGCTGTTTTTCCTTTACCTCGCCTGGAAAAACAGCGACTACGCCCCGTACATGATCCCGTTCGTGTTGGTGGCCGCCTTAGTCTGGGCTTTTGCCCCGCAAATCAACTGGTGGTGGTATTCCCGCAACCCGCCGGCGCTGCCCACGGGGCTACGCGCCATGCTCGAACGTTTCTCGAAATTTTACCTCCGCCTGAACGAAGCCGACAAAAAACGTTTTCGCGACCGGACAGCCTTGTTCATGCTGGGCACGGAGTGGACGCCGATGGGCTGGCCCGACGAAGCGGTACCGCCCGACGTACAGTTCGCGCTGGCCGTACAGGCCGTCACCCTGACATTCCACAAGCCCGTGTTTTTGTTCGAGAAGTTTGAAAAAGTCGTCGTGTACCCCTTACCGTTTCCTTCGCCGGAACACGATGTACCCCACGCTTCCGAACTCTACCGGGAAGATGGCTGTCTGCTTTTTTCTGCCGAACAACTTATGGCCGCTTTTGTGCAGCCCGGCGCCATGTACAATATCGGCCTGCACGAATACGCCAAGGCATTTGTGCTTACCTGGCCGCATGAAGCCTGGCCCGACCTACGTGCCGGAGAAATTTGGGAAAAACTGGAAGCAGCCAGCCGGATGCCGAAGGAACACATCGAATCGGTCGTCGGGCTTCCCATCGAAGACCCGCTGCCGGTAGCCATACACCACTATTTTACCTTCCCGGACACCTTCCGCGCACTGCTGCCTGAAAAAGCGACGGCGCTGGATCGGGTTTTTGGAGGTTGATTGGGTTTAACGGGTTGAGCGGGTTAAACCCGTTAAACCCGTTAAACCCAATCAACCCAATCAACCCGTTAAACCCGCTCAACCCGCTCAACCCGTTAAACCCAATCAACCCGTTAAACCCGCTCAACCCGCTCAACCCGCTCAACCTATCAGAATGCTTTTACACACCCGCGGCATTGTTTTTCGGGCGTTGAGGTACGGCGAAACCAGCGTGATCGCCGATATTTTCACCGAGGAGAAGGGGCTTCGTTCCTTCATCGGCGGCGGCGTGCGTACCGCGAAGGCGCGTATGCCGTTCGGGCTATTTCAGCCGATGACGGTGGTGGATATGGTGTGTTATTTCCGGGATACGGACGAGCACCTGAACCGGCTCCGAGAAATGCGCACGGCGGAAGTTTTCAGCCAAATCCCGTTCGACATCCGGCGCGGTGCAGTAGCCTTGTTCATGGCCGAAGTATGCCGGAAAAGCATTCATGCCGACGAAGAAAACCCGGCCCTGTTTGAGTTTTTACTGGACAACCTGCGCCTGCTCGACACCTCGCCGCACAGTGTGGCCAATTTGCACCTGCATTTTTTGACGCACCTGTCGGGACACCTCGGCTTTCAGCCGCAGGGCGAACCGGGCGGCGAACTGTTTCTGGATCTGCAGGAGGGCGTTTTTCTTCCCGAGCATCCGCAGCATGCGCAGTACCTCGGGCCGCAGCAGGCCATGCCCTTGCTCGAACTGCTGCACACGCCGCTGGAACAGTGCCACCAGGTAGCGCTTGATCGCCCCGAGCGAAAGGCGCTGCTGAACGGCCTGCTGAAGTTTTACCAGTTGCACGTACCGGGGTTTTCGGAAATTCACACGCCGGAAATACTTGAAATGGTCATGGAGGGTTAAGAAAAAAGATTGGATGCCAAGTGTAACTACAATAACTTGCGGCTCCAAAGAAATATCTGGCATTTCAACCATGACCACCACCGTTCAGCATCCGGCTATTCATCTGCGGCGCCATCAGTTCGCCGTTTCGGAGTATCACGAAATGGATGAGTCAGGCTTGCTGACTGCCGATATGCCCACTGAACTGCTGGATGGAGAAATATTTGATATGAGCCCAATCAACAGCCTGCATGCCGCTGCGGTCAAACGCTTGAACCGTCTGCTCAGTCGTTTGCTTGGAGATTCCGTGTTGCTTAGTGTGCAAGACCCCATCCGATTGTCCGACCACTCGGAACCACAGCCCGATATTGCCGTTTTGCGTTTTCTGGATGATTATTATGCAAACGAGCATCCGACCCCAGCCGATGTACTGCTGATCATAGAGGTGGCGGATTCCACCATTTACAAAGACCGCAATGTGAAAATGCCACTTTACGCACTGGCGGACATTCCCGAAGCCTGGTTGGTAGATTTAGGAAACCAGACAGTTGAGGTGTTTATGCAGCCTCAATCCGGCAGCTATGCCGACACGCAGACGTACGCACTTGGCGAGTCCATTCGTTCGGCGATCGTGCCTCGCGTTCCAGTTCAGGCAATTTTGGGCTAATGTAGCAGCGCTTATTTCTTATTCAACTCCCGCTCGAAAATCGTCTCCAACTGCCCGGCTACAAGGTTCTTGGCAATGATCGTGCGGTCTTTGTTCAGAATGTAGAGTTCGGGCGTGATGTCCACAAAATACTTGGCGTAAATGGCCCGGTTGGTCGGGTCGAACACATTGGTGAACGTGAAACCGCTCTTTTTCACAAACTTTCTCCACTCGTCCTCCTTGGTGTTCACGGCAATGCCGTAAAAATCCACGCCTTTGTCTTTCCATTTTTCGTAAATCCGCTGAATCTCGGGCGCCTGCTCCTGGCAGTGCTCGCAGTCGGGGCTGAACATGAAAATGACGATGAGCGGAGCGGTCATCTCGTAGATGGACTTCGGCTGGCCGTTGATGTCGTTGGCGCGCACGTCGGGGCCTTTGCGCCCCAGCAGGCTGGCCTTCATCTCGTCAATTTTTTTGCGCAGTTTTCCGACGTTTTCCGGAGTGTCCCAGAACGCGTTTTCGGGCGTGATGTACTTGTCAATGAGGTACACCATGACCGCCTCGCCGTCCATGACTTTGGTTTTGCCGTTCTCGTAGTTCAGACCGATCCAGTTGACCATGAACTTGAAAAACTCCGGATACGGCTTGACGCGCTGTATCAGCGGGTCGGCCACTTTGATGATGGAGTCCGGGTTTTGAGGCGTCAATTCGACGATGTAGCGTTTCAGTTTGTTGAAAATCACCGGCGTGTACAGCATCCGGGTATCGGTGAAATCCACGCCGTCCCAGAAGTGCTCACGGAAATAACCGAGGTTGCGCAGGGTGTCGAGGTCTCCGTTGGGTTTGCGAAACTCCGGCCAGTCGGGATTTTGTCCGGCCAACTTGAATTTGGTAAAAAAGGCGTTCGGGTGCTCGCGAAAAATAGTGTCGAGGTGCATCTTGCGCTCCGCAAGCAATTGGTTCTGGCGCTCTTTCGCTTTTTTGTATTCGGCAGAGGTGGGCGGATTGCTGCGCAAAACCTGACTCAACTGGTTCATTTCCGGGTCCTGGGCACTCTGGAAACGGGAGTTGCGGTACAGCAGTTCGGTGTTGACCGAGCCTTTGACCTGCATGGTACCGGTTATGTCGGCGACCTTGGCACGCAGGGTCATAAACTGGTCTTCCTTGTCCAGAAGCAGGGAGAAGTTTTTTTGCCCGGGCAAAAGAAAGTAGTAGAAACCCGGCTGAAGCGGACGGGCGCGGCGCAGCACGAAGTGGCCGCCGGCATCGGCCACGGTGGTGTCGGCGATGTAGTTCTGGTCGCCGTAATTGCCGACCAACCGTACCGTTCCGGCTTGCAAACCCTCGATAAACACCTCGATGCGGGTGCTGTCCGGGTCGCCCGACGTGGTGGTCAACATCGGCGCAGCAAAGGCTACGGCGTTCGAAAATGCAAAAACAAATGCAAGCAAAAGGGAAACTGGCGAAGCAGAAATGCGCATGGTCAACGTGTTTTTGTATTTGTCCGGTTTTAGGCGGGCAAAAATAGCGCCGCAGACCGGGGTCGGGAAACAGATTTGCGAATTGTTGACATTCTCGAACCGAGCCTTACCTTTGGCCCGCCCGAAAAAGGCGTTTCACAAACAACCACGATCCGACAATTTTTGATGAAAAACGTATTACCTGCACTGACCGCTTTTGTTGTTCTCGCACTTCTGACAGCGGGATGTGGAAAAGAAGAACAGGCCGAGTTTGACCGTGATGCTATCCTGAAATACCTGGACGACAATAGCCTGACGGCCACCGAGCACGATTCCGGTATTTTTTACATCATCGAAACACCGGGTACAGGCGGCAGCCCATCTCTGAACTCAACCATCACCTTCAAGTACAAAGGGTACTACCTGGACGGCGTCGTGTTCGACCAGACAACCGGTAACAATACGGCTACCTACCCGCTGAGCAACCTGATCCAGGGGTGGCAAATTGCCATACCGCTCCTCCAAAAAGGCGGGAAAGGCAAGTTCTTCATTCCCTCGGCCCTGGGTTATGGCCCCAACCCGCCATTCGGCGTTCGCGCCAATGCGGTATTGGTCTTCGAAATCGAGTTGGTAGACTTTTAACAAACGTCTACTTTTGGCGCGCAAACAAATCGTAAATCGTAAATCATAACGCAACATGACTTTTCCAAGCAACTGCAAATACACCGAAGACCACGAGTGGGTCCGCGTGGAGAGCGGCAACATCGCCTACGTGGGCATCACCGACTACGCCCAGAGCGAGCTGGGCGAACTGGTGTACATCGAAGTGGAAACCGTAGGTAAAAGTGTAGCCGCTCACGCGGTGTTCGGCACCGTGGAGGCTGTGAAAACGACCTCCGACCTGTTCATGCCCATCGCCGGCAAAGTGCTGGAATTCAATCCTGGACTCGACGACTCCAAGGCCGGCAACCCGGCCCTCATCAACGAAGACCCATACGGCGAGGGCTGGATCGTGAAAATCGAAATTGCCAATCCTGCCGACCTGAACAGCCTGATGGACGCCGCTGCGTACCAGGCGCACGTGGCGTAGTGTTTTTTACTGAAGAGACGTAAAGGTTTTTCACCGCGGAGACGCAGAGACGCGGAGTGTTACGCAGAGTTTTCAAAAAATTATTTTCTGCGTAACACTCCGCGTCTCTGCGTCTCCGCGGTGAAAAATGCGTCTCCGCGGTGAAAAATCAGGATTCCTTCTGTGCTTCCCCTGCATCGTCAAAGTGCAGGTTGCGCAGTTTGGGCGCTTTCCACCACGCAATTGCGACCACAAGAATGGTCAACGTGCCGCCCAGCACCACTGCCGGTACAGTGCCGAAAAGTTTGGCCGTCAGGCCGCTTTCAAATGCCCCGATCTCGTTGGACGAGGTGATGAACATGGAATTCACCGACGAGACCCGCCCCTTCAGGTGGTCGGGTGTGCGGTGCTGGATAAGCGACGCCCGCACAAATACGCTCACCTCGTCGAACACCCCGCAGAGGAACAAAAAGACAAACGACAGCCAGAATATTTTAGATAAACCAAACCCGATGATGCACAGGCCGAAGCCGATCACGCAAATCATCATGGTACGACCGGCATTCCGGCCCATTGGGCGGTGAGCGATGTAAAATGCCATGACAATCGCCCCCAGCGACATGGCCGCCCGGAGGATACCCAGCCCCTGCGGGCCTACGTGCAAAATATCTTTGGCGTACACCGGCAGCAGCGCCACAGCCCCGCCAAACAGCACGGCAAACAAATCCAGCGCTATAGCGCCCAGAATCACCTGGTCGCGAAACACAAAGCGCAATCCTTCCCGGATGCGCACCAATGCCGGTTCCATCTGCGCTGACCTGGGCACCGGTCGCGGGGCAATTTGCAGCAACATCAGCAAACTCATCGCCATGAGGATGGCAATGGCCGAGAACGCCCAGGTCACGCCCGCAAATCCGTACAACAAGCCGCCGATACCCAGCCCGGAAATACTGGCCACTTCCCAGGTGCTGCTGTTCCAGGTGATGGCGTTGGGCAGCGTTTGTTTGTCCACCAACTGTGGCAAAAACGCAAAATTGGTCGGGCTGAAAAAGCCACGCGCGATGCCGGTCACGAAAATGACGGTGTAAATGCCGCTCAGCACGATACCCTTCGGCAGGGTGTCGCCCTGAACCGCCAGCGTCACCAGCGCGACGGCACAGCACAGCATAGCGGCTAAGCAGCCGGCCAGAATGTTCCGCCGGTTGTGTTTGTCGGCTAAATGCCCGGCCCACAGGCTTATGGAAATGGCGGGAATCGCTTCAGCCAGCCCAACCAGCCCGAGCATCAGCGGATCGCCCGTCAGGTCGTACACGTAGTAGCCGACCGACACGGACATGATCTGAATGGCCAGCACCGAGAACAGGCGCATGGACAGAAAACGCCGGTAGTCCGGCACGCGCAACGCCGCGTAAGCATTCGAGTTGTTTTTCATTGCCGGCGCAAAGTTGCGGTTTCAGAATTTATCTACGACGAGAAGCCGCATTAACCACAAAAATGCCCGATCTGTTCCGGGCTTCTTTCCTGGCAGTAAAAACAGGAACAGAAGTTTTTCGCACCTTTGCCCCACTCAAAACTCAAAACTCAACACTCAAAACTGACACCATGGGTTTGCTCAACGGAAAAACAGCCCTCATCACCGGCGGTGCGCGCGGCATCGGCGAAGCGCTGGTGCGTAAATTTGTCGAACAAGGCGCGCAGGTCGCGTTCACATACGTGTCTGCCGGCTCGGCAGAGCGCGCCGAAAAACTCGCCGCCGAACTCGGCGCCAATGCCCGCGCCTACCAGAGCGACGCGGGCGACTACGCCCAGGCCGAAGCGCTGGTGGCCCAGGTCGTGAAGGACTTCGGCAAAATTGACATCCTGATCAACAACGCCGGCATCACCCGCGACACGCTCATGCTGCGCATGACCGAACAGCAGTGGGACGAGGTCATCCAGACCAACCTCAAGTCGGTGTTCAACCTGACCAAACACTGCCTCAAGCCCATGATCCGCACGGGCGGCAGCATCATCAACATGAGTTCGGTGGTGGGCGTGTTCGGGCAGGCAGGCCAGGCCAACTACGCCGCTTCCAAGGCCGGCATCATCGGTTTCTCCAAGTCCATTGCCAAGGAATACGGCTCGCGCGGCATCCGCTGCAACGCCGTGGCGCCCGGTTTTATCGAAACCGAAATGACCGCCGTGCTCGACGAAAAAACGAAGGAGGGCTACCTTTCCGCCATCCCCATGAAACGCCTCGGCAGCGGCGAAGACGTGGCCAACGCCTGCGTGTTCCTTGCTTCCGATATGGGCGCTTACGTCTCCGGACAAGTGCTCTCGGTGTGCGGCGCACTCAACACCTAAGCCCGCGCCATGATTATCGTACAGGACAAACTCGTGAGCGACGAACTCGTCGAGGAGCAATTCATTTGCAACCTCTCCGCCTGCAAGGGCGCCTGCTGCTGGGAGGGCGACTCCGGCGCGCCGCTGGAGGACGCGGAACTGCCCATTCTCGACAGTATTTTTGGCCGGGTCAAACCCTTCCTCAGCCCGGCCGGCATCCGGGCCATTGAGCAGCAGGGCAAGTACGTGTGGTTCGACGAAGCCGAAGAATACGGCACCCCGCTGGTGGACAACGGCCCCTGCGCCTACATGACCCTCGACGCCGGCGGCACAGCCCAGTGCGGCATTGAGGCGGCCTACCGCGCCGGCGCCATTGATTTTCAAAAACCGATCTCCTGCCACCTCTACCCTATCCGGGTGGAAAAAAACGAGGAACTCGGCTTCGAGGCGCTCAACTACCACCAGTGGGACATCTGTTCCGCCGCCTGCGAACTGGGCCGCAAGGAAAAAATGCCCGTGTACCGCTTCCTGCGCGAGGCTATCGTGCGCAAGTACGGGGAGGAGTTTTATGAGGAGTTGGACGGGGCGGCGAAGTTTTTAAAGGGTTGAGCACAGAAAATAGATACTGGAACATGGCAAACAAATATCCCCGATCTGATGTATGAAAAAACAATAAAAAACCTACCTTAGTCGCTCTAAAAAATCACACTATTAGGCTTTAAGACAAAGTACAATGTTGTAAAAACCAAAACCTTCATTTAAAAATATTTGCATTGCAGACTTAGTAAAACACAGATATGGCAAAGTTAAAAGTGCTGAATGTTGGTCCTATTCGGAGTGGTTTCAATGAGTCAAATGGTTTCCTCGAATTTAGCGACGTGACCATTTTCATAGGTAATCAGGGTAGTGGAAAAAGTACTATGGCCAAACTATATTCCACTCTGAGTTGGATTGAGAAAGCATTAGTCAGAGAGGATTTTACTGATAAGTATGTGGTTCTATATAACCGCTTCAAAAAACATCTGGCCTACCAAAATCTAGGGAACTACTTGAACCAAAATTCCTTCATTGAGTACGTAGGTAATGCATTTCGTCTTGTTTTTGAGAACAACCAGTTTCAGGTATTCCCGCTTTCTCAAAACAAAGGGTATCATTTCCCAAAGATCATGTATGTACCAGCCGAGCGCAACTTTGTGAGTGCTATAGATCGTCCAGATTTAGTCAAGCGTTTACCACTGCCGCTGTACACGTTTATGGATGAATACGAAGATGCTAAGCAGCAACTTGATGGTCAAGTGCAGCTTCCCGTCGGAGAAGTATCCTTTGAGTATCGAAAGCAAAGTAAAAAGTCCTATTTGATTGGAGCCGACTATCATATTGAGCTGTTGGAAGCCTCAAGTGGATTCCAATCAATGGTGCCATTGGTTTTGGTAACCCGACACTTGTCAAATGTGATTAAAAATAGGGCAAACGAAACCCGAAAAAAAATCAGCCTAGAGGAGGAAGAAAAAATTCGCAGGGCAGTAAATAAAATGGTCAGTGATGAAACCATCTCAGAAGATGTATTACGAGTTTTACTGGAAAAACTGTCTGCGAAATATAGGTATGAAAGTTTCATTAACGTGGTAGAAGAGCCGGAACAAAACCTGTACCCGACCTCACAAAAAGAGGTCTTATTTGATCTGTTAAAATACAGGAATGGACATCCGAATAACAAGCTGATAATTACTACGCACAGCCCTTATATCATCAATTTTATTAGCATAGCAATTCAAGGAGCCTACCTCAAGAGTAAAATTGAGCAGTCTCCAAACGCCGACCAGTTGCTGACCAAATTACATCAAATTGTTGGACCGGATTCCTTAATCTCTGGTGAAAACGTACTCATTTATCAGTTTGAGGAGGCTGATGGAAGTATTCGAAAATTGCCAACATTCGATGGAATTCCTTCTGACAATAACCTTTTGAATCAGATGCTTGCAGAGGGCAACACGATGTTTGATGCATTGCTCGAAATCGAACAGGAACTATGAGCGTGGATTTTTTTAGCATTGATTGTACCGAAAAACCCAAAACAGAGTCAATCTTTGGCATCTGTGACGATCAGAACGCCTCAAAGGCGTATACAGATGTGACCAATGAAACAATCTGGATAGCAACCGTAGTAAATCAGCGAGGCACTCACATTACTTTCATCGCTATTGATCACTGCCTTTCAATAAAAAAAGAGGGTACAGATGACAATGAAAGCACATGCGATGGAATGTTGATATTTCGTGATGGCCTCTACTTGGTCGAACTGAAAAATCAAGGCACCGGAGGCTGGCTACCGAAGGCAAAATCACAACTTGAAAACACAATAAGATTACTGCAAGAATACCATGTTCTGGATCAATTCAGACACAAAAAAGCCTTTGCCTGCAACAAACGGCATCCTTATTTTACCGTATTTGATGTAGAAGAAAAAAAGGCATTCTTCAAAAAAACTAACGGGTTCAGGCTTGATGCTCAGGCTAAAATAGTAATTTAAAAGCGTGATTTGGGGCTTTTGATCTACTGCACCTTGTTTCCAACAAGCCCGCCGAGACACACTCTACATTCTGCTGCATTTGCCGCTCACCCCAGCACTCCCAGCATCCATTCCCGCTCCGTCAGTACCTCCGTCGCCCGGATTTTTTCGCGCAGCGCGGCGCGTCCTTTCGCGTCGCCGGGCTGAAGGCCGAGCATTTTTTTCACAATAGCCACGATGTTGGAGTAGTTTTTCCGGTGGTATTCGCTCAGTTCGCGGCGGCTGATGAACTGGCGGAAACTGTCGAGATGCGCATCCAGGATTTCAAACTCGCCCAACTGGTAGTAAATTTTCAGCAGCAGCGTCTTGGCGATCAGGTTATTGACCAGGTCCTTGAAATCAGCGGTTTGCAGGTACTGCATGGCCTTGGCGAGGTTGTTCCGCCGGTACTCCAGCCGGGCCAGGTTGAAATCCACAAAACTTTTTTGCTGGGCGGGTTCGAGGAAACTCTGGTACTGCCGGATGAACTGCTCCACTTCTTCAAAGACCTCCAGCCGGATGCCGAAGGCGACGATGTTGTTGAACGTGAACGAGGAGATGCGCCCGTGTTCGATCAGAAACCCGCGCCGAAGGCCTTCCTGATACAGGCGCCAGCCCTCGGCCACGAAGGGCGTGTTGCCCTCGTTCAGTTGGCGGATGCAAAAATTGGTGGCCAGCAGGTACAGGCCCTTGAGTTCGGTGGCCGGGAAAAGGCGCTCGTTTTCAAACAGTTCGTCGCGAAATTTCTGGAAATACGACAGGCTGTACTGCTCAGTCAGAAATCGGTAGCAGTAGTAGTACAGGGCGATGGCCGGCACCCGGAGAAATCCGCCGCGCTCCACCTGTTCGATGAGGGCGGGCAGCAGGCCGAGGTCGTATTGGGTGCGGTACACGGCCTGGTGCGACAGCTGGGTGCAGGCATGCCGCAGTTTCTGGGCGAGGTAGTGCAGGTCGAGCGCGTCGGCAATTTCCTGCAGGGGCAGTTCGCCGGTGCGCATGGTGCGGGTTTTGTGCTGCGCCGACTCCAGCAAAAAATCCAGTTCCTTTTGGTGAAACTCGGCATTTCGGATATCGGCGTCGTCGAGTTGCCGCCGCGTTTGGCGTTGGGCTTTTTCAAAATGTTTCGGCAGGTTGCGCTCCCGGAACTGCGCCATCAGCGCCATCGAGACGCGCAGGTTGTCGTGCTGAAAATGCTGCCACACGAGGAAATCCTCGATTAGTTCGCGCAGGTCGCTCATGGTGGCCCGCAGGGCGAGGTCGTCGTAGGCGCGACCGGGGAATGTTTCCCGAAACAGCGTTTCCTTGTCGGGAAAAGGTTTGTCCCGGTAGCGGCATTTGGCCAAACAGGCGAACAGCAGGGCCACGTCTGCCCGGTGCGTAACGAACGGCGAGCGCACAAACTTGCCAAGGCGCAGCAATTCGGCCTTGTCGAGGCTGGATACGAGATCAAAAAGCACGGAGTTGGACATGGTTTTTGAAAAAATATTTTCACAAATTCGGAGTAAATGTAGGGAGTGTTTGCCCGCAGAAGAGTAAAAAAGTGTCACAGAGGCTCACGGAGAAAATAGAGGCTCACAGAGTCTGTTCTCTTGTATAGTGGGCAGATTCCAATGGAATGACAAATAACTCTGTGAGCCTTCATTTCCTCTGTGAGCCTCTGTGACACCCCAATCTACGGCAGGCAGGTACAATCTCAATTTCCACAAATCACCTTTTTTGTACTTGTAGCCCCCACAAGCCCTGCGGACTTTTGTCTCCACATTTCATCACAGGCTTATTCGGATTTGCTCAAATAAAAAATATTGGATTATGACCTACCATCGCTTTTTCAGACTTGGAGCATTTGTGCTCATCAGTATGCTCGCTTCGCTCACGGCCTACGCACAGGGTTGGAGCCATGGATCGTTCTGGCAGGACGGTAACCCGCCCGCACCTTTCGCGAACGACGGCAACTATGTCGCCGGCTTCTCCGGATTTTTGGGAGAAAACGTGCTGGCTGTTATGAATTATCCGGGAGCAGGCGTCAGATATCGGTTTGAAGGGTTTGAACTATCAAAGGGTTTTCGGTTTGGACGCGACGTTTCCCCTTTTGACAACTTGCATCATGTGGCACGCGGCTTGGCGTATCCAGTGCTTGATACTGTAGCCGTATTGGAGGAAATTATGCCGATTGCCGGCGGAAATCGCAGTATGCAACTGGTTTTTTATCAATTTGAAACCGCTCCTGTTGACGTTAATGCCGTGTTGCAAACAGATGTCTTCTCCGTACCCGGCACGGATGCATATGGCGCCAGACTACTTATGCTTGCCAACGGCGACTACCTGATTCTCGGTTCGGTGGAAACAGTCGGAAACCGGGATGTGCTGCTTGCACGGGTTTCCAAAACCGGTCCACTGCTCTGGGCAAGCGTGTTTCCGGGTTCGGACAACGAAACGCCTGTACAGGTGGTACCCGGAGCAAACGGCACGTTCCATATCCTGAAACGGAATGCCACGAGTGGTTCGCTTGCGCTGCTGACCGTGGACCCAAGCGGGAACCTGCTCACAGAAATTCCCCTGCCTGGAAATAACGGCGACCAGCCTGCTGACCTGGCCGCTACCGGCGACGGCAACCTCGCTCTGGCCGGCAGCAATCCGACCGGCGGCTTGTTTTTGCAAAAAATAACGCCCGGCGGCGCCACCCTCTGGCGGAATGATTTTCCGCTGCCCGACCAGTCATTCGCCCCCTACGCCCTGCTCGAAGATGCAGCCGGCGACCTTGTGCTGCTCGGCACGCATACCAACCTGATTACCAACGAGCAGGATGGCCGGCTGATGAAATTCGACGCTGCCGGAACGCCTCTCTGGGAGCGCCGAATCGGACGCGACAACCGCCCCGAAACCATGACCGAACTGGCCCTCTGCCCCGACGGCGGCTACCTGCTTGGGGGCAAATATCTCAGCCAGACCGTCCTCCACGCCTACGTCGTAAAAACCGATGTGAACGGCATCATCAAGCCCGGGCGCATCACCGGAAACGTATTCCGCGACAACGACGTGGACTGCTCCAATACCTCCGGCGACCAGCCCCTTGCCAACCGCATCGTGCAAGCCTACCTCGACAGCACCCGTGTATTTTTCGGCACCACCGACAGCCTCGGCAACTACGAAATCGAATGCGATACAGGCAACTACACCCTGAGCCTGCTGCTGCCGAACAACTACTGGGAACCCTGCGCCAACCACCTGCCCCTGCACATCGGCTACCTCGACACCGCCGTCGTGGATTTTGCGGTGCAAGCCGCCATTGATTGCCCCTTCCTTACGGTGGAACACGGCTTGCTGAACGCACGCCCCTGCGATACGACCACACTGCATCTGGACTACTGCAACTACGGCCCGGTGCAGGCGGAAGACGCCTACGTCGTTGTTACCCTCGACACACTCCTGAGTTATGTCAGTGCCGGCATTCCGCCTTCTGTTATCTTCGGGAATATGCTGACCTTCCCCCTGGGCGACATTGACCCGGAGGACTGCGGGCACCTGCAAATTGAGGTGGCGGTAGCCTGCGACGCTCAGGCCGGCATGACAGTGTGCACCGAAGCGCACATTTACCCCGATTCTATTTGCGATCCGGCAGACCCCTCCTGGTCGGGCGCCTATGTGGAAGTGGAGGCCGAGTGTCAGGGCGACAGTGTGTTGTTCCGGCTGAAAAATACCGGCGCCGGCCCGATGAGCGAGTACCTGGAGTACATCGTGATCGAAGATGCCGTGCTGCTGCGTTCCGGGGCATTCAAACTCACGCCCGGCGAAACGATGGATGTGAAAACGCCTGCCGACGGCTCCTCCTGGCGCCTGTCTGCCGGACAGGAACCCGGCGCTCCGGGCCTCGGCAGGCCAAGTGTAGCCGTCGAAGGCTGCGTAAACGGCGGCGGACCGGTGAGTACGGGTTTTGTCAATCAGTTTGCCGAAAACGATGCCGATCCGTTCGTCTCCAGCCAGTGCATTTTGGTCACCAACTCCTTCGACCCGAACGACAAGCAGGCATTGCCCACGGGTTTCGGCGTCGAAAACAACATCTTTGCCAACACCGACCTGGAGTACATGATCCGGTTCCAGAACACGGGTACCGACACGGCTTTCCGGGTCGTCCTGCTCGACACGCTCTCGGCCTCCCTCGATCCGGCCACATTCCGCCCCGGTGCATCGAGCCACCCGTACCGCTATGAACTGACGGAAAACGGCGTGCTGCGCTTCACATTCCAGCCCATTGCACTGCCGCACAGCAGCGTGAACGAACCAGGCTCCAACGGGTTTGTGACCTTCCGCATCGCGCAGAAACGCGACCTGCCGGTGGGCACCCGCATCGAAAACCGCGCGGGCATCTACTTCGATTTCAACCTGCCGGTGATCACAAACACGGTTTTCCACACTGTGCATGCGCCCTGGCTGAAATTGGTCAACGTGGATCAGCCGGGCGTGGCGCCGATGCTCAGTTTCCAGGCCTTCCCGAATCCCTTCGCGGAACAAGTGACCGTGCAACTGGAGGGCGAAGAAATTCCCGGCGCCGTGCTGCGCCTGTTCAGCACCGGCGGGCGCCTGGTGCAGGAAACGCCCTTCCGGCAAAACCGGTTGACGCTCGACCGCAAAAGCCTGCCCGCCGGGCTGTATTTCTTCGCGGTGGAAGCGCGGGGCAAGGTGCTGGGAAGCGGGAGATTGGTGGCGGAGTAGGAGCGATGAGCGATGAGCGATGAGTGCCGGTATGGCATTACGAACCGTCGGCAGGGTTTGAAACCCTGCCGACGGTTCGTGTTTTATGCTGCACCCAGTTCCCGCGCTTTGGCCAGTTGCAGCATATCAAAGGACAATGCCGTTTTACGGATACTCTCTTAACCCGACCAATACCTGTCGTAAAATGACCCGGTCGGGGTCATTCATTTCCAAAACCTGAATGGTCGCTCTACCGATCCGCGTTTTGGGCAAAATAACAGGCCCGTCAAGTTCAAAGTGGCCTGCCCAAATGTCTCGTCGCGGGTCGAACAGGCGAACAAACCGCCTCTGTTTGTCCAGATAAGTACCCAGATTCGGGCCTTTGTGGCGGTTGCAATTGCCGCAAGCCAGCGCCAGATTTTCCAGATCGGTATCGCCATCATGCTTGAGGCTGATGATGTGATCCACTTCGAAGGAAAAGAAAAAGTTGCCTTCCCTTACCAAACAATACTCGCACCGGTGACCCGCACGTGCGGCAACCAACTTGCGGAGCGATTCGGGAATTTGGCTCATGGTCGTTATTGGGCTAATCTGGCACGGGCATGGGCTTTTGCCAATGCAATCAGGTGATCCAGCGCCAACATGCGATCCAGTTCGTATTGCTCCTCGGCGGACAATGCTCCGGTACGGTTTTTCAGCAGCAACTCGCGCAACCTCGTTTGGGCAGTCTCGGAAGGCCGGAGCGTAAGTATTTTGGCCGGATCCATACTGGCCAAGGCGGCAGCAATCTCGTCGTAAACAGGAACGGTGACAGTCATAACCAAAGTTTTAGTACACAAAGTTAGACTTTTATCCCGCACAATTTCCCTTGAATTATTAACAGGTCAACCGGCAAGTATTACGCCGCACCTAGTTCCCGCGCTTTGGCCAGGATTTCTTCCACGGTTTGGGTGAGTTCGTCGCCCATGCGCAGGAAGTCGGGGTGGTCGAGTTGTTGGAGCATGACGGGAAGCCGGTGGGAAGGCTGCACACTTTCTTCATTTGGAATAATGACCGCTGGCAATCAGCAGTCGTCTTTCAATCAAACTATCAGCATGGTTTATCCCCAACACTTTTATCGTTGCTTCTCCGATACTTGATTTGGCGACGATTAGCCCGTCTTCAATTAAATCAAAGTGCTCAAACCACTTGTCCTTCCTCGGATCAAAAAAACGGATGATTGGTCCGTTTTTTTCGAGGCGGGTGCCTAAGTCCGTCCCTTTGTTGCGGTTGCACAACGTGCAAGCGTATGTCAGGTTGTCTTCTGTCGTGGTTCCGTCATGTTTAATGCTGGTAATGTGGTCAATTTGAAACGCGTAAAACGTGCCGATTTCCGGGATGCGGCTCTACTCGCAACGAAAGTCCGCTCGTGTGGCAACAAGTCGGCGAAGGGTATCGGGGATGTAGCGGCTCATTTTCGGGAAAGACGAAAGAGTGCGCGGGCTTTGGCAAGTCGGATCAGGCGCTCCAGTACGATGTAGTGGTCCAGTTCGTCTTTTTCGGCCGCAGTCAACCCGGCTGTTTTTTCTTTTTCAATCAATTCTTCCAATCGCCCCTGCATCTCAGGGGTAGCCCGGAGTTCGAGTATGCGCTGGGGATTCATGCCTGCAATGAAGTCGGCGACTGAATCGTATGTGGCTTGGGCTGTTGTCATGGCCGCTTTTTGATGCAAACTTAAGTCTTCCTGCGTAGCGTGGATGGATTTTTTTGCCGGTAGATTTTTATTCCGTTGGGCGCCGGCGGGCATCTCACGCAGCACCCAACTCCCGTGCCTTGGCCAGGATTTCTTCCACCGTCTGCGCCAGTTCGTCGCCCATACGCAGGAAGTCGGGGTGATCGAGTTGCTTCAGGATCGCGTACCAGATGGGCTTGAAGCGGTCTGTTTGTCTCGCTTGGTGTTTCCGATTGGTGAAAAACCAAACAGGGCAGTGTTAGCCCGAAAACGCCTTCCCAAGAACCTGCTCGTACTCATCCTGATAAATCATCTGGAAACGAAACTGTTTGCCGGCGAACTGCTCGCCCAACTCTTCCCAAGTCATGTCATTGCAGCGTTCAAACAGTTCTCGTTTATAAACAGTGTCTGCGTTGTCCTTCAGGTGTTTCCCTTTGTATTCCAGCACGTAAATGTGGCTGAACTCGTCGTGTTGTTCCGGATGTTTTTTGGCGGCGATAAAATCAGGGAAAACCCGTTTGGGCTGCCAACCTTGTATGCTGTAGTGCTTGTCGCCCACACGGTTGCGATACCACCACAGTAGTTCCGACTGCTTGTCGAGAAACAAGGCCACGGCTCTTTCCTCACCGTTAAATTCTTCGTCCGGCTCGAAGTCGAACAGGCTTTTTTGAACTACCTGCATATTGCTGCCGTGGTGGAGCATGTTGCTGCCGCGCACCTGAATACGGCTCGGAAGAAAGTAGCCGCCTTTCCCGTGAAGCAAGAGAAACAATAGCCGCTTTTCGTCAACCATCCGCTCAAACACATGCCGGGCCTTATTGATCCGTTGGGCCTCGAACTGATGTTTTGTCCACAGTACCAGTTTGATAAAATTGGCGGCAATGACGGCACGCCCGTACTTTTCCGAAAGCGTGTCCACGATGCGGCGGGCATAATCATATCCCCACCACGGGTTGGGGATCACGTCCACCAATTGGCGAGTCATCAATACGAGATCAATTTCGGCCGTATCGCTGTGCTCTCCCGCCGATTTTACCGCCAATTGGTCAAACCCGGCCGAGCCAGAATAGCCCACAGCGGCATCGGTCGTTTTGACTTCCGAAGCCAAAGGATTGAATGCCAGTACCGGGGTTATGTCGAAACTGCCCCAGTCAATTTCAGGCAGCAAGTCGCTTTCGTAAATGAAATTGCGGAAGCCGCCGTCCGCAGTAGGCACCACAAATTTAGGCAGGTAAATTTCGCCCTCGAAGTGTTTGAATTTTTCCCGAAAAACGGCTTCGCGGCTGGGTGCTGAAACATCGTCCGTCACAATACTCCCGGCAATATCGCCCAAGCCTTCTTTTTCCAGGTTGCCCTTGATGCTGTTCGCCAAGGCGGTACTGCTTTGGCGGAAGGTAAACACATAGCACTCATCGAGCGGCTGGATACCCGTGTCGCGGGCATACGGCTGGCGCAGGATGCGACCGATGAGTTGCGTGAGGCCGGTTTCGGAACCGCTGTTGCTTAGGATGGCCAGCACATAGGCAAACGAGCAATCCCAGCCTTCCTGCAGGGCTTGCTTGGTGATGATGTAGCGGATGGGGCAGCCCTCGTCCAGCAGATCCACCCCTTCGAGTCCGTCGTTGTCGCTGGTCTTGACGGCGATGTGCCCCGGCGCAATGCCGCAATGCTCAATGAGGTATTTTTCGGCGTGCCGAGCGTGGATGCGCGTGTGGTCGTTGACGAGTTTTTCGCCGGTTTGCTCCACTTGCACCAGACAAATGGGCCGGATGTAATCGCCGCCGTTTTGCCGGTAGGCTTGGGCTGTTTCTTCCAGCGCGTTGCGTTTCGCCACGGCGCTGAGAAGGGTGTCTTTCCAGTCGGGCTTGCCGGTTTTGTTGTGCAGGTGGATGTCAAGTTTGATCATCTGCTCGCGGTCAAGATCGCGCCCACCGATGTCCACCAGTTTGTTGGCGCCGGTCGGCGGCGTTGCCGAAAGTTGCAGGATAAAACGCGGATTGAGGTTGGCGATGGTCTGGCGGGCCTTGTCGCTAAACGCGCGGTGGCCCTCGTCGAGGATGAGGATGGGGCGATTGACGCGCAATGCGTTGCCGAGCGAGGTCATAACCTGCCGGGCCATGGGCGGCGAGCCGGGGGCGGTGGCATCATCGCCAAAGCAGTCGAGGTTGGGGAATTCCCGTAGCAGGGCCTCGTGCTCCGGCCAGCGGTCTTCGGGCGGGAAGAAATCGGTGAACCCGCCGGAGTCGCGAAAAACACGCAGCGTTTGCTTGTTTTCGCGGTTGGCGCTGGGCAGCATGAGCAGCAAAATGACGAGGTTGTGCTCCACGTCCTGCCGGGTGAAGCGCTCATCCTTTTCGCGCAGCAGCACGCGCCCGGCCGTATGCACGTCGAGCAACTGCCGGTACGGATGCCGCCGGTCGCGCAGGGCGCGGGCGGTTTGGCGGTAGATTTCGGTGCTGGGCACCACCCACAGCACCAGACCGCTGCGACGCTCGTAGAGGGTGCGCTGGAGCAGGTCAATCGCGTGGCAGGCCAGCAGGGTTTTGCCGCCGCCGGTGGGAATTTTCAGGTACAGGTCGGCCACGGGTTCGCCCAAGCCGTTGAGCCGCTCCGCGTAAGCCATGCGGCCGGTGGCTTTTTCCCAGGCCATTCGCGGCGGATGAAGGAAGCGGGCAGCCTGCTCGCTCACAGCACGCACCCGCGCATACTCCGTCTCTGCCTCCCGAAGGGCTTCGAGGTAGCGCTGCAGATCGTCGAGCGCGCGTTGCTGGTATTGTTTGAGCGTCATGTCGGTCAGGCCATTTTGTAGATTTCGAAGGGCAACTGGAGAAAGTCAATGCGCAGTTCGCGTAGGGTGTCGTCGTCCACAAATTTCATGGGGGCAAACACGAGGTTGCGCTTGCCTTCGGGCGGCTTGGGCAGGGCCAGCGCGTCGTCGAGTGCGAAGCCGTGGCTACGCAGCCAGGCCGGGTCGGGGCGGTAGTGCAGCCATACGGCGTAGTGTCGGCTTTCACCTGCGTAGCCGTCGGTTTCGCGCAGGGCGGTTGGGGTGAGTTGCTCGCCCGTGGCGTTGAAAAACAGGTAGCGCGCCATTTCCGCAAACGCCGGCAAGCGCTCGCCCTCCAGAATCGGCTCCATGCGGATGGCTTCGCCCAGATCGAAAAAACTGAAACTGCCGCCCAGACCCGCCCGAAGTGCCTCGTTTTTGGCGCCCGGCACACCCCGCATGACCCGGCGTACCCGCTCAGCCGTCACCGCATCGGCGTAGTCCTCCATCTCCACGAGGATAAACTTCCGGTTGCCGCCGTCTTCCTGGTTCAGTGCCAACACCGCATGCGCCGTGGTGCCGGAACCGGCAAAGGAATCAAGGATGATGTCGGA
>JAEUUV010000284.1 GCA_016787285.1 Saprospiraceae bacterium | reverse complement strand
ATTGGGGAAAATCGAAAACGGCTTCGCAACGGGCGGCTCGGGCACCGGCGTGCCGAAGTCCAGTGAAATTTCGTCCACGGTCAGAAACGAGCACCAGGGATAGTCATCACAGCCCCCTACCCCACTCTGAAATTTTGTGGGTTGCAGGATGATAGCAATGCTGTCGGGGAAGACACCGGGCTGAAAGTAGGTGACCGGGCATTGAAACAACGTGAAACTGTCCACATTCGGAAGATCAAGTATGCCCGAGCCAATGGTGTCGGTGGTTTGGGAGGCCGGATTGAATCGAGTCAGAAAAACGGCAACCTGTGCGGTGTCCGGTTTCCCAACGGCCAGGGTGCCGGCGTCGTACCGGTAGTAACCGCTCAGAGCGCCGGGCTTTGTGGGGCAAGCATTCCGGAACGCCGCCACATCGTAGGTGTAGTTGTACCAACGGGAAAGTTGCAGGGCATAGTCACCCGCCTGGGGAATTGTGTCGCGATAGGTGCCCTGAAAACTGAGCAAGGAATCCCCCAGTGGGGTCAGGTGCTGCCAGTCGGCAAGTGCCCATTGTTGTTCGATGTCGCCGGCATCCGGTCGAAATACCCAGTTTTCGAAGGAGCTATTCAGGATTTGGCCGAAGCCCGAAAGGCTCAAAAAAAGGGCAAATACGGTCAGTCTTGTTTTCATAGCCTATTATTTACAGCGATAAAAATCAGGTGCGTCGAAGCCGTGCCGTCGCTTTTGGTGTAGGGTTTCCGGATCGTTTCAACACCTCCGAATCCGTTCGACAGCAGTTGGCCCATCAGAAAATCGGCTTCGTAGTAATACACGAACATGGTGTTTCCGGTGCTGCGTCCCGTTTCGTAGCCCGATCGGGCATAGTCGCCTTCGATGGCGCTGAGGTACAACACGCCGCCGGGATGCAGCAGCCGGGAACATTCGCGCAGCAGTTGGGCGCAGTCGTCCTTCGACAGGTAGGGCAGGCAAAACCCGCACACGATGCCGTCAAAGCGGGTATCCAACCGGTTCAGGTTCCGGCAGTCGAGTACTTCGCAGCGGGCGGCAGGGTTATTTTTTTGGGCCAGTTCGACCATGTTGGGCGCTACATCGGTGGCGAGCAGGTCGAAGTCGGGGCGTTTTCGCAGCAGGTAACGGGTGATGTTACCGGGGCCGCAGCCGATTTCGAGGATACGGGCGCCGGGCTTTTCGAGGCGGTTGCAGAAGGCGTCGTAGGTGTCGTCGTACAAGTCCAGGTCCATGAACCAGGTCTGGTAGAGTTCGGCGACGTTGTTCCAGGCGCGGTGGGTATCGTGGTAGGAGTTTTTAATCTGCTCTGGTGCTGTGGATTTGGCTTCCATGCGCGCGGTATTTTTTTGCAAACTTACAGAAAATTCAAACTACTCCTTGCCCCGCATGGCGCGCTGGGTTGGTTCGGGGAGGGGCGGCAGGCCGATTTTGGCCCGGTGGCTGTTGACGGTTTGCTCGTCCCCTTCCCAGGGTTCCACGCGGAATCTCCCGTTGCCCAACGCGACGACGTGCGTGCCGTAGCGCTGTGGCTTTCCGGCGATCAGTTGGCAGCGGTCGTACAGCATGGCGTAACATTCCCAGGAGGCTTCGCCCTCCTCGCAGGCTTTTTCCAACACCGGCAGCCAGCGGATGTAGGCCGCACTGTCCAACGAATGCTGGAGCAAAATGAAAGCTGCGCCTGCCGTGCTTGTCCTGAATTCCGAGCGTTTCGGCCAGCCGATTTTTTCCAGAATGGGCCGGAATGCCACAAAGTGTTCCCGGAGTTTCTGCTCCACGACGGCCTGCGGCATCCGGGGCAGGATAAATGCCGGGCTATCCGGCGACATCTCGCAAAACTCCCAGGCCAGTTCACCGATCACGCGCCGGTCGTCGTACCGCAAAGAGTCAATCCGAAACGTGTATTCCGGGTATTTGAATTTGCGGTAGCCCGTTCGGATTTTCTGCTCAATGACCGCCCAGCGTTTGTCGCCGAACAGCGCCTCGAAACGCGGATCAAAAAGCAGGATCATTGAGTTTTCAGGCCCGGATTTCAGCAGCCATTTGTTCAGAAATGCAAACGCATCGGCATGGCGATTTTCTGCTACTGCCTGCAGGGCATGGCGATAAAACATACCGTCAAGGCCAATTTGCACCTGCCTGATTTCCACCCGGCGGTTTTGTCGGCGCCCTTCTTCATCAGCATTCGAGGCGACCGGGGTGCTACTGCCCTTTCCAACGGAGATGAAGCGAAACATGGGCAGCCGGCATATCTCGGTCAGGTAGTGCAAGGCCGATTGCGCCCGTTTTCCCGACAAAATCGGGTGGTCGGAGCCAATGCTGTCGGTGTGGCCTGAAATCTCGAAAACCAGGTCCGGATAGCGCTTGGCAAATGCAGCCACCGAATCCAATGCTGACCGGTGTGCCGGAGTCAGGTCGGATGCGTCGGTTACAAAAAGCAAACGTACGATGTCCATGTACGGCACAAGGCCCGGCTGGTTTTTCGGTTCGTAGCGGCTGCAATAGTACTCGGTGGAATCTACCGCTACCGAGTCCGAGGGAATTTCGGCGACCGAGACCTTGTCCAGGAAATACTGTACTGTTGCATAGTCTTGTCCCGTGGCCCAGCGCTTGTCCCCGAAAACGCCAATCATCAGAAACTTGCTCGTACACAAAGGCCGGACGCGCCATCGAACCGGGTACCACTGATTGTACACAATGGTATCTATGGGCAGGTATGGAAGATTACGCGTGCCCGACAGGTTGTTGAACCGCGCTTTTTGCGGCAGCAGGGCGATACCGATACGTTTGGGCCAATCGGGGTCTGCACTTTTCTGATTCTGCTCGATGTAGAGCCAAAGCGATACGTCGTAAAGATGTCCTACCTGCATTGGTTCGGTTGTTTGAGCGGTCAGATGTGCCGCCCATCCGGGTGTGCTTCGAGGTGTGCTGGTGTACATCATATTCACCATCACCTTTCCTTCCTGCGGTGCTATGCGGTCAAACGGACAGATATCGTACATTTTGTCCTGCGAATTCTGTTTGTACTCCCGGTCGCAGAGGAAGCCGCCCCAGTTTCCATTGTCCCAATGATGCACCACAGCAGGGTACTTGCCGTTGGTGTGGTAGCAAGACATACATTCAATAGTACCGTGCTGTTCAAAACTTCCGTTTCGGATAAGGTTTTGGGCAGTGGCAAGGCCGGCTGCCGTTTGGAGGAACAGCATTCCAGATAACAGGGCGTGGATGTGCATGCAGAATTGGCGCGGGTTGAATTTGAAACGAGGATAACGGCTAAACAAACGTTGGTGGTGCAGGGTACTTTTGGGAACTCCGGCGCCTCGTCCGACGAATTCGTCGTCGGACGAATGCGTAGCCGCAGGACATTACCCACAGGTCTCTCGGCTACGCACTTGTCCGGCGATGAATTCGTCGGACAAGGCCGCGAACCTCCTTACCTTCGCCGCCCGAAATCACGTACAAAACACACACAAATGCCCAGCACAGCACTTTGCCCCAACTGCCATTCCGACCTGACATACGAAAACGAAGGTCTGATGACCTGCTCGCAGTGTTTTCACGAGTGGGATCCCGCAACAGCCACCGCCGCTGCAAACGACGAACCCACCCTCGTCCGGGTGCTCGACTCCAACGGCAACGAACTGCACGACGGCGACTCGGTCATCGTCATCAAAGACCTGCCGGTGAAAGGTATGCCTCGGCCCGTGAAAGCCGGCACCAAAGTGAAAAACATCCGCCTGACCGACGGCGACCACAATATTGACTGCAAAATCGAAGGCTTCGGGGCAATGGGGTTGAAGTCGGAGTTTGTGCGCAAGGCGTGAATGCTCCCGCTCAAATGGTCACAAACCAACCCAGATACAACCAAAACTGGTGTTGTTGCGCGCCCGGCGCAAAAGGACTCGTTCGGTAGTCCGGCCCAAGTTCGAGTTTGTT
>JAEUUV010000273.1 GCA_016787285.1 Saprospiraceae bacterium | reverse complement strand
AAAACATTAAAGATTTCGAGGCTTCCGCTTTCGACCGCTTCGCCATCCATCCGAAGCGTCAGCATGCCGCTCGTGGGGTTCGGGTACAGCGAAAGTGGAAGCGCCTGTCCCTTGGCAAACACACTGACAATTTTGGAATACTGATACGATCCATCCAGATCCACCATCTTCAGGCGGTAAAACTGGACGCCTTTGTCGGTCGTGTTATGCAGGAAATTGTACCCGGAGTTGTCGCCAAGGGCTTGTACCTGGCCGAGGGTTGCGAATGCTGTCGCCGTCGGGCTGTGCTCCACCTCAAAATGGGAGGCGTTCACTTCTTCGGCGGTTTCCCAGGTAAGCAGGTTTCCCTGCTTGGCCTTTTGCCCCTTAAAATCAATCAGGGTGATGGGCAGCGCCAAGGCGACGATCACGGTGTAGTCTTCGGTTTCGCCGGAAACATAGCCGGAAGGATTACAGGGGTGCGGATCGTACGTCGGACTGAATTGCAGACGTATCCGCAAACGAACAGGTCCCAGTTCCGCATTTGCAGGCGCCGTAACCGCCGTAGACCATGGCCCGTTTCCGCTAAAATTTCCTACCCGTTCCCCGAGGCTCAACAATCCGTTGGCATCCCAATCAATCCATATCCCGACCTTTGAGTTTGAATAACTGAAGTTCGGAGTAACTGTAATCGTATAGGTGGAGTTTCGATGTATTTCCGTGTTGAGGTGCGTGTAATCGCTATACCCCGTTATGGAAGGGCAGTTCCAGCCCGGATTTACCTGATCGTTGTCAATTGTGTTAAAAACAACCCGTTTAATGAGCTCATTCTGAGAACCCGCATGATACGGCAGGCAAATCTGGTTCAGGCAGGTATCGCCGGGATGATATTCCACCCGATGAAACCTTTTTTGGGCCATGATGTGCGCCCTTTCTGTCCAGGTGCGGGCCATGTCCGCGCTGTCCGGCTGACCTATGGGGTTGCCTTGGTTGTCGAGAACATCCGGATTGGAGTAATAATTGACGGAGTTTCCGCACAAATGTGTTTTCCAGTTTCCGTTGTCATATCCATGTGCATACGGAAACAATCCATTGCCTGGAGGGCAATGTCCCCCACCAGCGTTATGGCCTACCTCATGCCGGAAAGCACTTGTTAAGGTTGCCCTTATTACATTGGAATAGCCCCCAATACCTCCCCATCCTCCCTGTTCATTC
This sequence comes from Saprospiraceae bacterium, assembly GCA_016787285.1. Lineage (GTDB taxonomy): Bacteria > Bacteroidota > Bacteroidia > Chitinophagales > Saprospiraceae > M3007. Next base: position 29,396 of record JAEUUV010000273.1, on the reverse strand, counting down.
GGAGCGCCTGTTGGCATCTGTGCCACACCAACAAGGTCAACACCCAATTCTTCAATTTCAGCAGCAAACCAGGTGTAGCAATCCGTCAGTACACTTGTCACAATACCGGGGTTATGTACCGTGGTTCCTGTACCGACCAAACGCAGGTACGTGGTGGTCACCAGCGAGTTGGTGAGTCCGGTATTCACGGTTTCTACCAGCGAGAGCGCGTGCGCGTTGATGTCGCCTACCACAGCAGCGGCGGTATCCGAGTACCCCATGAACACGTCAATGACGTAATTGCCGTTTTCGTCGGTTTCGCTCACGCAATCGCTGCCGCATACGGTTCTGTAATTCGCCAGGGTGTTGGGGGCAGTAACATCTTCAGGGGCGATCTCCCGGCAATCCATGGGTTCGGTTTTCAGGTCGCGTATTCTGTAGGCGCCGTTGCTGCCGGTCGGCAGTATCTGAAAATCGCCTTTGTCGGTCAGGATGCTGGCTACTATTTTCCCCGTCTGGTGGTTCACCACGACCAGCACATTGGTGTAGTGGCTCCAATGGTCGAAACGGGTGTCTGTGGCACGTCCCGTCCACACCTCCATTCCGTGGAGATAAGTTCCTTTTTTTCGGCTCAGGTGAACGACATACTCCACGTCGTCAAACAGGTTGAACACCACCTGGCCCGAAAAGTCAAGTTTGTTTTCACTTGTCAAAGCCAATAGCCGGGCAATTCGCGATCGTTTCTCGTTGAGCGTCAGAGGCGAGGGGGGCAAACCGTCCACATGGCCCAAGTCTGACAGGGAAAACAGCATACGAGGTTCGGAGTCCGGGCGTTTTTCATGCACCTGTGCCAAGGCCGAAAGCGAAAGTCCGGTCAGCAACACAGTTAGAAAAAATGCAGTTATACGATCCATATTCAAATTTTTTAAATCCTGACAAGAGACTGCCAAAAAACAGTTTTCAAATGGCCTCTTGGAGCGGCATCAGGGCTTGGCAGATGTCTTATGCCATGCGGAAGGATTATCTCGCGTGTCCAAATTCAAAAATCTTAAGCCCCCTTTTTCGAGGCAGGAAGAACTTGCGTACTTTGTGCCACCAAAGGTATTCGGGACATTCGGGGCAAGCAGCCCCAATGCCGACGCCTTTTCCCCGATTTTTTCCGAATAATAACGACACCGGCTCCGACGGCCGGACTCTCACATACCATTCATTTGGCATATTATGCGCACGATTTCCCTGCTCGAAACACTCTCTAAACCGGAGCGCACCCGCTTCGGCAAGTACCTGAAATCCCCGTTTTTTTCCAACAAGCCGCATTTGTACGACCTTTTTCAGGAACTGCGGGAAGCAGGGCCAAATACTACGATCACCCCTGCCGCGCACTTTGCCAGGGTCTTTCCCGGCGAACCGTTTGACGGCCACAAATGGAGCAAGGCTCTCTCCGATCTGAACGCCTGCATCAAGGATTTCCTCGTGGTAAGCCATCTGCAAGCGAATCAGGACTTGTACGGCCAGGCACTCGTCAGCGCCTGCTCCGAACGCGTCAACGAGCCGGGTATGCAGCGGGCGGTGGGCGCCGTGCTCAGGCAACTTCCCGGCCACGACGCACCCGAACAAATGGACACTTGGCACTTGCGCTTCTGGAGCCGGAAACGCGCGCTCACCCATCCACAGACCAACCGCTTAAAACTCGGCGCAAACACCCTCGACGAACTTGAGCAGGACCTCGACACCTATTACCAGATCAGCAAAACCCAACTGATGTGCAACCGGATATCAGGTATCAAAGTCCTCAACTGGCAGGAAAAACCGGATGCCCCCCGGCAGTGGCTCGAAACCGTACGTGCCGTAGCAACCGAACGCCCAAGCCCCTTGCTCAAAGTATACTGCGACTTGCTGGCGCTGCTGCTGGACGCCGGCGTTGACTTGCCTGCATTTTTTTCCACCCTGCAGCGACACGCCCCGCACCTGCACCCCGACGAACTACGGGACACCATTCGTATCGCCTTCAACGAATGTATCCATCGTCAGCGAAAGGGCGACCAAACAGCCTTCCATTGGCATCTGAAAATTTTCAGATGGTCAAAAGAGCAAGGCCTTTGGGATACCCCCAAAGCAGAAGAATTATACCTGAATATCGGGGTGATGCTGGCCAAGGCAAACTTGCACGACGAATTCAGCGAGTTGCTTGGCGCCGGCTCCGATTGCATCCCGCCCGGGCGCCGGGCGGAAGCCACTACCTTGCTCACGGCATACCGGGCCTTTGCGCACGGCAATTTCGCCGTGGCCCAGATACTGCTCCAGCAGGTCGGCGCCCGCCACCCACGGTACGGGTTATTGAGGCACTCCGTGGCCGTGCGCAACGCCTTTATGCTTTTTCAGCAGGGAGGCATAGGCCAGGACGTAGTGAATCAAGCACTCAACAACTTCAGCGACTTCCTTCGATATCAGAAAAACCTGTTTTCCAAAAACCTTTGTCAATCCTATAAAAATCTGATCGGGTTTATTCGCCTGCTCGTGCAAATATATCCCAGGCGAAAGGCAACCAAGGCTTCGCTTCATCAGACAATTCGCGAGCGGCCACCGGCCGCTCGCGACTGGGTAGAAGCCGTGATGGACAAGTTGCCCGACTGATCAGTCTACAATATCCTCGACAATCACAAATTCGGAAATACTGCCTCCCGAACATATCGCGGCCAACACCGCCCGGTAGTTTTTTCCGGCTTCCAGCCCGCTCACGGTGGTACTTGTGCCTTGCTCTACCGTACTGGAAACCAGGGCGTTCGAGTTCAACTCGTATACCTTCAGGCTGTAGGACACGGCGCCTGATACAGCCGACCACTCCACCGAGGCCGTTGTGCCGCCGGTTCGGAGGGCGCTGAGGGAGGAGGGGGCTGGGAGGGCGCAGGTAAGGGATGGGATGCTGGGGGCGGTTCGGGGTGCAGAGGTTTCAATGCGATTGGCCGCCGACAGGGCGATCAAGAGGGTCAGCGCGAGGGCTGAGCGGAAGAATTGCGAGAATTTCATTGTGTAAGTAGTTTTGAATTTGAAAATGATACCGGCACGGCACAGGTAGCGCTCCCCGGGCACGTTGTACGCCAGTTGCTTTTGGTTCTGCCGATCTTGCCGGCGGGTGAAATATTGTCAGGGGAGTTAAGAGAGGCTATTAGTCCACCTCCAGGATGGCCGACATGATGAGCGAGCGGTTGCCGCCGCTGCGGGCATTTTTCATCTTAAGCTGGTATTCGGGTGTAGCACTTGCCGAGTAGATCAACAGGGGGTGGGCATCAGTGGCCTCGTCCTTTTTCAGGAGATTGCCTTGGGCATCGTACAGGAACAGATCCACGTCGAAAGCGTTTTGGTCGCCTCCGCCCACGATGACGCTTCGGCGGGTACCGCTTAACTTGATACTGGACACCGTAGTAGAGCCGCCGTCTTCCAGCACGCAGCCGAACATGGCCCATTGATTTGTGGTGGACAAGTATCCCATCTTGGTAGAGTTGTTACAGATCGTTTCGACGGCGGAAAACAGGTCACTAATAGCACTCTTCAAGGTGTTGACCGGTATATTGTATCCCCGGTTGCTCATGATGAGCATGCTGGCAAAACTACCAGCCGTGCGGGTGCTATACATTTTTACGCGCACGGTATAGCGCCCGGTCGTAGTTGGTGTGTAGGTGACGATGGGGGAATTATCCGCTTTTGCATCTCTGGCTACCTCTGTCCCCCTTTCGTTGTACAGGTAGATGTCGAGGTCGGTCACGTCGTCGTCGCCACCGCCTACAAAGGCGTACAGAGTACCGGCGTTGAGCGTCGTGGTAAACCCGACCTGTTCGCCTTCGGGCATATAGGTACCCATGATGGACACGTCCTTGTTGTAGCCCATTTCGGACAGGCCGTTGAGCAGGATACCTTTGACGATCACGTTGGCCAAGGACTGGCGCATGTACTTCGGTGGGCCACACTCGCGTTGGGCTTGGGCGGAAAGGGTTTGTAGGGTGAGTAGAACGAGTAGGAGGAAGTTTCTCATGTCAAGAGCGTTTACGGTTTTAAAAAATCTTGTTTCCGTTTCCTGTTTACCCAAATTGTCGGATTCGTTAGTTTGGTTATCACTCGATTCGCCATTTTTTGAGACTGAAAAAAAATTTGAAAAAAGGTGATAACCAACCGGTAGTTTTCGACAATACGAGTGTAGAGGAGCCTAATTTTGGGCCACAACAATACCGCCGCGTATGAAAGACGATTACCCTTCATCTTCGAAAGACCCCGACAAATCCAAGCATACCCGTGAATGGCAGCTGCTCAAAGAGGGCGACGTAGCGACTTGGGTGAATCTGTACAAGGAGGCTCTTGAGTGCGCAGAACGTCTACTTGGCAGCAATGCTTCGTACGATGAAAAACGGGATTTGATTCAGGATGCCTTCATAATCTTGTTAAGAAAGATTGACAATGGCGAGGTGGATATCCAAAAGGAACCGATCGCCTTTTTGTGGGGAATTATGAATAAAATGTGCAACGAATTTTGGAGAAAAAACAAAACCTTCAAAAACAGGAATGAGAATATATGCCGGTATTTAGAACAGGAAGAAAATCCTTTTGAAAAAGAGGAAACGGAAAAAGAAAATTGGGAGAAAGAAGCATCTGCTCAGTTCTGTTTGAAAAGCCTTGAACCCGATTGCCAAAAAGTAGTTGAGCTGGCAATATTCGAGGAGAAGTCCCACAAAGAAATCGCCGAAATAATGGGTTACACAGAGGGCTTCGTAAGGGTAAAAAAGAACCGTTGCATGAATTATCTTAGAAAGTGCATGAACATTAAATTATCTATCTAACCAATAAAAGGATTAACCCGCCATGGACATTTATACGGAAGGACAAATTGAGGCTTATCTTAAAGGGCGCCTTTCGCCTGAGGCCGCAGCAGAAATAGAACAACGACTTGCCGCCGACCCGGCTTTTGCCGCTGAGTTCAACTTGCACAAAGCCGCAGTAGAGGCAATCATAAGCAGAGGAAAGGCACGGGAGCTTGTAGCCAAAATCGAAAAAAAATTAGAGGAGGAAGGCTTCTTCGAGCAGTACAAAAAAGACAAAATACAAGACGAGGACAAGCCCAGACCGAACTCCGGACAAGAGGACGGCAAATGGCTGCGCTGGGCCGCCGTCCTGCTTATTGTACTCATGTCCTTGTCAGCCTTCCAACAATACCAGATCAGAGAACGAATAGCCCGGATAGAGGCGCACCTTAATTTGAACGATACCCTGCCACGAGTACACAGGATTGAAGACCATAGCCTGCAACAGGATACCGAAATCGCCGAGATCAAACTCGCGCTGGAACAACAAGATGAACTCCTGACTACGCATTGGAGCCGGGTGGATTCTGTCCTGAAATCATACGGCATACGCGACATGGGAGGCCTTGAGTGTCGCCTGTCCCCCGAAGAGCGTAAAAAGTGGTATGCAGATTTTCTCCGACAGGAAACCAATGCCATGGTCACTGCAGGCACGAAAACCGATGCTAAACCCTGGCGCGAACTTCTTAAAGCAAAAAACGATTCGACTACCCTCCAAATCTTGCGCGACATGGCCGAAACCTCACCCAGGGAAGTAACACCGTTAGAGTATTACATCCTCGGGGTTCTGTGCCTGTTGTATGAACAAAATCCTTCGGAGGCAGTCTGGTATCTGGAAAAAGCGACAGGGGTCATGCGGCCCTACCACGCCAAGTTCTTGCTCGCGGCATATTTGGAGAACGATCAGCAGGCCAAGGCCAAAGCGTGGACTACCGAGCAAAGAATCCCGCGCGACCAGTGGCCCAAGGGGGCCGTCCGCTGCCTGAAATAGCCGTTACTTGAACTGTACCGGCGGCCCGATGCAGATAAAATTGCCCCAGTATATTGGGTGAGGCAATAGGTCGGAACCTGGCTTTGTTTCCTGATCCAGATACTGTCGCTTGGCGGCGGTAAGGGCCAAATCGGCGGGCATTTTTTTCAGCAGCAAGTTGTCAAAAAACAAATCCAGGAGTTTGGCTGCGTTTTTATCCACAACCGGGTTGAGCGTGGCCACCACATTGGGGCAGCCGGCATAGCTGATCGCCCGATGCAGCCCCAATACTCCCTCGCCTTTCGTGCCGGCCTCGTGCTCGCCACCTTGTCGTGCAGTTTCACAACTTCCAAAAACGGCAAGTCGGGCCTCAAGAGGCTCCGGACGCGCATAGAACTCGGATACACTCAGGCGCCCGTCGGTGCTCGGCATTTCAGATGGAGCGAAAGAAAGATAGGATTTGTCGGGGTCTTTGTCCAGGCAACCGTGCATGCAAAAGAACAGCAGATCAACCGAAGCTGCATGGTTCATAAAATCGCCTTCGGTTGCATTTGAAATGGTAGTATCTACGTTGATTTTTGCTTTTTCCGCTGTTTCTTCAAATCCTTCCTCGGCAAATTTTTTCAACTCCGGAAGACTGTCCGTGGAGCAACTTGGCCCGCCGGATGCATGGACAAATACTGCGGCTGAAATAGGCGCCCGCATGCTTTGTTCCATTCGCCTGCTTTGAAGGTCCCACAACGCGGCCGAATATTGATACCCCACGGTATATTTATGCAACAAATACGGGTATGCGTGGTTTTTGACAGGAGTGTCGCTCATCGGCAAGACATCGAACGGCAGAGTGCGCAGCAGGTTGTCGGCCACGATGACCAAGCGGTTCAGGGCTTTTTGCTCGGCAGCAGGAAGATCGCTCAAGACTTTTTGGATGAGTATTTTGTACAGACCGTGGCCAAGTGCCACATCTATGAACCCTTCGTCTGTGCGAAGCCAGTTTTGTTTGAACCTTTCCACATCCGCCCAGAACCGGTCGCCGTCCGGTATATCCAAAAGCACCAGGCCCTTGCTCTTCCAGGTCGCCCAAAGGGCAAAGGGTTGAGGCGCCGACCAAACGTATTCGATGAAAATAGCGCTGTCGGGCAACAAGTTTTGTTGAATATCCGCCATGCCGGGCACGGCATTGCCGAACCGCTGCTCGTAGTATTGCCGCTCCACGGGGTTGTTGCTGTTTTTTAGCGATTCCCGGAATTGGTGGTATTCATCCCGGATTTTTTTTTCGGCACGGGCATTCTTTACCTTAACTCTGACATGGAAAAGCGAATCGCGAAACACCTTGTCCCTGCAATGAAGGGCATCTATATTCGTAGCGCCGCACTTCCCCTCGAATGCATCCAGAACGCCTTGTCGAAGTACAAACCCCTGAGTTTGCTCGGCGTACTCATAGGCCTTGCGCCAGTATGTTTCCCGCTTTGCGGCAATGGAAGGGTCTTTGTGAAGAAACAATAAGGCAGCAGATCGGGCTGCACCCAAATAGACACTATAATACCTAGCTCGCAATTCCGATACCGAGGCTCCTTCATACATATCCGCTTGGAAACGGTTGAACACCTCCACCGCCTGCTCGTATGCGATCAGGCTTTTTTCCAAAAATTCAGGCTGGTCTGGGTGTTTCAAGTAATACAACAAAAGCACGGCTCCCTTTTGTTGCAACACATGCATCCACAATGCAGCCTGTGGCATCCAGTCGCCTGAATCGGGGATGCGTAAGGCGACTGGCCCAAGCACATCTGATGCGGAGGCAACAAGACTGACACCACTACAGGCTTTGCCGATGTCCAAAAATGCCGATTCGAAGTCCCCCTTTTTGGCATGAATGGCTGCGCTAAGAGAGTAATACTGCGCGCCGGGTGGCATGCCCCGTGCCACACTATCCAGATAAATCTGCAAGTAGTGTCGGGAAGTGTCGAGATGATCCACTACCATGGCCATACTTGCTATGTTCAGCAGGGCAATTGCATGGGGAAAGCCGCCCAAAATACGTGTCGTAGGCAGATTGTCCTTGAACACCTCAAGGGCCTTCTCGCCTGCGGCATGCATGTCACGCCCACGCATGTCGGCACGATAATTTCCCGCCTGCAAGTTATAAGCAAAACCAAGGTTGTTGGCTGCGACGCCTTTCAACTCCAGAGAACGATTGCCCTCTGGAAGATACGGGGTTAGCTCGTGTGCCGTTCTGCCAATTTCAATGGCCTCCTCGAAATTCCCCTGTTGGGCGAGCAGCTTGACAAGGTTAGCCTGTTCCACCACTTGCTCCCCTTGCATATGGTGTTTTTCATATAGTTCAATCGCCCTACGGTAATACTGAACAGCGGATTTCTGGTAACCCTGCTGATCGTACATGTAGGCCAGAAGCCCATACGCATTGGCCAGATACGGCTCATACTCGGGTTTGTCGGCAGGTAGTGCTTCCTGAAGTAGGGTCAAATACTTAAAAGCGGCCTCGAAGCGATTGTTCTCCACGTCGTCCAAGGCCAGTACCACGAGGCATTGGGCGGCTAATTCTTTATTACCGGCTCTCAGTGTCGCCTCGGCCTCTGCCTCGGCGCATTTCCGTTCTTCGGCCGACTTGAATTTCCAGTTGCGTGTTGTCCGGGAGGCTTGGTACGCTTCCTCGCAACAATTTTGTTGCCCCAACCCGTCTACTAAACAAAAACAAGTAACAAAACAACTGACAAGCAAATAGTGGATCATTCTCATGGTTCGTGAATTTTTTGACTGCAAAAATAACCGTAATCAGTTATTTTTTTATCCGGCGGAAAAGTATTTATACACCCCAAAATCACGCTGCTTCTTCGTACATGCTGGCCAATATGGATACTCGAGATATCACCCCCCTTCTTCCTCAACATACCCATATGTATCCTTGCGGTTGCCGTCTCTTCCCCTATCTTTGCGGCCTCTTTTACGCACATACACACCGCAAATGATAAAAATACTCGCCAACGACGGCATTCACCCCGACGGCAAACTCCTGCTGGAGGAAGCCAACTACCAGGTCGTAACCGACAAAATTCCGCAGGAGGAACTCGCTGCGCACATGGAGCAGTACGATGTCCTAATTGTGCGCAGCGCGACCAAAGTGACTCGCGCCGTCATTGACGCGGGAAAGAACCTGAAAGTCATTGCCCGTGGCGGCGTGGGCCTCGACAACATTGACCTGGAATACGCCCAAAGCAAAGGCATCGCCGTGTACAACACGCCCAAGGCATCGTCGCGCGCGGTTGCCGAACTCGCCATCGGACACCTGTTCGGACTGGCGCGGATGCTCCAGCGCGGCAACCGCGAACTGGCCTCCGGCGGCGATTTCAAAAAACTGAAAAAAGCCTTCGAAACCGGCATCCAGTTGCGCGGCAAAACCCTCGGCATTCTCGGATTCGGACGCATCGGGCAGGAAGTAGCCCAACTGGCGCTCGGCATGGGCATGGACGTGCGGGCGCACGACCCCTTCGTGCAGGAAGCCGAAGTGGGCATCCGGCTGCACCGCTACGAGGACATGAAACTCTGCGTGCGCATCCAGACCGAACCCTTCGAGCGGGTCATCCGCGAGTCGGACTTCATCACGCTGCACCTGCCGGGCGGCGGCGGCCCGATTATCGGCGCCGCAGAAATTGAAAAAATGAAAGACGGCGTGATCCTGCTGAACACGGCCCGCGGCGGGGTGATTGATGAAGAAGCGCTCTTGGCCGCCCTGAACAGCGGAAAAGTCGGCGGCGCCGGACTGGACGTGTTTGAAAACGAACCCACGCCCCGCGAAGCACTGCTGAAACACCCGCAGGTGTCCTGCTCGCCCCACATCGGCGCCAGCACCATGGAAGCCCAGTCTTACATCGGCATGGAACTCGCCGACAAAATCATCGCCTTTTTCGGAGACGATAAATAATCAGGTTCTCCCCAAATTGGCAGTCATGTACACCTGCACCGGACATCGCGCAGCCGTGTACGCGCTTGCGCACGGCATGACCGACCGCCACGTGCTCTCCGCCGGTGGCGACGGCTGGATCGTGTCCTGGAATCTCGACGACCCCGAAACGGGCCGCGTGGTAGCGTCGGTGGAAACACAGGTGTTTTCCCTGATTTCGTTTCCGGATAAAAGCCGAATCGTGGTAGGCACCATGCACGGCGGCCTGCACTGGATTGACCTGGAGCATCCCGAAAAAACGCGCAACATCCAGCACCATGCGAAGGGCGTGTACGATTTGAAGGTACACGGGCCGTGGCTCTTTTCTGCCGGCGGCGACGGGGTGCTCACCCGCTGGTTGCTGGAGGAAGCGCGCTCTGTGGAAAGTTTTCACCTCTCCAACAAAGCCTTGCGCAGCATTGCCGTGGCGCCAGGCCGCCGCGAACTGGCCGTCGGCGCCGGCGACGGCAACATCTTTTTCCTCGACCTGGAAACACTCGCGCTGAAGCAGACTCTGGCACAGGCACACACGCCCTCCGTATTCGCCCTGTGCTACACCCCCGACGAGCAACGCCTGCTCAGCGGAGGCCGCGACGCCATGCTGCGGGCCTGGAACCTGGAGCAAAGTAATCCGCCCGTCCTGCATTCCGAACAGCCCGCGCACTGGTTCACGATCAACCACATCGTCCTCGCGCCCGACGGGCAACGCTTCGCCACCGCCAGCCGCGACAAAACCATCAAAATCTGGGATACCGCCACGCTGAAACTCCAGCGGGTATTCGACCCCATCCGCGACGGCGGCCACATCAATTCCGTCAACCGCCTGCTCTGGTTGCCCGGCATGCTCGTGTCCTGCAGCGACGACCGGACGGTGAAACTGACGGTTGACTGTTAGCCGTTGGCCATTCTCACTCCCTACATCTTCTCCTCCAGATCGCGCAGCAGCAAGCGAAGTGCCCCGGCGGAAAGGAACAGTTCGACGATGCTGATGACCAGCGACGTGATCATCAGCAACAGGCTGACGGCAAACAACACCTTGGCCCAACCCTGGAAACCCTCGTAGATGAGGAACATGGTGACCACACAAAACAGGATGCTGGCCACGGCGCCCACCTGCATCCAACGGATGAGCATGAGCCTGCGGCGCAGGTTGGAAATCTGGGCGATGAGACTGATGTGCTGGTTTTTTTCGTAGTCGGAGTACAGTTTCCGGATCAGGTTGGCAATGGCCAGAAACTTGTTGGTGTAAGCCAGCATAAGCAGCGATACAGCCGGAAAAAGCAGGGCGGGTGTTTGAATATCGAGTTCCATGAAATTTAAAAAAATGTGTGTTGGTCGGTTTGTACGTCGGCGCAACAGGGAAGTGACGCCGGAACTTGCGTTTTTTTTTTCAAAACTACAGAGCGTGTTCAGGATTTAGCGCCGAGGCGAAAGCGAGCAAATTTTGTTTCAGGCAAGGCAAAATTTGCAGCCATAGCCGGGTGCCTATGGCGAAAATTTTAACGCAGCATGAAGCAAAGTTTGCCGCTTGCAGCCCGGCAACTAAATCCTGGACACGCTCTATAACCCGGGTCAGGCAATGGAGTTGCAACTTATTCACTCGAAAATTCACGAAATCCGAGGCGTCCGGGTCATGCTTGACGCCGACCTGGCCGAGTTGTACGGCGTGGAAACCAAGGCGCTGAAAAGGGCTGTTAAAAGAAACATTGCCCGCTTCCCGGCTGATTTTATGTTTGAATTGACCCAGAACGAATGGGACAACTTGAGGTGCCAAATTGGCACCTCAAGTTGGGGCGGTGCTCGTTACCCACCGTTTGCTTTTACCGAGCACGGCGTGGCCATGTTGTCTGGCGTGCTCAATAGTCAAAAAGCCATCGAAACCAACATCGCTATCTTCCGGGCCTTCATCGCCCTTCGGCACTATGCGCATACCTACGCCGAACTTTCCCAAAAAATAACCGAACTGGAAGCCAAATACGACGCCGAAATTGCCGACATTCACGAAGCGCTCACCCAATTGGCGCCGCCGGACAAAGACCCCGATGCCTGGGAAAATCGCCCGCGCATCGGATTCAAGCCGTAAATTTTCAACCACACAGCAAGCCATGGACATGCAAATCATCCAGCAAAAAATTTACGAAATTCGAGGCGTCCGGGTCATGCTTGACGCCGATTTGGCCGAGTTATACGGCGTGGAAACCAAACGCCTGAAAGAAGCCGTCCGGCGAAATATCGAGCGTTTTCCCGCAGATTTCATGTTTGAACTGTCCCGCGCAGAGTACAACTCGCTAAGGTCGCAATTTGCGTCCTTAGAAAAAGGGCGCGGAAAGTATTCCAAGTTTCTTCCCTTCGCATTCACCGAACACGGTGTGGCCATGTTGTCCGGCGTGCTTAACAGCCCAAGAGCCATCGAAACCAACATCGCCATTATTCGGGCATTCATCGCCCTGCGACACTTCGCCGGCGCCTACGCCGAACTTTCCCAAAAAATAACCGAACTGGAAACCAGGTACGATAGCGAAATCGCCGACATCCACGAAGCGCTCACCCAACTGGCGCCCCCCGACAAAGATCCCGATGCCTGGGAAAATCGCCCGCGAATCGGGTTTAAATCCTGAGGTTTATTCCACCCGCGATACCACCTTTCCGTCCTGTAGTCGCGTCTCCAATACATCGCCGGACGCTACCGAATCGGCATGGGTGAGCACTTTGCCGTTTTTGAACGTCAGGCTGAAGCCCCGGCGCAGGGTAGCATCCGGATGGAGTGCGGCACAAATGGCTTCGGCGCGCTGCAGGTCGGTAGCGGCATGGCGGATTCGCCGTTGGGCCAACACCGGCAGGCCGGTCGCCGCAACATCCACTTGTTGGCGGGCGGTGCGCACACGCGCCCGGGCGCTCCAGGAAATAGCAGATTCCAGATTGCTCAAACCCAGGCTGCCGGCCGTCAGGTGCCGGTCGGCGGCAGCGCGGAACTGCTCGGCCAAACGCAGGAGGCTATTTTCAAAAAACAGGTTGTGTTGCACCAAAAAATCGGCTACGGCAGTGGGCGTTTTCAGGGCCGAATGCGCTACGAGATCAAGCAGCGTTTGATCCGTATCGTGGCCGATTCCGGTGAACAAGGGCAAAGGCAGTGTTGCGGCTGCTTTGCAAAGTTCCAGCGCGTCGAAGCCGCCAAGATCAAGGCGGGCGCCGCCGCCACGCAAAATAACCACGCAGTCGAACTGCTCGCGCCGGGCCGCCACCACCGCCAGTGCAGCAATCATTTCCGGTTCGAGCGCGGCGCCTTGCACGGCTGTGGAAAAAAGTTGGCAATGAAACGCAAACCCGAACGGGTTTTGAGCCAGGTGCTGCCGGAAGTCCTGAAAACCGGCCGCGCCTTCCGAGCTCAGCACGGCTATGCGCTGCAGCACCGTGGGCAGCGGCAGGGCGCGGTTGCGTTCCAGCAGGCCAAGTTGGCGCAAGGTATCCAGGGTTTGGCGTCGCCGGAGTTCGAGGCGACCAAAGGTGTAGGCCGGGTCGGCATCGGTCACCAGCAACCGCAACCCGTACTGCTCGTGGTAATCCACCCGCACACAGAGACGAACTTCCCGGCCCTCCTGCAGCACCTCATCAAGCGCGAGGCCGGCGGACAGGCGCAGCCGCTGATAGTCGCGCTGCCACAGCACGGCTTGCGCCGAGGCAGCGATATCGGCGCCGGCACCCTCACCTTTTTGTACCAGGTTAAGAAAAACGTGCCCGCGCGAGCGCCCGGCCTGCGCGATTTCGGCAGTAATCCACAGCGGTTCCTGAAAATTCAGGGCAAACACCTGCCTGATGTATGCTTGCAGGTCGAGCAGGGAATAGGTTTGCATTTCACCCGCCGCTTTTTTCCCGGCCGGTGAACTGGACGGTGAAAACCCCTGCCTTTTCGCCGTTACTGTGCCAGGTGTACAACGCGCCGTTTTCGATGAGCAGGGTTTTGAGGATTCCGAGGCGGAGGTTCTCGTCGTGCAGGAGGTCAATGCAGATCAGCCGTCCGTCGTAGAGGGCGGTGATGTCCTGCACCAGTGTGTGGCCGATCACGATGCGTTTGCCGCCGGAGAATGCAATGGCCGCATCCATTTCTTCGTCCGTGACTTTCTTTTTGGCGGCGCCGCGAAACCACAGGATGCCAAAGTTCGGGTTGAACACAAACTGGGCCAGGGAGTCGGAAATTTGCCCGTAGGGCGTGCCGATGTACTTGCGGGCAATGTCGTTGATGTCGGTGAGGGTCAGGTTGGTGGCAGCCAGTTGCGGGCTGATGCCGGCGTGGCAAAAGACATAGTCGCCGATTTTTTCCACGGCGTTTTTCGTGCGCAGCCAACGCCCGAGTTCGGAGTTGTTGTCGTACCACAAGCCGTAATCTTCCCCGATCAGTTGGGCATTTTCGATGTATTTGTTCCGCACGTAACCAAACTCGCCGCAAAGGTTCAGCGCTTCGTGGTTGCCGAGGATGAAATGCACTTTGCCGCCTGCCTCCTCGGCTTCGGTTTCCAGTTTGTAAATGAGCCAAAGGACTTCGGTGACGTTCAGGCCCCGGTCAAAAAAATCGCCCAGAAGCACGAGCCGGTCTTCGCCGAATGTCCACTCAAATTTATCGTTGATCACGCCGGCACTTTGCAGCATGATTTTGAACGCCTCGAAATTGCCCTCGATATCCGACACCACCAACATACGTTCGGTGAGCGGGAAACGGTCTTTTTCCACCTTGTGCTTGCCCCGGAGGGGAAATCTGAACGAATCGCCGGTTTCAGGAACCGTGCAGGTGAGCATGATCCCTTCGCGTTTGGTGTGGTAGCGCACACGCACCAGATTGGATGTGTCCTGCTGCTCGATGGTTTTCACCACAATGTTTTTCCCCCGGTAAAACACGTGCGGGCCGTCGGAACCGGCTTTGGACATGTCCACATTCGGGTCGCCGCTGTGCGCAAAAAGCGGCACGAGGGGGAGCAAGGCAAGCAGGACAGGGCGGAGCAACATCATGTAGCAGTAGTTTTTGTTTGACAGCACAGTTGTTAAACGCACACAGCGTGCGGAGGTCACGAGGTTTGGAAAACGCCGGCAAAGATAGTCAGTTGGCTGCCGGCTGTCGGTTTTTGGTCAAATTTGTTCGGGAAACGTCGGGAGCAAGCGGTTTTTCATCGGGGTTGGCCTCCCGACAACCCCGACACAAGGTCCGGATTTACGCGTTTAGCCTCCGGCAAAAACTATTTTTGGGTTGGCCCCCGACCCAAACAATAAACTTTGTTCTTTTGCCCGGCAATACAATTTTCCACGCTCAAACCCGGTCTGTATGAACCAGCCGCTACAACTGCTCGACCACCTCATTTTCCTTGTGTATTTCATCGGCGTGTCCGGCTACGGGTACTGGCTGTACCGCCGCAAACAGGCCGAACAAAGCGCCGCATCGTTTTTTCTGGCCGAAGGCGCACTCACTTGGTGGGCCATCGGCGCCTCGCTCATTGCCTCCAACATCAGTGCCGAGCAGTTTATCGGCATGTCGGGTTCCGGCTTCGCGATGGGTTTAGCCATCGCCTCCTACGAGTGGATGGCCGCAGCGACCCTGCTTGTGGTGGCTATATTTTTCCTGCCGGTGTACCTGCGCAACCGCATTTACACCATGCCCCAGTTTTTGGCGCAACGGTACAGTCCGCTGGTAGCCACCATCATGGCGGTGTTCTGGCTGCTGGTGTACGTATTTGTCAACCTGACCTCCATCCTGTACCTCGGCGGACTGGCGGTGAGCACCATTTCGGGCTTTTCGTCCACTGCCTGCATCATTTTCCTGACGGTTTTTGCCATTCTCATCACGCTTGGCGGCATGAAAGTGATCGGCTACACCGACGTGATTCAGGTGCTCGTGCTGATACTGGGCGGCTTGGCCACGACCTACCTGGCGCTTGATCTCGTGGCGCAGCAGTTCGGCACAAGCGGCGTGTGGAGCGGCTTGCGGCTGCTGCGTGAACAGGCCGATTCGCATTTTCACATGATCTTCGAGCCGGGGCAACGCATGATGCCCGACGGCAAGGGCGGACTGGAAGACGCGTACAACAAACTGCCCGGCCTGGCCGTCATCCTCGGCGCCATGTGGATCGCCAACCTCAGTTACTGGGGCTTCAACCAGTACATCACCCAGCGCGCATTGGGCGCCGACCTGAAAACCGCCCGCTCGGGCCTGCTCTTCGCGGCGTTTTTGAAACTGCTGATGCCGGTGATCGTGGTGCTGCCGGGCATTGCCGCGTACGTGCTGCATCAGCAAGGACATTTTCAAACGGAAATGACCGAAAACGGCGTGCTGCGCCCCGACAAAGCGTATCCGGTCTTGCTCGATCTGTTGCCCACGGGACTGAAGGGGCTGTCGTTCGCCGCGCTTACGGCGGCTATTGTGGCCTCGCTGGCGGGCAAGGCCAACAGCATCTCCACCATCTTTGTGCTCGACCTGTACAAAAAGTACTTCGACCCCGCTGCCGACGAACGGAAGCAGGTGGTCGTGGGGCGCGTCGTGATCGTGGTGGCCCTGTGCATCGGCGCAGCGGTGGCACCTGTGCTGGCCAATTTCGGGCAGGCGTTTCAGTTCATTCAGGATTTCACGGGACTGATTTCGCCCGGCGTGGTGGCTATTTTCCTGCTCGGTTTTTTCTGGAAACGCACCACCGCCACGGCTGCCCTCGTGGGTGCACTGGCTACCATCCCGGCCGGGCTGCTGCTGGAATCGTTGTACAAAACCATGCCGTTCATGCACCGCATGGGCTGGGTGTTTGTCGGTCTGAGCACCCTCATGGTCGTGATCAGCCTGCTGGATTCCAAGAACCAAAAACGCGGGCAACTCGTGGAAGTAGACCCGGAAGATTTTAGGTTGAAAGCCGGATTCGTGGCGGGCGCCGTGCTGGTGCTGGGCATTTTGACGGCGCTGTACTGGGTGTTTTGGTGAAAAAAAAGATTACATGATTGCAGATTACATGATTGTTGATTTTTGAAGGACTCGTAGCGTACTCCACATCAGTTTGGCCAAATGCAATGCGGTCAACTCTAAGCACTTCAAAAATCAACAATCATGTAATCTGCAATCATGTAATCAAAATTTTCACTTCCAAATGCTTTGCATAAGCCAAACGGCGCATCCATCTTTGGGTGATTATTTGAAACAAGCAACGCCGAATGGCCAATGGATATCCGGGCCTAATTGACAAATTCTGCGTAACGTCTGTGCCTTGAGTCTGCGTAAGGTCTGTGCAAAATATCGTGTTCGGCAGCGTGCATAGCGTATATCACGCAGACGTTACGCAGACTCAAGGCACAGACGTTACGCAGAATTTGTCTCAAATCATGATGCCAGATGCTTACAAGAAGATTTTTTAACTAAAACAAACGGAAAAATGGACGGCAACCAATCATCAAAAAAAATCACCCGGGTAGGCGACGACGCATCGGCCTCCTCGACCGAAGCAGGCACCTTTGTGGCAAGCGCCGAAAGCAAGGCCCAGGCCAAAAACTTGCGCATCATGGCCGCCATCGCCTTTGTGGCGGCTATCGGCTCCGAAATCTGGGCCATCATGTTGCTCCAAAAACCGCCGGTCAGTACCACTTGGCTCATTGTGCTGGTGGTGGCGGATCTGATTTTCGCCGTCGCCGGCTCGCTGCTCTGGCAAAAAGCCAACCGCTTTGACCCGGCCTCGGAGCGGGACAAGGTCCGGTTTTTCATCCAGAACCAGTTGGGCTTGATCCTCGCGATATTGGCCTTTTTGCCGCTCGTGATCCTTATTTTCACGAACAAAAACCTGAGCGGCAAGCAGAAGGGTCTGGTCGGCTCCATCGCCGTGATCGCCCTGATCATCGCCAGTGTGGTCGGCATTGATTTCAACCCGCCCTCGCAGGAACAGTATGCCGAACAAACCAAACAGGTGCAAGACCTGATGGGCGGCGTGAACCACGTGTACTGGACCAAATCGGGCAAAAGTTACCACCTGTACCAGGACTGCTCCTACATCAACAGCGAACGCACCAACGAAATCTTCGAGGGCACCGTGGCGCAAGCCCGGGAGTTGAAGAATATCACGGATTTGTGCAATCGGTGCGAAAGTAAACGGGTAAAAGAGAAGGGGGCGGAGGGGCAATAAACCGCCTGCTTGCTCTCCCAGTCCAAAATTTCCTATTACAAGTATTAGAAATGTACACTACATTCGCGTCGTGTTGCAAGCATCCGCGCACATCCCGCTTATGTCCAAACTGCATGAACCGTTGCCTGATTTCAATTGGCAAACGCTCTTGGAAAAACTGCGCATGCCACAAACCCAGTGCGCCCTCGTGCTTGGGGAAGGTGCATTTGCAGATGGATCGGGCAAACTGTTGCGCGACCTTTTCCGGGAACACCTTGAAAAGTCGGCATATTCAAAATACCTGATTTCGTCGTCGGTGGAGGACTCTTTGCTGATGCTTCCCGACGCTGAACGAACGGATTTTTGCAGCGCTGCACGACCTTTTTATCAGGGACAGCCTGTTGCCGACGCCTTGCGGCGCTTGGTTGAGATACCCTTCCCGCTGATTATCAATACTACTCCACACACGCAATTGGCAAAAGCGTTTGACGGAACGGGCGCTGTGCCGCAGTATTGTTTTTACAACCGCTCGGAGATTTCCACAGGAAAAATCCAACCGCCCGGCAGGGGCACCCCGTTGGTGTACAACCTGCTGGGTTCGATAGAGGACGACAACTCGCTCGTGCTGACGCACAGCAACCTGTTCGACTATTTTGAAGCCATTTTTCACGAACGCCCGTTGCCCGAGGAACTCCGACTTTTGTTACAGGGCATACGGTATTTTGTTTTTCTCGGAGTGCCTTTTGGACAGTGGTACTTTCACCTGCTTTTGCGAATCCTCCACATCCACAACTTTACTACCGCTAACCGCCATGCATCTGCGGAAGGCGTGAACGATGCCGATATCAACTTTGTCGGAGAGCTGTTTCAGATTCGGTTTGTTCAAAAAAACATAGGATCGTTTGTGGACGAACTGCACCAACGGTGTTCGGAAGAAAACCTGCTGCGCACCGGCGTAACGCAACCCAACTCGTTTGTGGAGGCCGTAAAAACACACCTGCACACGGACGACCCGAATGGAAACGGGCTTGTGCAGGCATTGGAAATGCTCGAATCGTTTTTGAGCGACAAGGGCGACGAGAATTTATTGAACGAACTGATGATCCTGTCGGGCAACTTTCGCCGCACCGGCCGCAAATACGATGGCAAGTTGATCACCCACGAGCAATTTGAGACGGAACTGAACCGGAGCAAGGTTGCCTTGCTCAACTTTCTGGAAGACGTGAAGTCCCGACACGAGACTGCCCCCCTAAAGTCCAACACAAATTGACATTGCCCGTTCACATGGAAACCAACACGCGTTCCGTTGCCCGCCGCCGTTACCCAGGGGCTGTTCCGTTCGAGACGGAGCAGCAGGATATTTTTTTCGGAAGAAGCCGGGCAAGAGAGGAGCTGTACAACAAAATCACTCTCGAAAGGCTGGTGGTGCTGTACGGAAAATCCGGCGACGGCAAAAGCTCTCTGATCAACGCCGGGATCGTTCCCAAGGCACTCGAAGAAGCGAACAAGGACTCTGCCGGACAAGACGACCCCGATGACATCCTCCGCTTTGAACCGATCAAAATCCGCTTTGGGGCCTATCGCTCGGAAAAAACCTCCGAAACGCCCGTCGAAAAGGCTTTTCATCAAATCCTGAATACGCCCCCTCCTGTCACCAAAGACGACATCGGTGTGCTGGCGGACGAAGTATCGCTGTGGCGGGCCGTCCGAACCCGCAGCCAAAGGTCCGCCAAGTCGTCGAAGTTCAATTCCATACTGCTCATCTTTGATCAATTCGAGGAGATTTTCACCTACCCCCCGGAGCAATACGATCAGTTTGGACAACAGTTGGCGGAGGCGCTCCATGTTTTGTTGCCCATGCGCTACGTGCATGAAATGAAACGCACCGGAACCCAGATACCGGAGCTGCGCAAACCAATACACATCCATATCCTGATCGGCATTCGTAGTGACCGTATTCACCTGCTAAATCTGCTTCAGCGCCATTTGCCGAACATCCAAAAAAACAACTACGTCCTACCGCCACTCAATGAGGAGGAAGCCGAGGATGCCATCCTTTTCCCGGCCTTGAAAGCGGGCGATTTTGACGCCCCGTCTTTCGATTTCGAAAATGCCGCCTTGCGCCGAATCACGAACTTCCTCACCAAAAACGACACCCAGCCGGTCGCCTCGTTCCAGCTCCAGATTCTCTGCGAAAGCCTCGAAAAAAAGATACTGGCGACCCCGGGAGTTCAACGGATTTCCGAAGCCGACGTGGGTGACCCGGAAACGCTCTACGAAGGCTACTACCGCGATCGAATTGCCGAATTAGGGGATAAACAGGATCGGGACGCCGCCCGCCGGCTGATCGAAGACGGGCTGATTTACGAGGAGGAAGACCGCCGCCTGAGCTTGTACGAAGGGCAGATCCGTCGCGATTATGGCGTGGGTGATGCCCTGCTCAACCGCCTGGTGGATGCCCGGCTGCTTCGTGCCGAGCCGAGCCTACAAGGTGGCTACACCTACGAACTCAGCCACGACACGCTCGTGCGCCCCGTGGCCCGGATGAAGGCTGTGCGAAAGAATGCCGAAAACAGAAGACGTGAGCGCAAACAGCGCTTGCGCCTCGCCGGTGCCATGGCATTGGCGGTACTCGGGTTCGGCCTTGCTGGTATTACCTGGTGGCAGTATCAGGCTGCCGAGAAAGCGAGGGACGAGGCCTTTTCTTTGCGAGAAGAGGCGGTTGAAGCACGAAATGACTTGGAAAAATTAGTGGATCATTTAAATTACACTATCGACCAGTTAAATCAGATGGAAACGGACGAACTACTCGGTTTGGTTGAATCAGCGGTCGGCGCCAAGCGCTACGATTACGCCCTGAGCATTCTTCAAGATGCCAATAAAGCTCAAAAAAATCCGGATCCCCGAATCCAGAAAAAAATCGAGGAAATAGAAAAACTGAAACAATGAAACGTGTACTGCTATTCCTGATGTTTTTGCAAATGCCCGCACTTATTTTCGCACAAAGCAACCGGTGCTCAGACTCCGAGGCCAAAATGGCGTTGAGTGCTGGTGATAAATCCAAAAATCATCAGGAGGCTTTTCTGCAGTACAACTATGCAGAAGACGTAGCATGTGCATTAGAATTAAAAATACAGGCCAAAGGAAGAAAACAAAAACTGTTCGAAAAGATCGAAGGGCTACGCCTTGATGCGGAAAAGGCGAAAAAAGAAGCACTGATTGCCGCATACATAGCTGACAGCTTGGCCAAAAATGCTGAAATCGAAAAACAAATTGCCCAGGACAACCTTCGGCTGTACACTCAAATGCGCGACTCGGCAAACCAGGCCCGCCATGACAAACAGCGCTCAGATGCCATAGCAGAGTCGAAGGAATTGTTTCGCAGCGGAGAAAACCATCTACAAAACAAAAACTATCAGATAGCCATTGATTCTTTTAATAAAGGCATGGAAGTATTGGATTCACTTAAATTCACAGACCCTACGATTCAGAAAGAAGTTGATCGGCTGCTGGGGAAAATTGCTGAAGCCAAGGATTTGCAGCGCCATTTAGAGGAATACAAATGTTATATAGATGCCGGGGACTCCTTGGCTCGAAAAACGGCCACCGTGCCGGAGGCGTTCCGGGCCTATCTTGAGGCCTGGCGGCTGGGTTTAGATTCCCAAGCAGTACTGGGCAAACTGGCAGATATGGAAGCAACTTTTGTCGGAGGCAGGTATTCCTCGTCAATGCCGAAGGGTATCCGATATTATGAGGCATGCTCACGCTCCGCAGAGACCAACCTCCTGTTGAACAGGCCGGAAATCGCCCAAAAAAGAATCTGGCACCTCCTCCGCAATTGCCGTCCGATTCGACATGATTTCATCAAAAACACCCGATTGCGAGAGTTCGTGAACGAGTATAACCAGAAAACGATCCATCGCATGGAGTTCGAGATTGGGGTCAGCCACTATTTTACATCTGGTCTGAATTTTTTTTATAGCAGCGCCTGCATCGGCACGCAAATAGCATTTGGGGACTACTCGGCAATCGGATTTGGCCTTGAATTTCAGTTTGCCAAAGACCGTCAACTGGCCACAGCCACAAAACTTTCTCAGTTGGGTGGTCGGTTGTATTACGCACACACCTTGTTCACGGTCAAAAACAATTCATGGGAACAAAACTGGTTGCGCGTGCAGGGGTTGGTTGGAGTTTCGAGCGGTTATTCGCAGCTCACGTTCCCGTTCAGGCTGCTAACCGATGTAAATATCAAGGATGTCTCGGGCCTGACCGGCGGAGAAGTGCTCGGTTTCCCAGTTCAATTTGAGCGCCAGGACCTGACATACCAATATGTTTACAACAGTAACGACAAACTTATCAGGTTCAACTACCAAATTCCAGGCGCAAGTTTTTACACCAATATTCTCGCCGGCATTTCAATACGCTCCACACCCTTTGTCCGCCATCAGGAATTTGGTTTCTTTATGAACCTTAGTTACCAATACCAAATACAACCCCTGTCTGACAGGGAATCATTCGCAGTGAAAAGCAGTATTCTGGAGCACTTTGAAACCTCCTATCATTTGTCGCCTCAAGACGTACTTGCGTTGAGTACTAACCTGAACAATGCCGGCATAGACGATGACTTCAAAATTCGAACCTATTCCCAAGACTTCAGTTCCGGATTCAACCTGCAAGTCGGGGCGACGTTCCGGTTTTAGTTTTGATATTGGCGCCTTCGTTTCGCTTACTTCCTTTGGGCTTTAATATCAATATAAGGCTGATTCGGGTCGTTCACATCTTTAATTCGCAAGTACAATTCGTCGCAATCTGTTATACTTACTGTGGAACTACGTCGAAGCGTGTCGCCGTCCTCAACGATGGTCATTATGATTGTTTCGTTGTCCCACAGATACGAACCATACGAGGGTTCAACTGTTTTCATGCCGGTTGACATATCAAGGTCTGTTTCTACCCAAGTCACCTTGTTTTCTGTGAAACTAATCATTATTTCACGGATATATCCCCCATCTTCTCCGATCAGGGAGTCCCCGCCTCCATCCACAGCATAGGTTACGTCCCAATCTCCGATTAAACATTCCTGATCAGGTTTTTCCTTGCATGCCGGCAGGAACAAAACAGAACATGTAAAGGCAAAGGCGAGTACGGATTGCATTTTCATAAAAATAACGGGTTTGGTTAACAGGAAAATGAATTTAAGTACCCAGATGGGCGCTTAACGGAACAAATGTCCAAAATTTTGAATGTTATTTTACATAACTTCCGGCAAAAAATCCTGCTATCCCGCTTCCTGCCGGGTATAGCGCAACGATAATACTTGTCATTTTTGCTACCCCATCCCCGATCTTTGCCCCATGAAACAACCAGCACCATATTCACCTTGCCGACCAAGGAACGCCGCATGGACACTTCTGGCGTTCCTTGGTCTTTTGTCCTTCACTGCCTGCTACGACCCGCGCGAGGGCTGCCTTGACATCGAGGCCACTAACTTCGACGCGGCTGCCGACAACAACTGCTGCTGCACCTATCCGGCGCTGCGGCTCAGCCTGTTGCCGCGCTTCGATACGCTCGTGTGGAAACCCGACACCGCCTACGAGTACGCGCCGGGGCGCTGGTTTCGCATCCATCAGGCGGTTTTTTACCTCTCGGATTTCCGGCCGGTGCAAAGCGGTGTGGCCATACCGGTGAGCGATACGCTCGGCTTGTCAGTGTTCGGCGCTGCAGGCGACACCCTGCGCGAAGTGTTCACCAATGATTTTCAACTGATCCGCCGGACGGTGGAAAACTACACGGTGGGCACGTTCCGGCCTGCCGGAACCTTTGAATCCGTGCAATTCCGCGTGGGTCTGCCCGATGCCGCGCAGCGCGTCATCCCTGTCCTGACACCCGACGGACACCCCCTGCGCCCACAAAACGAGGGCCTCTGGCTGGGACCGGACACCGGTTTTGTAGCCCTCAAACTGGTCTTTTCCCGCGACACGCTCGGCAGCACCGTGCCCGACACGCTGGTATTCAGCCGGCCCGATTTTGCCGGCGTCGTCGTGCAAACCAACGGCGTTTTCCGGCACGAAAGCGGATTCGACTTTTCGCTCAAACTTACCGCCGACTACCGTGCCCTGTTCCAGGGAGTGGATTTGACAACCGGTGACATTCCCGCATGGAAAACCCGCATTGTTGCAAACCTGCCCGCTGCGTTGCGTGTTATACCGTAAGAAATGCCGCAACTTTGTCGCCCGTTAGTGCCCCGGAACTCCGTTCCGGGCGCCCTAAAACGGGTCTGTTATTTTAATTACACGTCCGGAACGGAGTTCCGGGGCACACACTACAACATGAAAAAAATACTCTTTTCCGGCCTCCTTTTTTCCCTGTTCACCTTCAGCGGATGCCTGGAGGATTCCGCCCCGGTCAACGACGTGACCATCACATTCAAGGCGCTGTACGACGGCCAGCCCCTCGAAAAATACAAACTGTACGACTACAACACCTACCGGGTACAGTTCACCCGCTTCAACGCCTACATGGCCAATATTGCCCTGATGAACGGCAACACACCACTGCCGCTCAGCGAAATCGGCTGGGTGGATTTCACGCCCGACTCGGCGCCTACCGACAAGGCTGTGGACGTGTCCGTCACGTTCAACAACGTACCCGAGGGCAACTACACCGGCATCCGGCTGGGCTACGGCGTGCCGGCATCGCTCAACGCCAAACAACCCAAAGACTTCGCGCCCGGCCACCCGCTGAGCCGTGAAAACGAATACTGGCTCGGCTGGGGCAGCTACATTTTCAACAAGATCGAAGGGCAGGTGGACCTGAACAACAACGGCGTGTTCGACGGCGGCCTCATCTACCACTGCGGTTCGGATGCCGTGTACCGCGAGTACCTGTTCGACCTGCCCGTTTCCGTGAAAGCCGGCGCCGCCGAAATCGTGGTCGAGTTTGACCTGAAAAAACTTTTCGTGATCAACGGCGCCTGGCTCGACCTGAACAACCCGTACAACCACATCACCTCCAATGACGTGGCCGACGTGGTAATCGCCAAAAAGTTGATGGACAATTTCGATGCCGCTACCACCGTCAAACAATAGGACTATGAAAAAAACAGCCTTGCCACTTACCGGACGCGTCTCGATGATCTTCATGCTTGCGTTGGGTGCCGCCGTTTGGCACTCCTGCAAAAAAGACGATCCCGCTCCCGGCGATACCGGCACCGACCTGCGCAGCATTGCCTACGATCCCAAGCCGTACACGGTGATCAAACCCGACCACTTTCCCCAGGTGCCGATCCCGGCCGACAACCCGATCACGGTGGACGGCGTGCAACTGGGCCGCCGTCTGTTTTACGACCCGATCCTGTCGGGCGACAGCACCCAGTCCTGCGCGTCCTGCCACCTGCCGCAGGGCAGTTTCACCGACAACCTCGCCGTGTCGGTGGGTATTGACGGCATCGCCGGGCGGCGCAGCGCCATGAGTTTGCTCAACATCGCCTACGCCACCAACGGTCTGTTCTGGGACGGGCGTTCCCCCAGCCTCGAAGACCAGGCCCTGCGTCCGGTGGAAGACCCCATCGAAATGCACAACACCTGGACGAATGTGGTGGCAAAACTGAAAGTGCATCCGACGTATCCCGCGCTGTTCCGCAAGGCATTCGGCATCAACAATACGAATGAAATGACCAAAGAACTGGCGGCTAAAGCCATGGCTCAGTTCGAACGTATCCTCATCAGCAGCGGCACCTCCAGGTTCGACCGGTACCTGCAAGGCGAAAAAGACATTCTGGACGACGACGAACTCGACGGCAAACTCATGTTCTTTGAGGAGGGCGGTTCGGTCGGCCTGCCCGATGCCCAGTGTTTTCACTGCCATGGCGGCCTGACGCTCACCGGCAACCAGTATTTCAATAATGGCCTGACCGAAGCAGCCACACTGGAGGATTTTCCCGACAAAGGCAGGGGAGGATTCAACGGCAAAGCAACCGACAACGGCAAATTCCGCTCACCCACGCTGCGCAACATCGCCCTTACCGCACCCTATATGCACGACGGGCGTTTCCAGACCCTTGATGAGGTCATCGAACACTACAGCAGACATGGGAAAAACTCGCCGAACAAAGACCCACTCATCCCGCAAGTCGGCTACCCGATCCCGGGGACAAGCCCGTTGCAATACACCGGCCTGAACGCTTCGCACAAAAAGGCGCTTGTCAAGTTTCTGCATACCCTGACCGACACGACCTTCGTGAACAACCCGGATATTCAGAACCCGTTTTTTTGAGTGATGAATGGTGATTGTTGATCATTGAAATGCATAGCGGCGACCACAGCGGTTGGCTTAATGGACAGCAGTCACACGCCAAATCAATGATCATAAGTGCCGAGACCGAGTTTCAATTATCAATTAATTCAGTCTCGGCACTTAAATCACTATTCATCACAACTTCTGTAAACACAATTCTCTCCCTATTGCGAGCCGTCCGACTGGCCGCGTAGTACGCCGTACGCGCCGATTTGCTTGCCGTGTGTCAGGCCGATTTCGCTATCGAAGCGGTAGTGGATGCAGCCGTAAATCCGGGATTCGGCGGCCTCTTTAGCCATGGCCTGCACTTCGGCCGCCTTGTCGGGAAACAGATACGCCAGTACCTCCGCTGCTGCAGCCGAGAAGGTGGAGTGGCCGGAAGTATACGCCGGGAAATTCGGTATGCCGGTGCAGGTCGTCACGTTCGGGTCCACTTCTGTGGGACGCGGCAGCAGGTAGTAAAACTTGACATCCCAGCAGGCAATACCGGCATCCTGAATGGCGGTGTTCATCAGGGCCATAACCCGGGCGGTACGGATTTCATTGAGTTGTTTTTCGTGGATATACTCGGCGGCCTTGCGGTTCCAGTGGCCGGGCGGCGTGTAGGAGCCTACGCCGTCGGCCCAGTACGAGGCGATGCGGAATTGCTCGCGGGTGCGGTTTTTGGCCATATTGCGCAGTTCGTTGATCGCGGTTTCAAAGTCGGGCGTACCCGGCTGCGGCGGCGCCTGCGGGCGCAGGGAGATCAGGGTGGCCTGATCAAGGTTCCAGGTTTTTACATTGCCGTAAGCCGGAAGCATCGGCGCGCGGACAGGTATGTCGAGGCTATGCCATTGTGTGGTGATGCCGCGGGCGGTGGCGTCGGCGCGTTGGTTGGCGAAGCCGGCCTGGTTGTTGGCCATGCCCATGCGGTCGGTTTTGGCGTAGTTGATTACCTGGGTGGCGATGATCCGACCCAGTGAATCGCCGGCATCCAGATCGCTTTGCACATTGGCGCCGGCCCACAGGCGGCTGTTTTTGTGCTCCTCGGCCAAGGCGTTGATTTTGGCGACTTCGCCCGGGAACAGGAACTTGAGCAGTTCCCGCGAAGCGGCAGCCACCACGGCGTCTTCGGAAGGGTAGGAGGGCAGGTCGTTTTCGGGAATCAGCGGGCGAATGGTTGCGTCGTTTTTGTACGGCGCCAGGCGGTTGTACTGGAACTTGTGGTGCCAGGCCGTCACCAACGCGTCGTACTGCGCCACGGCAAGCAGGGCAAATGCACGCGATGCGTATGGCGGGTTTGCAAAGGGGAATCGCGGGTACGACGTGGGGTTCATCGGGTCGGGCGAGGGGTAGGTGCCGTCGGGGTTGTAATTCGGCGGCACGTTGTACTGGGCGGCCATTTCGCGGGCGATGGCGTGCCAGCGCAACACGCCGTTGGCGCCCCAGTGCCGGGCAAGGTTCTGCTGCTCGGCGGTAGCGGCGGCCATTTTGGCTTTCAGGTCGGCCAGTTCGGCCTGGTATGCTGTCGAAGAGGCATCTTCGGGCGCCGGTACGGCAAATGCCGAGCCGTTTGCTACCACGTATGTTTTCCACGTGCCGGCGTTGGCGTCGAGGCTGGTTTCGGGGTATGCATCATAGGTCGGGGTTTCGATATCCTTGTTGCATCGGGTGAACAGGGCAAGCAGGCTGAACCCGGATACGAGTAAAATGGCAGAGTGGATATGTTTCATTGAAAATCAATTTTATCTGTTTGAAATGATACGCGTTTTAGACCTTCCAGGTTTTCAAAACCTGGAGGGTCTGTGGCATCATTCGGATTTGGTTAGGTTGAAAAAGTACGTGACGCCGCCCGAGTACATGGTGCCCTGGCCCACATTCCGGCCCGAAAGTACCTGCCCGAAACTGCCGTGCAAAGCCAGACCTTTCCAGATGAAATACTTGGCGAAAACGCCGGCAGTAGTCGCCTGCATTTTGTTGGTCGGGAACGGCATGTCGTTGTAACGAATGTCGTCGCCGTCGGTACCGGTAAAGTAGTCCAGAAACACTTCGGCTTGCAGTTTGGAATTGATGTAGCCGAGACGCCCGGTAGCGTCAATCATGTTGGGCACAGGCACCTCGTCGGTTTCGTACCACTGGCCGTTGTACAGGTACGAGTCGCGGTCGAGCGTGGTGTTGCTGCGCCAGGTGTGGCCGGCCTGAACGGTGGCGTACAGGCCCATTTTGGTGGTGTAGTTGAGGATGGCGCGCAGCGAGGCGGTTTTGCTCTGGATACCGATGCTGAACGGCAGGAAGTCGGGCACGTAATCGCGCACCGGTATGGATACGCCGCCGGTGGCTTGTACCTTGAACGTACCAAAGCCGGACTCCAGCGCCAAGGCCTGGTATTTCAGCCAGGCGGAGAAATCCTGCGCACCGGATTCGCCTTCGAAGTAGCTGTCGCTGTCGGTCCAGATGTAGGGCAGCCCCGCCAGCACGTTGAGTTTGTCCGTGATGCCGTAGTTGGCCATCAGCATGACGTTCTGGTTGGTGTAGGTGCCGATGTTCAGGTTGGAGCGTTTGTTTGTGCCCTCCCAGTATTCGTCCCAACTGCTGTGGGTGTATTGGCCGAGGATGCAGATGACGCCTTTGGGCATCATCAGGGCATCGGTGGGGGATTGGGCCGATGCCCCCGAGATAAAGGCTGCGCACAGGGCAGCCAACAGGTAAAGTTGTCGCATGTCAGGTTAGTTTTTGTACTTGAAGGCACAAAAATAGGGCCATTGGTCGCAGGTGTACCCGGTTTGGAGCATTAGAAAACCCTTAAAATCGCGCTTCCTGCTGTTTTGGGTTCCTGAGCATGCGCTTGTCCGCGCCGAAGCCCGGCGTTTGCCGCGATGAAGTACCGGAGACGATTAAGGACGACAAATCCGATGCCCACCGGGAAGGGCATCGGCGGAAAGGCCGCCAATGTCATCCTGATACGAGTCCGATACCGACCTAAGTACTTGTCCGCGCAGAAGCCCGGCGCGAAGGCCGTCGCCCCTTGCGGGCAAGGCTGCCCGCCGCGGCGGATGGGGCAGATGATGGGGGTGCGCAGGGGGCTTTTAGTTTTGAGCGAACTGGAGCACTGTCCTGCCCTCCGAAAAGCGGTACCAAAAATAAGTAGAGAAAGTACAAGCACGTAACTTTCACACTTAAAATATGGTACCATGCGAAAAAGTAGATTTAACGAGAGCCAGCGGCAAGCGATTTTGGACAGTCACCTGAAA
>JAEUUV010000259.1 GCA_016787285.1 Saprospiraceae bacterium | reverse complement strand
GGACTCCGGCTGCGGTGGCGGGTTGGCGGAGGAGGCGGGCAATTGGTCTTGTTGCCGGCTCGATTGCCACACCGAACCGGCAGCGACGAGGATGTCGGGCAGGTTGTTTTTCACCCAGTCCCAGAACCCGCCGCCCTTTTTTGGGGGCAGCGGGGTTCCGTCCGGGCCTACGCCGGATTCATTTCCGAAGGCGTACACGCAGTCGCCGTTCACCTCGATGTAACCGTTGGGACAGGCCATTTCGGGAGGGTTTTTTAGTGGGTTATCAGGGTTTGGTGCTCTGGAAAAAATTCCAATCCTTGCCCAGCATCTTGCCTACGACCGGCAGGCCGTACTTCAGCACGTTGTAAATCAGGCCGGCGTAGGCGAAATTGGGCAGGAACTGCTGGATGACGTACTCAAAACTATCCTGGGTCAAAAAACCCATTTTGAACGTAGCCGCGCCGCCGGCCACCAACAGGGCAGCCGCAGCGCTGCGAATGAACTTCTGCGGGATACGTTTCAAACCAGGAATAGCGCCGGCAAACAAACCGAGCAGGATGGTAATGGCTACTTCCACGCTGTCGGTCGCCGAAGGCGTCACGAAGGACGTGGGATCGGTGTAACTGACCACACCGAGGCTGTCCATAGCCGCGCCCAAGGAATCGGGCCCGGCGAATACGGCGCACAGACCGACAGCCATCAGGGCGACAAGGGTGAGGGTACTTTTGAGGATGTTGCGAAAGAGTTTCATGTTGGGAGTTATTTTTATGGTGATTTAAAGTCGTTTGTTGGCCACGACCAGCACATTGGCGCCGGCCAGGTACAAGGTTCGGCTGCTCGTGCCGGCCGTTTTTTCGATCTGGGCGTAATACCCCATGTTCGCCGAGGTTGGGATGTTGGTTGTGATTACGCCCACGCTCAGCCCGTCAATGTACCCTTCGGCGGTAGCGCCGCCAGGGGAAACGGCGACGATCAGCGATTGCATGGCCGTGGTGCCGGTGAGCGGAGCGGTACCGGTGTTGACGACCGTTTCCGTGCCGCCGGAGCGAGCGACGAATTGCCAGTTGCCGGAGTTGGTGCCGTGGGTGTAGCGGAAGTACACCCCGTTGGACGGCTCTCCGGTGGGGTTGGCAGCGTCCATCCAGCCGCAGCGGATATTGTAGGTGTTGGTACCGTCCGAGAGGTTATCGAGGCTGACCGTGGAGGCGTAGCGCAGGTAAGTGCTGGTTGTGGAGCGTACCATCGCACCACTCGGCGCCCCGATGGAGCCTTTGCCCGTAGCCGAACTCGATGTGGTAATCCCGCTCAGGCCCCAAGGGGTGGCGCCACTGCCGACACCGCTGCCGCCGCTGTTGGCTTTTACAAAAAAGTCACCGTTGGTACCCGTGCCGGTACCGCCGGCCACCCCGTGCCGGAACTGGGCGCTCAGCACGTAGTCGTTGAAATAATCGAAGGCCGTCAGGGTACGCCAAACCGCTGAGGTGGCGTCGTAGATCAATTCGACGGAGCGCCCGGGCAGGATGAACCAATCCTGGGCATCGAAGGAAAACCGGTTGCCCGATGTGCTCGCCGCCGACTCATCTTTGAGCATGACGGTGTACGATCCTACGTTGGTCAGCGTGATGCGGCGTCCCGGCTCGCCACCGTCCAAACCGGTGATGATCCGGAAGGTCGCGTCGGTGGCCAGCCGGATGACGCCGGCCGTGGACAAACCCGCAGGCGACCAGTCGTTTTGGTTGCCGGTCAGTTGGCTGGGGGAAATAATGCCGCCGGTCACGAATTTTTCGGACAAGGCCGCAATGGTCAGCGTGTTGTTTGCCCCGCCGTCGGTCAGTTTTACATTGGCTCCGGCGGACAACACCCGTTCGTTGCTCAGGGTGGCGTTGCCGGTGAGCGTGAGGTAGGTGGCATCGGTTGGCGCACCCGAACCGCCTGCACCGAATTGTACCCAGGCGGAGCCGTCATTGCCTTCAAATTTGTTGTCGGTGGTGTTGAAGCGCAATATCCCCTGGGTATTCGCAGGGCGTTGTGCCGTGGAGCCGCGCGGCAGCCGAATGGCGTCGTTGCCGGTCACGTCCAGTGCGTAGGCCGGAGCGGTGGTGCCGATACCTGCCTGACCGTCGTCGCCGACAAAAAACAGGGGCGCGCCGCTGGTGTTGTACGCACCGAAGGCATTGGTGGCGCCGGTGCTGCCCAGGCCGATGACGGCCAATCGCGGCATCACTTCCGGGAAAATGCCGCCGTCGCCGATCAGGCTGTACCCGCCGACGGTTTCCAGGGCAAACAAATTGGGTGCGCTCACGGCATTGGCCGCCAGGTACAACATGCGCACCCTCCCGTTGGCGCCGCCGGTTTGGTTGACCATACCGGTGACCTCCACCAGGTTCACCACGGCGTTTCCGCTGGTGGGAGCAAATCCGCCGTTGAACGAAACCAGTGCCGAGGCGCCGCTGGTGATCGTGGAAACCACCGAAGCGGGTTGTTGCAAACGGGCGTCGAGGCTGAACAGTCCGCCGTAGTCAAACCCGGTACGACTGATCCCGGCTCCCTGAAAATAGCCGCCGTTGGTGATGCGGCTGCGCTCCGTGTCGCCGCTATCGAATGCCTGAAACACAAAGGCGGAATTGGTGCTGCTGCTGCCTTTGGCGACGATGCGCCCCGTACCCGACAACGGCTGCCCGATTTGTAAACCGGCGCTGGAGTTGTCCCAGTGCAGGTTGGGCGACCCGCCGATACCCGAGGTATTGTTGTACTGAATATTGCCCGCGCTGCCGGCCGGACGCACCAGGCCGGCGGCATCCACGCGGGTGGTCTGCCCCCAAACGGCGAATGCTCCCGCTCCGAGGAGCAGCAGCGTCAGCGTTAGTTTTTGGATGGGGAGAGGGTACATTGACGGGCTTTTTCGAGAATATCGTTCAGGGTTCGTTTTTCTTCGCGGGCCACGGCCAACTGGCGGCGCAGCATGACCAGCCGCTCCAGCAGTCCGATTTCCGTTTCGATGGTGCCGACCTCCTCCGTTTTTTGAACCAGATTCGTCTGCACCTGGGCGGTATCGAAGGGTACGGTTCTGCCATTTTGAAGCAGGACGTAGCCCAGGCTGTCGCGTTTTTCGATTTTGTAGTCGCTGCCGGTTTGGGCGGAGGCTTGAGTGATTAGGGTTAAAAAGAGTAAAAGAATAGGTGGTTTCATGTGAGGTGTTTTAGTGGGTTGTCAGTGATTCCGTCGTTGCAACCCCACCCCCATCCCCTCCCCCGAAGGGGAGGGGGGCTTGCACTCACGTTGCTCTTTGTTCAGCGGTAATGTATGCCCATTTGCGATTTTGAGTTTGCCTACTATTGCTCAACAAGTAACCCGGGATCATGCCCCCCCTGAGGGGATGGGGGTGGGGTTTTAGTTCACGGTAATTTTCTTCACCAAAATCTTCTGCCCGGCGGCCACCGTGCGGGAAAACGTGATGACCTGGCCGGATACGGTGATATCTTCGCCTGCGCCCCAGTCCATCATCACACCATCCAGAAATACTTCCGTGTCGGTGGTCAGCGGCGTAAAGCCGGATACCGTGGTCGTAGTCGTACTGGAAACAGGCACGTCCTCGAAGCGCTGGATATTGACGGTGGGGGCCGAGGCGCTGGCTGCCACGGTGATCGTATTGCCGCTACGCGTCAGGCTGATGCCGGCACCTTGAGCGAGGGTCACGCTGCTACCGCCCGTGAGGTTGATGGTGCGATCCGAACCCGATCCGTCGCCGGCGGTCAGGGCCTGGCTTTCGGTCAGGGTGGTGTTGGTGACGCTGCCAAGGGTGCCGTCGCTGTTCAGCGTGAACACCGGGATTTGCGTGGCGCTGCCGTAGGTGCCCGCAGTGGCCTGGTTGGCGCGACCCATGCGCTGGAACGTCAGGGTCGTGGAACCCACGGTGATCGAGCCGTCGGTGGTCAGCACCCACATGCTTTCGCTGTTAGCCGTGCCTTCTTCCACGAAAAAGGCGCCGCCATTGGACATCTCAGTGGAGGCGTCGAAGTCGGTGGAGCGCGTCCAGGCGCCCGTGCCGGTGATGTACACGCCGTTTTCCGAAGCCGTGGTTTGGGATTTGACCAGCACCCGGTCGCCGGTGGTGGTGCCCACGCCGTCAATGGTCTGGTTGCCGCTCAGCGTGATGTTGCCGGTGGTGGCCAC
>JAEUUV010000241.1 GCA_016787285.1 Saprospiraceae bacterium | reverse complement strand
GGTTACTACCCCGGTTGGCGCTGGTACGAGCGCGGCAAATTGGTGCGGCCTGCTACGATTGATTACAGCAAATACAACGTCCTGATCTATGCTTTTTTGAGTGTGGAAGCCGACGGCTCGCTCCGCCTGCCCGACCCCTGGGCCGACAAAAACTTGCTGCTCGGACCAATCAACAGCACAAAGGCCCCTGCCGGATATGGTCAGGCGAACGACCTCGGAAATCCGGCCTACCACCAGCGCGGCATGCGCTTCAGTGATTACGCCCGCAAAAACAAGGTGCGTTTTCTGGTGTCGGTGGGTGGCTGGGCACACTCGACGCACTTCCCCGCCGTGGCCGCCGACCCGGCCAAACGGACGCGGTTCGCTGCGGAGTGCAGCCGAATCGTGGAACTTTACAACCTCGACGGAATTGACCTTGACTGGGAATTTCCCGGCACGGAAGAGCGCGGCGGCGGACCAGACGACCGGCAAAATTTCACGCTTCTGCTCCAGAGCGTTCGCGCGTCGCTCCAGGCATTGAAACCGAAACTGCGGCGCGACCTGATGCTTACGGCAGCCTGCGGCGCTTCGCCAAAGAATCTCGCCAATATTGACTGGCCGCAGGTACAACGGCTGGTAGATGCCGTCAACCTGATGACGTATTCGTTTTACGGCCACTGGGATCCGGTGTCCAACCACAACGCCCCGCTGTTTCCGTCTCTGAATGCCACGCAACTCGGTTTTAGTTGCGTGGAAGCCGTACAAAACCTGCTCGATCTGGGCATGCCCGCCGCAAAAATCAACCTCGGACTGGCGTTTTATGGCCGAACCCAACTGACCAACGGCACGTCCGGGCTGCATGTGTCCGGCGTGGGCCAGCCCGACAGCATCATGTTTACCCGCAGTGCCGCCACGCCGCAGTACCACGAAATTGTGTCCAAAATTCCGCTGGGATACTACGACTACCTGTGGGACGAGGCGGCGCTGGTGCCGTACCTGTCGGGAAAGGAGGGCATTCCCTCGTTCGTGTCGTTCGACGATGAAAAATCCATTGCGCTCAAGGCACAATTTGCCAAAAGCCGGAACCTGCGCGGGGTGGTGATCTGGGACATCACGGGCGACTATCTGGAATCGGCGCCGGACTCAAAAACAATCTCGGGCACCCCCCTGGCGTCCGCCATTCAACAGGCGTTCAAGAACGAATTACCGATGCCGCTGGTGCTTTCCGGCACCACCGTGTGCGTATTTCCAAACCCGACACCCAACGGTTTCATCCAGGTTTTCACCAATTCGCCTGAAAAAGCCAATACCTCGCTCGCCATTTTTGATACCAACGGCAAACAACTCCATACGACAAACTACGCCACTGCCGGCCACCGGGTAGACCTGCGGTCGCTCCCCAGCGGCCCCTATATGATTCAGGTAAAACACGGCAGCAGCCCCCCGGTACAAGTACGCGTTCTAAAAAAGTGATTGGACAAAGGTTTGTTTTTTCAAAAGTTGCACTGTTATCTTTGCACCCGCTAAAAACGGCGCGGTAGCTCAGCTGGTCAGAGCGTATGATTCATAATCATAAGGTCGGGAGTTCAAGCCTCCCCCGCGCTACCAAAAAGACAGGGGTCGTCTCATGTAATGGGGCGGCTCCTGTTTTGTTTATGGCATTATTCTGCTTATTTGCGCCTTTTTTATCCCGCCGAAACGCCTACTTTTGCCCGCTCTGAAAAATCCACACACCACTGAATTTTCATTACCATGGGAGAAATACAACTGGATGATTGGCGCCTCGAACAGGAAGAGTGGCTGGAGGCTCTGGAAGAAGTCATCGAAGCGCACGGCAAAGCCAAAAGCGCCGAACTGTTTCAGCGCCTGCGCTACCTGCTCGCCCGCCACGGTGCTGCCAACGGCGGCCCGGCGCTCAATACGCCTTACCAAAATACCATCCCGGTGGACGAGCAGCCACCCTACCCCGGCGATCTTGCTCTGGAAGAAAAAATCGAAAATGTCATCCGCTGGAATGCCCAGGCAATGGTGTTGCAAGCGCAAGACAAAGACCTCGCGCTTGGCGGGCATATTACCACTTATGCCGCCTGTGCGACCATGCTGGAAGTATTGTTTCAGCACTTTTTGCGCAAACGTTCGGCGGACTACGGCGGCGACCTGCTCATGTTTCAGGGGCACGCTTCTCCCGGTATTTACGCCCGCGCCGTGTGGGAAGGCCGCCTTTCGATGCAGCAAATCAGCGATTTCCGGCAGGAACTGCTCGGTGGCGTATCCAGTTATCCACACCCGCGCCGTATGCCGGCTTTCTGGCAGGCGCCTACCGTCAGCATGGGCCTTGGCCCGATGACGGCCATATATCAGGCGCGTTTTGTCAAATATCTGGAAACACGCGGCCTGAAACCGCAAAACGGCGGCAAGGTGTGGCACTTCATCGGCGACGGTGAAATTGACGAACCGGAAATCTACGGCACCATCGGCATAGCCGCCCGCGAAAACCTGAACAACCTCATTTTCGTGGTGCACTGCAACCTGCAACGCCTCGACGGTCCCGTGCGCGGAAACGGAAAAATCATCCAGGAAGTCGAACGCCACTTCTACGGCGCTTCATGGGAGGTCATCAAAGTGCTGTGGGCCTCGGAATGGGACGAGTTACTGGCTAAAGATGCCGACGGCGCCTTGCTGGCACGGCTCGAAGCCATGGTGGACGGCGATTTTCAGGAAATATCCAACCTCGACGGCGCCGGCGTGCGGAAAAAACTCGTGGGCGACGATCCGCGTATTGCCGCACTTTTGGCCGACTACACCGACGAGCAACTCAAAAAAATGCGCCGTGGCGGCCACGATGCCAAAAAGGTTTTTACCGCTTACGAACGCGCCTTGCGTGCCGACAAACCCGTGGCCATCATCGTAAAAACGGTGAAAGGCTACGGCATGGGCAAAGCCGCCGAAGGCAAAAACAAGGCGCACCAAACCAAGGACATCAGCGACGACGCGCGTATCGAAACCAAAAACCGCTACGGCATTCCGATCACCGATGAGGAAGCCAAAGCCGCCAAATTCTGGTTCCCGGGCCCCGACGACCCCGCCACACGGTACCTGCTCGAACGCCGAAAAGCCCTGGGCGGTTTTCTGCCCGAGCGCTCCGAGGAGTACGCCCGGTTCGACTTGCCGGAACTGACAATTTTTGACAAACAACTTCAGGGCAGCGAGGGTGCGGGCGGAAAAACCTTTTCCACCACGGCGGCCATGGTGGACATTATGACCCAACTCATCCGGAACAAGGAGGTGGGCAAATACATCGTGCCCATCGTGCCGGACGAAGCGCAGACCTTCGGCATGGAACCGCTGTTCAACTCCGCACAAATCTGGAACCAACAGGGTCAGAAATACACGCCCCTGGAAATCGGCATTTCGGTCATCAAATACAAGGAGTCCCAAACCGGTCAGGTGCTGCAGGAGGGCATCAACGAAGACGGCGCTACGGCTTCGTTCACGGCCGCCGGTACAGCGTACAGCCTGCACGGAATTCCGATGGTACCGTTTTACATTTACTACTCCATGTTCGGCTTCCAGCGGGTGGGCGATCTTGTGTGGGCTGCTGCCGACATGATGTGCAAGGGCTTCCTGCTTGGCGGCACCGCCGGTCGTACCACCCTCAACGGTGAGGGGCTGCAACACCAGGACGGACACTCGCACCTCATCGCGCAAACGGTACCCGCCGTAATCAGTTACGACCCGGCATTTGCCTATGAACTCGCCGTGATTGTACACGACGGTATCCGTCGGATGTATGTGGAGAACGAGCACAAAATTTACTACATCACTTTGTACAACGAAAACCTGCCCATGCCGGCCATGCCCAAAGGGGTGGAAGACGGCATCAAAAAAGGCCTGTATCGGTACAAGCAATCGGCTAAAAAATCGGCAAAAGACGGGGTAAAAGCGCACCTGCTCGCTTCCGGCATCATCATGGATCAGGCGCTGAAAGCCGCCGACATTCTCGAAGCGGAAGGCGTGAGTACCGACATCTGGAGCGCCACCTCCTGGAGCGAACTGTACCGAGACGCCTCCGCCTGCGACCGCTGGAATATGTTGCATCCCGGCCAATCGGAAAAAACACCGTTCGTACAGCAGTGCCTGCAAGGTGAAACGGGCGTATTCGTAGCCGCCAGCGACTGGATGAAAATGACCGCCGGTTGTCTCGCGCCCTGGATGCCGACCGATTTCACCTCGTTGGGAACCGACGGCTTCGGCTTGTCCGAAAGCCGCGACAGCCTGCGTGATTACTTCGAGGTGAGCGCCCGGTATATCGCCTTTGCCGCTGTGCGTTTGCTGAACAAACAAGGCAAGGTCAGCGACAAGGCCGTGCTGGATTTTATGAAGAAATATGGTGTGGAAGGCGAAAAGGCGGATCCGATGAGTGTTTAACCACAGCCTTTAACATGACCGATTCCCCCCTCCGCATCGTCGTCATCGGCTCCTCCACAGCCGCCGGCACCGGCGCAGAATCGCCTGAGGACGGCTGGGTAAACCTGTACCGCAATTTCTTGCAAGACCAATACCCGGGTAGCGAAGTTATCAACCTCGGACTTGGCGGACAGCAAACCTACCACCTGCTGCCCACCGCCCATCGGCCGCCTCCGGCCCGACCGTTGCCGGACCCGGAGCGCAATATCACCCGGGCACTGGCGCTGAATCCCGATGCCGTGATCGTGAATGCGCCCTCCAATGATGCCGCCGCATTTTACGGCCCGGAAGAGCAATTGGCCAATTTCGATCTGATTGTACAAACCGCTCTGACCGCCGGAGTACCGGCATTCATTTGCAGCACCCAGCCCCGTCGTTTCGAGCCGGAACAAGTACATATCCAAATCCGGGTGAAGGACGCTATTTTGAACAGATATGGCCCGTTGGCGATCAACCTCTGGGACAACCTGGCTACACCGGACGGTTTTCCGGATGAAATGTACGACAGCGGCGACGGTGCCCATCTGAACAACCTCGGCCATTCGCAGGTTTTTGAATCTGTACGAGTATGCGACCTGCCGGCCCGGCTCATTCAGGCGAGAAGCACTGCCGGTTATTGGCAACAACTCGGCGAAACACTTGGATTGGCACAATCCCGACCGATTCGCAGCCGTGCTTTAGCCAAATTCAAACCGCGTATGGTGCACCAGTGGCTGGCCTTGCCCCAACTGTTTCGATTGCCCAACCTGGCTATCGTTTTTTTGAGCCAATGGCTTCCATACTGGTTTGTACTGCGTCCGGCAATTTTGAAAGCCGGTGGCATTCCTGCTCTGGATGAACGCACGTTTGGGCTTGTTGCTGCGGCTACAATACTGGCCACATTGGCCGGGTACATCATCAACGACTACTACGACCGCGAGATCGACGCGGTCAACCGACCGGAAAGCGTGGTCGTAGGGCGGCACATTCCCTCGGGAATTGTGCTGCTGATTTACCTCGGCCTGACGGTGCTGGTACACCTGCTTGCCTTGCGCATATTTTTGTTGCTGCCGGGCCCAAAGTCGTTCTGGCCCCTCATTTTGTTCCCACTGGTTTCGTTTTTGCTGTTCTTGTACGCCTGGCAAATGAAGTGCACGCCGGTCATGGGCAATGTCCTGGTAGCACTGCTTTGCGGTGCCGTGCCCATCATTACGCTACTGCCAGAGGATCGGACCGTCTGGCTGACATCATTTCACGAGCCGACCCTGATTCACGGGGCAGTCGGGCTGGTTTGGGTATACGCCATTTTTGCGTTTTCAACCAACCTTTTGCGCGAGCAGGTCAAGGATTTGGAAGACTTTCAGGGCGATGCGGCTTGTGGCTGCAATACGTTGGCAGTACTGAAAGGAACCCGCTTTGCCCGAATACCGGCCGGAATTATCGGGCTTGCGCTATGCGCCCTGATTGTGTTGCTCCTGTTTTTCTGGGCCGAAACCGGCGCCCCCAACTGGCGCATAGGCGCCGGCGCCGGCTTGCTGTTGGTGCCCGCTTTGCTGGCGTCCGGACTTGTTTTTTTTGCTACCACCCGCCGGCATTTCACCTGGGCCAGCCGCTGTATAAAAATAGTCATGCTGGCAGGCCTGGTGTTGTTGCTGCCCGGTTTGCCGGAAATGCTTGAAGCCTTCGCGAAGTAAACTCTGTATTGTCATTCCAAAGGAGTCCGTCCACGCTTGGGGGCGAACCCGCTCGCGAGACCCTCGTAACGTAGGCGGATTCCTTCGGAATGACAAAGAGCGCTACTTTCTGGGTTTTGTTTTCCGTGTTGCTTCAGCGCGTGGTTCATTCCGGGCAGGTTTCTCTGGCGCCGGCGCATCAGCCAGGCGATTGGGATCGGCCAAAGAACCGCCCTTGCGATACCAGAAAAACAACCCGCCCAAGAGGAGCAGCAAAATCAGTCCGGAAGCAATGCGGGATACATTTTCCCCTGCGACAAAAGACTTTGGCTCGAAACGCATCTCTAATTTCATGTTTTTGCCGGGTGGCAAACGCATGGCCCGCAGCAGGTAATCCGCTTTGGTGAAATCCGCTGTCGGTTGACCGTTCAGGTAGCATTTCCAGCCCTTGGCGGGCGGGTAGTACATTTCGGAAAAGATGGCCAACTGCTCCGTCGCGGCGGTGTATTCGTATTCCATTTTGGCCGGATGGTATTTGCTCAGGCGAATCTGCGCCGTGCTGTCGAACTGAATATTCAATCCACGCAACGGCTCGGCATAGTCCTCCGACACAATGGCTTCCGTTTTCGGGTCGAGGGTACGCAAGGCTTGCAGTTCCGTGTCGGCGTCGGGCAGGATCGTGAATTTGGACACAAACCAGGCGTTTCCGCAGGCTTGCGGATTGGGCATGACTTCGCCTTGCTGGCTGATCAGGTATTTGCCGTTCATCATACCCACGATGTGCAGGCTCTGGCCGAGGCTCGGGTTCAGGAAAGTATCCACCACTTCCTGGAAGCGCTGGAGTTTGGCGGCGTGGTAGCCGCTCAGACTTTTGTGAAAATAGGACGTGATGGCATTTCCGGTGATGCCTCCCCGCGACATGTCAAGTACCCGGTAGTGTTGGTCGGGGTCTTGTTTGATCTGCAGGTCGTACTCGGCAGGTTGCGGAGGAGCCGTCGCCGCGCGTTTGGTTTCGTATTTCTGGGCGGAAATGGTACGTCCGGCGATCTGCCAGTTGTCAATCAAAGAAATCAGGGTAAGCAAAACAACTGCCAGGCCGGCTTTCATACGCCCTTGCAGGTAGAGCCATAGCAGGCCGGCCGCAACAGCAATGAAAGCCAGGGAGCGAAACACATCGCTGCGCAGCATATCCGCCCGGTCTGCCTGCAAGAGACGCAGCAGTTCGGGGTCTTGCTGCTGGAGGTTGGTGTCGAACTGGCCGGTAGTGCTACCCATCCCAAGAGCCAGCAGGCACAAGCCACCGGTAATGCCTGCCCCCCAGGCAAGCGCGCGTTTTTTCTTTTCTATGGGAACATCCTTGTCGCATATTCGCTGGATGCCGAGTGCGGCCAGCGCAGCAAAGCACAACTGCCCTACCCCAAGGGCCATGGATACCGCCCGAAATTTGTTGAACATGGGCAGGTAATCGTACCAGACAAAATTCAGGAAGAAATTTTTCCCCCACGCCAGGGAGATCATAAACAAACCACCTGCCAGCAACCAGTATTTCACACCGCCCGGTACCAGCCAGGCGCCAAGGAAAAACAGCAACACAATGACAACCCCGAAATAGATTGCCGTACCTACGAATGGTTGGTCGCCGGTGTAAAACAAACCGTTGATCTGGCTGCGCGCCTGTGGCGCCACGGCGTTGTACAGTTTGGTGTTTTTGTAGGTTTCTCCGGCGCCTCCGCCCGCAAAGTGGGGCACCAGCAGGGTCATGCTCTCCCCTACCCC
>JAEUUV010000239.1 GCA_016787285.1 Saprospiraceae bacterium | reverse complement strand
AACCAGATCATGATGCAAAACTTCTCCGTGGCGCCGCTGCTCCCGGGAACGGTGATCGAACTACCCAATATTTACTACAACTTCAACGACGCCACCCTGCGACCGGATGCTCAAAAGGACCTTGACTTGTTGGTGTCCCTGATGAAACAGCAACAATCCATCACCGTTGAACTGGCCAGCCACACCGACTGCCGCGGCACGGCCAAGTACAACGAAGACCTGAGCCAGCGCCGCGCCAACGGGGTGATCGAATACCTCGCATCGAAAGGCATCAGCCGCGACCGGATGAAGCCCGTAGGCTACGGAGAAAGCGAGCCGCGCAACCACTGCAACGACGGCGTGCCCTGCACCGAAGTGGAATACGCCCGCAACCGCCGCACCGAAGTCCGAATTCTGACGGGCATTCAGGGCGCCTCGGTGGTGTACGTGGACGGCAAAGCCAATTACGAAAACGCCGAAGCCGGCAATACACAACCATCCGCGGCGGGCACTTCGCCGGGCGCTGCACCCAAGAAAAACGTGAACACGGCTCCACCGGCTGCTGCCTCTGTGGCGGTTGCCGCCGGCGATCTGGATCAGTACTACGTGGTGGCCGGTTCGTTTGCGGAAGAAGCCCGGGCCAACACCCACCTGCAGGCCATGCAGGCTGCCGGTTACGCTACCGCCCAAATCGTGCGTTTCCCCAACTCGCCCTACCACTCGGTGTGTATTGACAAATTTGCTACCCGCCGGGAGGCAGAAACGCTCAAGCGTCAGTTGGACAAGGATAAAATTGAAGCCTTCGTCCGGGCTATGCCGAAAACGCAATAGTGTGGTTTATCCAATTTCAAGTTAGTAGAACAGCACAGGCGCATGAGTCAAACTCATGCGCCTATGTTTTTTTCTAACTACCCATCCTGGCGCCGCCCCAACACATAGGCGTGTCCCCGTTTCAGAAACACCGCTCCCAGTCCGAGAATCAGCAGCCCTATAGCCAGCCCGATGCGCAGGGCGCGGTCTTTTTGTTCCGATACGATTTTGGCCCAATACTGTGGATTGGCCGCCGCCGGCGAGCCGTCACCTGGGCTGATTGTCCAGTTCTCCGGGTCGGCGTTGTCCAGCGTAGGCATGAGCAGATCGAGGGTAAAATCACCCTCGGGCGGCTCAATGAAATAGGCGATGCTGTCCACCGCACTGCCGTCGGAAGCGTAAAGCGCGAGGCGTTCTGCATTTTTATTCAGGCCGAAAGGCAGGTTGCCGACCACATTGCGGACATACGGAAACTTTCGGCGGAAGGCTGCCGAATCCTGACTGACGACGAGATAGCCGTCGGGCGGTATGGTCACCTCGGGGAACGCCCAGGCGTTCCGGCGGTCGGATAGCGTCCAGCCGCTCAGGTGCACAGGGCGGTTGGACGCGTTGTGCAGTTCGATCCAGTCGCCTGTTTTTTGGCCGGCGGGTGAAATTTCATTAAAAAACACCAGATCGTTTAGCGCATGCTCGTGCGGCTCGAAACGCGCGCGCAACCGCAGCGTGTCGCCCGCAACCAGCGTGGTTTCGATGGAGCGTCCTTGCCGGTTGATGCCCTCCCAGCCGGCGAAACGATACCCGTGCGCCGGCACGGCTTCCAGGGCTACGGAAAATTTGTCGAAGTAGCCGCCGCGAAACACGCCCGGTTCGGCAGTGATGCAGCGGTTGATGCGCACGGTGCCACCTTCGGCCACTTCAAGTTCCAGCCCTGCCGGCGCTCCACAGCCAAAATGCTGCGCCAGCGCTGCGCGCAAAAAAGCGGGGCGGTTTGCCGCAAACTCGCGCAGGATGGACAGGTTTTTTTGCCAAACTACATCCGACTGGCGCCAGCGCTGCTGGTGGCGTGGCATGTCGGGGCTGAGCGTTTTTTCAAACCAGGCGATTTCAGCCAGCACCCGTTCGGGCGCAAAAGCCGTGTTGAGCCGGTCGCAAAACCGGTTGACGAACTGCTGCTTGAAATCCCGGTTGCGCAGCAATTTGCGCAGCAAAAATGTGCTCCACGGCGGGTTGGGCCAGCGCGGGCCATCGGGTTCGGTGAAAAACGCCAGCGCGTCGTGTTGCCAGGCGTTGGGGTCGTACAGGCCGAAGCCCCAGTCGGTATCGAACAGAATCCAGCGCCAGCGCCCGCCGGGGCGTTTGGGTCGCCAGTAGCGGATATTGCCGCCGGCGTCGGTGTTGTCGCAGTAAATCTGGGCGATCTGGTAGTCCATAAAATTGTCCACATCCATCTGGCTTTTCACCCAGGCGTAGTGTACGGGGTCGCTCAGGTCATGGTCGCGGATATAGTCGAGCAGGCGCTGGTAGTGCCGGCCGCTGCCGTGGCGCACGCTGCGCTGGTGCTCCATAAGGTCAAGCGAATCACGGTCCACATCGGCGTGGTCTTCGAGGAATCGCGCGTTGATTTTTTCCCGGATGTGGTAGATGCCCCAGTAGTGGCCGTTGAGGTAGACCAGGGCCGGGCGAAAAGCCTGTTTTTCGAGGTCCCAGCCCTCGGTGAGGCGGTTCATCAGTTCGTCGCGGAAGTGTGCTCCGGCAAAGTCGCTGCCGCCGTTGCGCAGCACGAGAAACTTGAATTTTTTAGGCTGGTCGGGGCCGAAGATGCGGTGTCGGAAAAACTTCTTCCCGTAGCGGTCGCGGGCCACCAGCACGAGGCTCTTCTGGGGGTAGATTCGGCTGTATCCGCCGAAAAGGCGCAGGCCGGAGCCGCTGTTGTGCACACATTTTTTGTCGGATTCGAAAATTTCCGTGTGGCAAAAAAACTCGCGGCGGCTCCAGAAGTTGGCGCCGGGCTTGTGCAGCGTCACCGAATCGGCGCCGGGGCCTTCCACCATGATGCC
The DNA here is from genome assembly GCA_016787285.1 of Saprospiraceae bacterium. GTDB lineage: Bacteria > Bacteroidota > Bacteroidia > Chitinophagales > Saprospiraceae > M3007. Next base: position 1,071 of record JAEUUV010000239.1, on the reverse strand, counting down.
GGTTTCGGGGTTGAACAGAATAGCCGGGTCAATGGCCACCGAAATTACCGGCAAATCCGTGGGCGGCTCTCCGATGAAATACGTGTGCCCGAGCGCCCGGCCCACGATACGCCCGCGCCGGGCTAAGGCCCGCACCACGGTGGTTTTTTCCAGCAAAAGCGGCCGGGTGTAGCGCGGCGAGCGCAGGGTAGGGTTGGAACCGTCGGTGGTGTAGTAAATGGCGGCCCCGCCGGCGTCGAGGGTCAACGACACCGGCTGGTTGAAAAAGCCGCCAGCCTGCGAAAAGCGCACAATGAGCGGCACTTCCTCGGGCAGCGGCTCCTGCGCCGTTGCAGTCAGGAACAGGCAGCAAAAAACAGGTAGAAAAAAGTACGGTTTGGGCACGATGACGATTACTTCGGCTTGGGCAAAGGTAGCGCGATTAACGAATGATGTGTCAGCGCCGGGAAATTCAAGAATAGTACCAAATCGCGTTCGGCAAGGTCATCAAAGCGACAACAAGCCAATCCCTTAATTCAGAATCACAACTTTTGCGATCACCGCGTCCGGGTCTTCGAACAGTTTGGAACTGGTGGCAAACACCAGATACACCCCGCTGGCGGCCCGGCGCCCGAGGTAGTCGCGCCCGTTCCACACCGCCTGCCCGCCGTAGGCTTTGCCCTCGTACACGAGGTTGCCGGCTACGTCCGTGATTTTCACATTGGCATCGGAGGCAAGGCCGTAGATGGCGATGGGGCCGTCGTAATCCGGGCGCACAGGGTTCGGGTAGGCAAAAGGTTTGGGGTTGTTGAGCGCGCCGCCCTCGGTGGCTTCGCCGCGGTACGAAATGATGCCCTTGGCCGTGCCAATCCAGACCTCGCCGGTGAGCGGGTCAATGGCGATGTCGAGAATAGTGTTGTCGAGCAGGGGGCTGTTGGTGCTGGTGAAGCGGGCTTCCTGCACGTCGCCGCCGGAGGATTGCACGAAGATGCCGTTGTTGGTGCCGAACCACTTGCGGTTGGCGCCGTCCACGGCGATGGTGAAGATTTCCTCGTTTTCCAGCAGGTAGCCGTTGAAGCCGTCCACGGTCAC
>JAEUUV010000226.1 GCA_016787285.1 Saprospiraceae bacterium | reverse complement strand
ATCAATCGAATCAATCGAATCAATCGAATCAATCGAATCAATCAGTTCACCTATATCAAGACAAAATGAGTTCCTTGGTTTACCTACTTCCTTTGTTCGGCGTTGTCGGACTGTTGTACATGGCTGTGTTGCAGGCATGGGTTAAAAAGCAAGATGCGGGCGACGACAAGATGCGTTCCATCGCTACCCACATTGCCGACGGCGCCATGGCTTTTCTGAAAGCAGAATACCGCGTGCTGGCCATTTATGTGGTTGTAGCCGGCCTGCTGTTGGGCTGGCAGAGCATGGTGGTCACCACCAGCCACCCGCTTATCGTGGTGGCTTTCGTGATCGGCGCGGCGTTTTCAGTGCTGGCAGGCTATTCCGGTATGCGCATTGCCACCAAAGCCAATGTGCGCACCACGCAGGCTGCCCGCACGAGTCTGGCCAAAGCCCTCAAAGTGTCGTTCAACGGCGGCTCGGTCATGGGCCTCGGTGTGGCCGGCCTGGCGGTACTTGGCCTGAGCGCCCTGTTTGCCATATTCTTCAACTTTTTCATGGGCGGCACCTATGGCGTAGACGGCCCAGCCGCCATGTCGCGTGTACTGGAAGTGTTGGCGGGCTTCTCGCTTGGCGCTGAATCCATCGCGCTGTTCGCCCGTGTGGGCGGCGGTATTTACACCAAGGCTGCCGACGTGGGCGCCGACCTCGTGGGCAAGGTGGAAGCCGGCATCCCCGAGGACGACCCGCGCAACCCCGCCACCATCGCCGACAACGTAGGCGACAACGTGGGCGACGTGGCCGGTATGGGCGCCGACCTGTTCGGTTCCTACGTGGCCACCATGCTGGCGGCCATGGTGCTCGGCAACTCGGTGATCCGCGATTCCGGCGGCATCCCCGATGACTTCGGCGGCATCGGCCCGATCCTCCTGCCTATCCTGATCGCCGGCCTCGGCATCATTTTTTCCATGATCGGCATGAACCTCGTGCGCGTGAAAGACAACGCAGCAGCCAGTTCCGATACCGTGCAGGGCGCCCTCAACTTTGGCAACTGGGCCAGCATCGTGCTCACAGGCATCGCTTGCTACCCGGTCATCCACTGGATGCTTCCGGACACCATGACGATGAATTTCTTCGGCTCCGGTTCGCGTATGGTCAGCAATACGAGCGTGTTTTACGCTGTGGTAGTTGGCCTTGCGGTAGGCGCCCTCATCTCGGCCATCACCGAATACTACACCGGACTGGGCAAAAAGCCGGTTCTGAGTATCGTCCGTCAATCGGGCACCGGACACGCTACCAACGTGATTGCCGGTCTGGCCACCGGTATGATGTCCACCTGGATGCCGATTGTCCTGTTCGCCGGCGCCATCTGGGGCGCATACGCATTGGCCGGTTTCTACGGCGTGGCTATCGCTGCCTCCGCCATGATGGCCACCACGGCCATGCAATTGGCCATTGACGCCTTCGGTCCTATTGCCGACAATGCCGGCGGTATCGCCGAAATGAGCGAACTGCCGAAAGACGTACGCGAAAAAACCGACGTGCTCGACTCCGTGGGCAACACTACCGCCGCCATCGGCAAAGGCTTTGCTATCGCATCGGCAGCACTGACGGCGCTCGGCTTGTTCGCGGCTTACGTGGATTTCACGGGCATCGAGGGCATCAATATTTTCAAAGCCGACGTACTCGCCGCGCTGTTCATAGGCGGCATGATTCCGGTTGTGTTTTCGGCCCTGGCCATGCAAAGTGTGGGCAAAGCCGCCATGGACATGGTGAACGAAGTGCGCCGCCAGTTCCGCGAAATTCCGGGCCTGCTCGAAGGCACCGGCAAAGCCGAATACGGCAAGTGTGTGGAAATTTCCACCAAGGCGGCCCTGCGCGAAATGATGCCTCCGGGCCTCATCACCATCATCACCCCGATCGTCATCGGTTTCCTGATGGGCGCCGAAGCGCTCGGCGGTTACATGGCCGGCGTGACGGTGAGCGGTGTGTTGTGGGCCATATTCCAGTCCAACGCCGGCGGCGCCTGGGACAACGCCAAGAAGTCGTTTGAAAAAGGCGTGGACATCAACGGAACCATGTTTTACAAAGGCTCCGACCCGCACAAGGCTGCCGTTACCGGCGACACCGTGGGCGACCCGTTCAAGGACACTTCCGGTCCTTCGATGAACATCCTCATCAAACTCACCTGCCTGATGGGCCTGGCCATTGCTCCGATTCTCGGCGGCCACACGGCCGACGAAACCGGCAGCACGGCCCCTGAAAAGCAGGAAATCCGCTTGTCGCAGCACGACGCGCAGCAGCAACCTGCCGCAGCACCGGTAGAGGCCGGCAAATAAATATTCCCGAATCCCGGGAAAGAAACTGCCGCCCTGGTCAGCATGTGCTGGCCGGGGCGGCCTGCTTTTTACCAGCCCCCGCTTACCGCCATTCATCCCCTGCTATCGGGCATTCGGCAACTCCCTTTTGGAGCGCGAGGTTCCACCCCGGCACATTTGTAGCGAAAACAAAAACAATCTTCTTTTGCTATGAAAACAAGTGCCAACCAAGGAGGCGGTTTCCTCCTGATGTCTGATGAAGAATTGATCCCATTTGTACTTTCGGGGCAACAACAAGCATTCACCGTACTCATGCAGCGCAACGAGCGTCTGCTCCGCTTTGTCCTCCAGCGTTACCTGAACGACGAGGAAGCCATCAAGGAAGTGATGCAGGACGCTTACCTGCGCGCCTACCGTTTCCTCGGCGATTTCCGCAGCGAGAGCAAGTTCAGCACCTGGCTCACCAAAATCGCCGTGTCGCTCGCCATTTCCCGCCTACGCTCCCGCCGCTATGCCGCGTGGGACTCCTGGGAAGACTACAAAGCGACCCAAAAGGACGACTCCTACGACGGCGGCGCGTTTATGGAAAAACAGGAGGCTACGCAGTTGCTTCGCCAGGCCGTCAACCAACTCACGCCGCACGACGCCACGGCGCTGGACCTGTTCTACTTCCGCGAGCAGAGCATTGAGGAAATCAGCCAAATTACCGGCTGGACGGTTTCGAACATCAAAAGCCGCCTGTGCCGGGCACGCCAGCGCTTGCAGGGCGTGCTGGCGAAAACCGAGTTCGCAGATGCCTACCGGGCCTGATTGCCGTTAAAAAAATACTAAAATTGCTCGTTTGCCTGTCGGTTGCGCCGCAAGCGGCCGTCTGACGGAGCAACATTCAAAACCAGACCAGGGCCTCCCGGGGCGGCACGTCCTAAAACCGGAGAGGCCTTTTTTTTCAAAAATTAAATCAGAGAAGTTATGAAAACCTATTGTTTGCAGGCGCTCTTCGTCCTGCTGGCAACCAGCCAGTTCTTTGCCCAAAAAACACTTGCACCCGCCTTGCAGCCCTACACCGACGGCTGGTCGTACCACGTCAAACGTATGTTCAACCACGCCGGGTTTGATCTGAAGGCGGCAACCGTCAACCAGATTTCCACCGACAGCCACCTCCAGTTGGATTCCACCAAAACCGCACATTACAGTGGCTCGACGGCTCCGGGCGACAGCCTGCCGTTCGCCCGCAGCACTTACGAGTACCTTTCGGCAGACACGAAACGGGAGACCAATTTTCTGTACGGTACCGACGGCTGGCAGCCGCTGAACCGCACTACGCTCATCCACGACGAACAGCGCCGTCTGGTGTACGCCCACACCGAAGTTTACGATACCGACACACGGACCTATTTGCCGGATTCCAAGATGGACGTTTTCCCGCACGGCGACTCGCAGGATTTGCTCGACTCGTTGTTTGTGCACCAGTGGGACACCGGTGCGGGCGGATGGAGGCTTGTTTTAGCCACCCGCAACACGTTCGCAGGACAGGATCGTTTGTGGGAAAGCATCTCTTCGCTGGAAGTATCCGGCGCCACGAACACTTTTGTAGACCGGTATTCGTACGATGCCAACGACGACAACCACTTGGTGGAGACCTTTACGGTGGCCGGCAACGGCGAACAACTCATTGGTCGCACCGACCGCAAATACGCCGAACACCGGCTGATCGAAGAAACGGTGTTTGCATACGACGGGTTTGATTATGAGGCACTCCGCCGCACCAATCGCGCCTACAACCTCGCTGGAATGGTTCGGAAAAACATGGAGTTTGAGTGGAGCAAAGCCATAGGAAACTGGCGCCTGGCTATTGTCCACGACTACGCGTACGATAATCAGCAGCGCCTTTCCACCAAATACGTCACCTACCTGAAACCCGACGGCTACGAAGAGCGTGAAGCGATTGCATACGCCTACGTCGAGGGCAAAAACCTGCGCCAGGAAACCCTGCTCCGCTGGGACGATGATCTGTTCGACTGGGTACTGAACAGCAAAAAACACTACTACTACAAAAGCCTTGTGCCCACGCACCCAACCCCGCAGCCGGTTCAAGTCCTGCCGGTATCGCCCAATCCGACGACAGGTATTGCCCGCCTTAAGTTGGAAACCGAGTCCAGCGTTCAGGTATTCAACCTTTCCGGCCAACTGTTGCAGAGCCGGGTGATCCAAGCGGGCGATGTGCTGGATTTGACCCAGTTGCCCACCGGAACGTACCTCGTGACGGCGCAACACGGTGCGGATATGTTCCGGGGTAAAATTGTAAAACTGTAACTGCCTGCCAAGGCTAAAGAAACACATGTTATGAAACCGACAATCCTCATTGCCTTGCTAGCCCTGACGAGCCTTTTTGCCTGCCGCACGGCGGAAATTGCCATCAATCCTGCACTGAATGCCGAGGCCATGCCCGTGAAAGGGCGGAATGGCTGGCAGATCGGACAGATTATCCGGTACGGCGATTTCAGCACCGACAAGGTGCGCCGCGGTTGGACGAAGGGCTACGACATCCCGTTCATCATCCGTTTTCAGGGTGCGAAGGAGAAACTGAGTTTTACCCAGTTCGGCCCCAACCACACCGAAGCGGAAGTGGCTTGCGTGAGCAAGTTCAAAAGCACGGAAATCGAACTTGTCCGCGACTTCTTCGGCATTCCGCTTGAGTTCAAAAACTACTTTGCCGGAAACATCGCCCTGCAGAACGGACGCAGCAACTGGGACTTCATCCTCCACAATCCAAATGGCGATTTCCTGCGGGAAAAGACTTCCGCCGGATTTGCCCAGAACGGCTCGCAGCGCATTGACATTCAGGCCATACGCGGCCTGGAGGGCCAGCCGAAGTGGCTGAAAGAACTGACCGTATTCGGACACGAGTTCAGCATTGGCGGCAAGGTGGTGGGCGCCGTGTCCACCGTGAACAAAGGTACCGTTTGGATAGACCAAAGCCTCGACGCAGAGACGCGCACCGTCGTTGCAGCCATTGCCACCGGGTTGCTGCTGCGCACCGATGTGGAGGGCGTGGACATGCAGGCTTCCCAATAATTTTTCCTTTACGAATAAACACACACGCTATGAAACAAACACGCTTTTTGATGCTGGTCGTTTTGCTCGCCCTTGTTGCCTGCAAAAAAGACCCCGCCGATCCAGGGCCTGCACCGGTGGTGCCGCCCCAGCAACAACTCCCCAACCCTCTACCCGCCACCGCGCTTGTAGATCAACTCAAATGGTCGGACAACGACCACGAAACCATGACCTACAACAATCAGGGCCAGGTATCGCAGTTAATCTCGCAGTGGCAATATGTGGAGGGAGATCCGACCAAAATCCGTTCGATTCAGTACGATTTCCACTACGATACGGAGCACAAACCGGTTATGCTCAGCTATTCCGACGGATTCCGGGTGCAGTACATTTACCACGATACGCTCGTGGAGCGCACTCGGGAAATGTTGTCCAGCGGCACCATGCTCAACGAGGTGACCTACCTGTACAACACCGACCTCCGGATCGTACAGGAGGTGCATCGCCGAACTGACCTGGGAGAGCCTGTGCGCCTGTACAAGTATGTATTCGGCTACGACAACAGGGGAAATCTGAACAAGATTGAGCAATTCGAACAAACCGGTGTGGATCAGTACAACCTGTTGCAAACGACGGAGTACAGCGATTTTGACAACAAGATAAACCCCGTGAGCTGGATGTTGCGGTTCCCCTTCCTGCCGCAGGTGCGCTGGCAGATGAATAATCCCGGGCGTGAGACGCATCGCTGGCCCTCGGGCGAGTCGAAAACCACACTTTACTCCTACGAGTACAACGCTATCGGCCTGCCTGTCCTGCGACGGACGACGGCGCCTACCGGAAATGTGTACGTGATGACGTATGCGTACTGAGCCGCGCCGTCGCGCGTCGGTACACAGTGCAATGTAAGTTCGACTTTAGCCATTTTAGGCAGCCCTAATGGCCATGAGAATCAAATGTTTAATCCAGTGTTTATTCAAACTATCGATGTTGTCCTCAAAAGTAGACATGGGGAGTTTCTGTTTTCGCCATATTCGGTACCGTAC
>JAEUUV010000196.1 GCA_016787285.1 Saprospiraceae bacterium | reverse complement strand
GCTCACCGCAGCACCACCACCGCACGCGCCACACCTTTTTCCCCGAGCACCAGCAAGCGGTACGCCCCGGAAGGCAGATCACCCGGCGTCACTTCAGCCACCGGTCCCTGTACCTTTTGGGACATCACGCAACGCCCCAGCCCGTCAATTAGCCGCGCCTCTGCGACGCCCATTTCAGGCGGCAGGGTCAGGAAAAACCGCTCGCCGGCCGGGTTCGGCCATACCCGAATGTGTGCCGACAAATCCGGCTCGGCAGTGCTTAGCACGATGTCTACTGCCGGTGACTCAGCAACGGCAAGCGGTTTGGCGGCGCCGTCGTTCAGAATGCCCCGCGCGCCGACCAAGTTGATTTTCAAGGAATCCGCCTGCGTTCCCACCCGGAAGTGCACCATCGCCACAGTTCCGGAGCCTGCCGTATTGGCGCCGTCGGTGCGCACGATCGCTGCCGGATAACGCCCGGTATTTTCAAAACTGCGGTAAAAACCCATCGCAGACGGCCCCAACCAGGAGCCGGAAAAATCCACCCAGAACGAGCCGTTCTGCAGGGCGCCCTGCGAAAATGCCAGGTCGAATGCCAAGCCGTACCAGTCTTCGACAGGACCGCTGAGCAGCACGGGGATACTGAGTTCCTGCCCGGCCACCACCGGCCCGGCAGGCATTTGCAGGCTCAACTGCACCGCCGATCGAGCCGGCTCCAACGGCGAAAGCAGGAAGTGCTCCTGGCTGAAATTTTGCACGATAGCCAACGTGTCGGCGGCGCTCACGAGTCCGTCGCCGTTGGAATCGGCGTGCTTGGCATTGACTCCCTGCACGGAATCCGGCCAGTCGGCGGCGTATTTCGGCGACCAGACAATCGAAGGGTCGGGGCGCATCGGGCCGCTCAGGTTTTGCCCGATGGCCACGCCGAGGTGGAGCCAGTCGAGCGTCGTCACCACCTTGTCGTGGTCGCAATCGCCCGGCCATACGGCGCCGGCGAGGGGGAGGCTCGTTGGTTCGTCGGCGCCGATTGCCGTGGCGGAAATCTGGCGCGGCTGGCCGTCGAAGTCGGTCGAAATTGCCGGTAAAATATTGCCGCTCAGGGGAACATTCGGCGTGTCGCTACTCAGGTGCAGGTCGTCCGAACGCCCGGAGGCGTCGTTTTCAGCGACAAACTTGACCAGCCCGATCGTGGACACAGAGTCGAACTGACTCAACCCCGTCCATTCGCCGAGGCTGGGAAAGCCGTTGTACAGCCCCTTGGGGCCGGCATCGAAGTGATTGAAATCGGAGTGATTTCCGGCAAAATCCGCCCAGTAGAAAACGAAGGCCTCGCCCCGGGTTTTCACGAGGTTGTTTTCAAAACGCAGTTGTGCGGAGCCATACGGGGAAAATGCCGCCGGGTAGTCGGAGGCCGGGTTGGTCGGCTCGAAAAAGAGGGAGTTGTGCTGAAAGTTCAGGTTGCGGCAGTCGAACATCTCCACGAAAAAAGCCTGGTTGAACGACGGATTTGGCGCCGCATACCCCGAGTAGCGCAGGAAATTATTGGCCACCAGCGCCGGCGTCGCCGGGTCGGCCACGGCGCGGTACATGGTCAGTGCCGGCATGGAGGCAAAGCGGTTTTGCTCCACGTGTATCAGCCCTCCGATGTCGCTCATGCCCGCCCGCGCGGTGCGACCGAAACGGCATTGGCGAATGGTGATGTCATCGGTGTTGGTCAGGAAAAGATCGCCGGCTTCTGCATAAGGTTCGTCGGCATCGGTGCCGAACTGACAGTTTTCGAGCAAGAGGTCGTGGTCGCGCGCGGTGAACTCGTCGCCGCGCAAGACCACCGTATTGCCCTGAAAACGGCAGTTGCGAAATGCCATTGGGCCGTCGCCTGCGCTGTAATCGCCCCAATATCCGGTGAACGCGCAGCCCTCGAACGTCAGGTGCCGTGTCAAGGCCTGCAGGGCGACGTGGTTGAAATGCAGGTGTCGGAATTCCACCTGCGAAAGGCCGTGCAGTTCCATTCCATAGATTTCGCCCCGCTGCATGCCCGGCCCGTCCGGCTCGAAACGGATCGTCTGGCCCGGCACAAGCCCGGGTGGCTCGTAGAATTTTGGCCCGGAGTGGTTGCCGGGGCGCAGCAAAAACCGCGCATCGGCACAAACGCCCGCCCCGGCGAGCATTTCCGCCGCCCGGTGGATGCTGTGAAAGTCGGGGCCTGCGCCGCCCACCGTATAATCGCCGCCCATGCGGTGCGCAAAGCCTGGGTTCTGCAAGCGGTTGTTGAGCGTATCGGGGTCGTGGCTGGATTCGGCTCTGATATCGAACGTGTTGCCGTCGAATTTCCAGGCAAAATACTCGCCCAGCGGGAGCCAATCGCTCGTTTCGCCCGGGGCCAGGTTGCCATGCCACACGAGCGGCACCGAGGTACTGTCGCCGTTAATGCCCCAGTGGATGCGGGCACGACGCAGCGTATCAGGGCCATCGTTTTTGATCTTGATCTTCACGTCGGGCAGGGCATGGCAGTCGGCGACGGGCAGGTTGCAGGCCGCGATAACCATATCGGTTCGCAGTCCGGCAAACTGGTCGGCTCCGGGGTCGGCGGCACCGCCGGGGTCACGCGGATCGCCGTCAATGTCCGTATCCGAAATGCCGGGCAAAACCGCGGCCTTACCGGCTATCTCCACCGGGTTGCCTGCGATACGCAGGTCGTTTTCGGTGAAAAACGACGGCTGGAACACACGGCTGTTCAGGTCTTGTCCGCCGAACGTTTGCCAGTCGGCAAGCCCTTGCCCGCCTGCGCCGCCGCTGACGGCGATCAGGTTTTGCCCGGCAGAAAAAAACACGTTGTGGTCGGAGACGATGTTCATCGGGTCGTTTTGAACGAGCATCGCCAAGCCGTCGGGATGTTCGGACACGAGGATGTTGTTGTGAATATGCATGTAATCATCGGGACTGGCAACACTGGTCAGTTGAACCGACAGCGCCGCCTGGGGCGCCTCCCTGATGCGCACGGTATTGTGTGCAAACCAGGCGGCGCGGCACTCCGACAGGTTAACCGTGTTGTAATCCGGCAGGTTGGTATTGGAGAAAATGCTGTTCGCTACCAGCAGGGAGTCACAGGCTACGGCGTACAGAGCAAATTGGGCACTTGGAGCAGGTGGATAATTTACGCAATGGCTTTCATTTTGTCGAAACACAAAACTTGCACAACTTTGGAGTGAAACACCGCCGCGGATATCCGATCTTTCGATACTGCAATTGGCCGACAGGAAGAAATCAAGCGCAAGCGGCCCGGGGCTGTTGCGCAGAAAACGGCATTCTTCTGCCCGTATGCCCTGGCTGTTGCGAACGAACCATACGGTGAACATTGTAGAGTTGAGCAGGCAATTGCGCAACAAGACTGCCGTATCCGCCTCGAAAACGATGGGTATTGCATCATCATCAAGCGGGTCTTCGATCCGGCAGTTTTCTAAAAGCAGGTTGGAACAGTGGTCGGCCCGCAGCAACCCGTGCTCGTGGTAACCAGAGAGGCGCAAGTCGTGAACCCAGGCGTGTCGCACGCCGTAAAGGCGGAGGGTGGGGCGCAGGTTTTGCCAGTCGTCCTGTGCGGTCGTCCACCACACATCGTCCGGGTCGCCGCTGGCGGTGGTTATTTCGAGGGTTTTGGAGGGGTTGAAACCGTGCTTTTCGGTGATGTCCAGCGAGCCGATGTGCTCGCCGGGCAACAACACAATACGTGTAGAATTACAAAATTGGCTGATTTTCAGGCGCTCGTCCAGCGCTTTTACCGAAGGGAAATGCCCATCAAGACCCACCGTGACTTCACCGCCGGAAAGGTCGCTATACAGGTTGAACGCCGTTTGGTTGAAGCCGTCGTAGAGGTCGGGTTTGCCGTCCACCAACTGGATCGAGGCCTCCACGAGGTACTGGCTGTCGGCGGCAAACGGCAGTTCGGCCAGCGTCATCGTGTCGGAAGCGTCGGGGTTGAGTGCGCCTTGCCATACGAAATCCGGACGGGGTTGGCTGTTGAGCGTCCAGGTGATACGCGCATTTTCGATCACTTTTTCGCCGGTATTTTTCAGGACGAAGCGCACCGGGAAGGCTTCGCCACAGGCTTGCCGGCGCTGGCTGCCGGCGGCATTTCTCAAGTCGGCATTGGTCACCGGGGCGTCGAACTGGTCGGCGCCGATGTCCGGCCATGAAGGCGGCAAAGAATCGTTGTCAATGTCGCGAAACTCATTGATGTACAGCGCAAAATGCGCCGCTCTGCCGTTCAGGTCGTCGTCGGGGGCGGCGAGGTGGAGGTCATCGGGGGCGACAAACGCCACGGGTTTCTGCAAGGAATAACGTTCGCGTTCGGCAGTTCGCCAGTCGTTGAACAGCCAGGTTTGACCACTTTGAATTTGGGCGACAAGATGGCTTTGCCCCGGGGCGGGCACATAGCAATTATCTTCAAAAACGGTTTTGTCCACCTCGTCCTGCATGGCGAGTTCCAGCGCCGGGCCGGAAGCAATTTCAAAAATATTGCCCGCCACGGTGCCCGTTTTGCCGTTGATGGCGTACAGGTCGTTGGCGGCATCAAGTTCGACACCGTATTTGGCGCGCATCGAATTGAACACCACCGCCGCGTAAATAGCGCCGTCGAGGTGGAGCGCCCGGCCATTAGGCACGACGAGAAAATTGTGCGCTACGGCAAACTGACTCCCAAAGAAGTTCGGAAAAGGTTGTTGAAAAGCAGCCCGAAGGGCATCGCCGCTGCATTCGATGTGGTTTTGCGCGATGCGGGTATCGGTCGCGCAGGAGTCCATAAAAATTGCACGGGCCGACAAACCGGCGCCCAGATCGAAGCGGTTGCGGCGGATGTCGAGAGTACCATAGGCGTTCCGCAACCCGATACCGCCCAAGGCCTGTGCCTCGAAACGACTTTCCCG
>JAEUUV010000189.1 GCA_016787285.1 Saprospiraceae bacterium | reverse complement strand
CCAAACGCCGTCCGCACTTTTGTACCGTCATTAAACAGCTACGGCCAGCATTAATCCTTGCTCTCATGTTCAGATACCTTCTCGTATTGATTCTCTTACTGCCCGCCGGCATGATCGCCGGTCAGGGCTGGGAACGTGTATTTGATGGCGGCGGGCAAGGACAGATCAACGATATCGCTATCGCTCCTGATGGCGGCTTCATCGCGGTAGGCTACTACAACAGCCTGAACCGCGCCCGTTTGTTCAAAACGGATGCCGACGGCAATTTGCAATGGTCGAAAGACTACTTTCTGGGATCACAAACAACCGGCCAGGGTATCGTAGTCACGCAAGACGGGCACTACGTCATCGCCGGCTACTCTAAAACGGGCAGCAACCCGCGTCGGGCCTTCCTGCTCAAGACCGACAAAATCGGCAATGTCGTCTGGACGTATTACTTCCCGGCCTCGTTTGATGCGGAGGCTTTAGACGTGGTGGAACTCTATGACGGCGGCCTGATCGCTTGCGGCCACCAGAAAAACATTTCCACCATCGAAGATATTCTCGTGTTCAAGGTTTCGCCCGGCGGAATGCTCGTCTGGAGCAACCTGTACGGCGAAACGACAGTGGTTGAAAAGGCATCCAGCCTTGCCCTGACGCCCGACGGGCACGTGGTGGTGACCGGCGGCAAAAAAAATGTACCCCGCGACATCTGCCTGTTGAAAATTGACGGCGCTTCCGGGAGCCAGATTTGGGAAAACGAGTTCGGCTTTTTTGAAGTGCTGTCCGGCTTCCCGGCCGACGACGTAGCACGTGCGATAGTGGTGGCCGACGACGGCAATATTATTTTGGCCGGAAGAAGCACCTATGAAGAGAACGGCATTGGTATGCTGATGAAGGTTAGCGGATCGGGTAATAACCAGATACTTTGCCGCCAGTCCTATTCCAAGGCCGATTTTTATGGTGTTGCCAAATCGCCTTCCGGCGGACTTTTTGTCACCGGCGTCAAATCCACCCAACAATCGGAAGACGTTTACATCGTACGTACCAACTCGTGTGGTGAAAAAATTTGTGAGATTGCGGTGGGGCGCCCCGGTTTTGACCAGGGACTGAGCGTCGTGCCCACGCCCGACGGCGGCGCTGTGGCGGCAGGTGTCGGCGAGTTTTTCGTGGCCACTGCATTCACGGAATCGAATCCGTACCTTGTGAAGATGGACAAAAACTGCACCGCCTTCACAAGTTATATTTCCGGCAATGTCTTCCACGACCTGAACGGAAACTGCCAGCGCGACAGCGCGGAAAAGGGTCTGGAAAACTGGATCGTCAAAATCGAAAGCCCCAATTTCGCCCGCTATGCCGTGGCGAAATCAAATGGCGATTTTCTGCTGCTGGTGGATACGGGCATGTATCAGGTCAAACTGTTCCCGCCCAACGATTCCTGGCAAACCTGCAGCCCCTCGGTGCCGGTTCACGTGGCTGGGTTTCTCGATACCGCCGTAGTGTCTCTCCCGGTACGGGCAGCATCTGCCTGCCCGCGGAACGAAGTGGATGTGGCTACACCGGTCTTGCGCCGTTGTGCCGACAACACTTATACCGTTCGGTACTGCAACTCGGGCACCATTCCGTCCACGGATACCAAAGTAGAAGTCACCCTCGACCCATACCTCACGCTCACGAGCAGTTCCATCCCGGCCACCCTCGTGCAGGGCAATACCTGGTCATTTGATGTCGGAGTGGTGGATAACGGCAACTGCGGCACGTTCAGCTTCGAAGCATTTCTCGATTGTGCCGGCACCATCGCCGGACAGGCCCACTGCGTGAAGGCGCATGTCTACCCCGATTCGTTCTGCATGGTTACCGCCTGGGACCGTTCCATTGTGGAGGCTCGGGCAATTTGTGAAAACGATACCGTCAAGATGGTTTTAGCCAACGTTGGCGAAGGCGACATGACGGAAGAGGTCGGCTTTGTGATTGCAGAGGATGTACTAATGCTCACTCAACCCGGCGACCCATTCTACAAGTCGCCCAAACTTAAATCCGGCGACGAGTTTTTGGCCTGGATCACGCCGGCCACCGGCAGCACCTACCGCATTATTGCCGAGCAGACGAGCGGCTATCCGGGTGTCAGTTATCCCACCGCTGCGGTGGAAGGCTGCATTCCCGTCCCCAGCGATACCTTCACCACGGGCTTTTATACGATGTTCCCCGAAGATGACCTGGAACCCTTCCGGTCATCCGATTGCCAGGAAAGCAACAATGCCGATTTTAATCCGGATAACTTAAAACGAGGCCATCCCAAAGGCTATGACGTAGCCCACTACGTTCGTCCGGAGACCGATGTAGAGTTTTTAATCCAATTCCAGAACACAGGAACCGATACCGTGAGTCAGATCGTCGTGCGCGACACCCTGTCGCAATTCCTCGATCCGGCCACGGTGCGCCCGGGCACTGCCAGCCATCCGTACGACTTTGAGGTCTTCGGCCCCGGCATTGTGCAGTTCATTCTCCCGGGTCTTAATCTGCCACCCGATAGCGGTTCGAATGAAGGTTTTGTGAAGTTTCGCGTGTCTTTCCAGTCCGGAATCCCCTGCGAAACACAAATCTTCAACCGCGCCGCTATCTATTTTGACTTCGATGCTCCGGTTTTCACAAACCAGACTTTCCATACCGTGTGCGAATTCGACACCTTCGTGGTGGTCAAAACCAAACACATTGATTTTGAGGGAGCCGATGTAAAGGTGTACCCCAACCCGTTCAACGACAGCGCTATTTTTGAGATCAGCGGCGCGCCGGCCTCCGGCTACCTGCTGGAATTGTACGACATGCAAGGAAGAAAACTTTTTAATCAAACCTATTCCCATTCCACGTTCCGATTGCTCCGGCAACAATTGCCCGCAGGCATGCTGCTCTACCGCCTCACAACCGATCGCGGCCAAGCCATTGCCTCCGGAAAGCTCCTCGTTCGATAAACGAGAGACCTCCCAGCCATTGCCATTTACCGATTTTACTAATAGGCGTCTCCCAAAGGCGCCAAAACCGCGGGGACCTCAACCTCGCGGTTTTTTTGTTTAAATGCCGAGACCTTCCAGGTTTCAAAAACCTGGAAGGTCTGTTGTTCAACGTCGCACCAGCAGCGCCACGCTCTCGATATGATGCGTGTGCGGGAACATATCCACCGGCCGCACCTTCAGCACCTCGTATTTTTCGGAAAGCAGTTGCACATCGCGGGCCTGCGTGGCGGGGTTGCAGCTGACGTATACGATACGCGGCGCAGCCAGATCGAGCAAAAATCGCACAGCCTTTTCGTGCATGCCCGCCCGCGGCGGATCGGTAATGACCAGATCGGGGCGGCCATGCCGCTCCACAAATACCGGATCGAGCACCTGCTTCACGTCGCCCGCGTAAAAGATGGCGTTTTCGATGCCGTTTAGCAGCCGGTTCTCCTCGGCATCGGCAATGGCTTCCGGTATTTCCTCGATGCCTACGACTTGCCTGCAATAACGGGCCACATAAAGCGCGATACTACCGGTGCCGGTGTACAAGTCGTACACATTTTCGGTGCCGGTCAGCCCGGCGAACTGCACCACCGTGTCGTACAAGTTTTTGGCTTGAGCAGAGTTGGTCTGGAAAAAGGACTTGGGACCGATTTTGAAACGCAGGTCGCCGAGTTGTTCCACCACGAAACCTTTGCCGTGGTAAACGACCATGTCGAGGTCGAAAACGGTGTCGTTCAACTTGGAATTGATGCAGTACACCACCGTGGTCAGCGGAACACGCTCCAGCAGGGCGTCCAGAAAAGCGCGAATGGCTTCGGTTTCGTCGCGGGCAAAACTGACGAGCAGGAGCACTTCCCCGGTGGTGGTCAGGCGCACCATGAGGTTGCGCAGAAAACCGGTGTGCCGGCGCACATCGTAAAACTCCAGCCCTTGTTCCAGTGCAATTTCCCGCGCGGCATTTCGTATAGCGTTCGACGGGTCGGCCTGTAGCCAGCAATGTTGAATATCTACCACCTTGTCGAACGCGCCCGCGCGGTGAAAACCCAGGCCCGGAAATGCCGGCAAAATCTCCTCCGGATGCGACGGGGGCGTCATCTCTCCAGGCAGCAGCCAGCGTTTGTTGGAAAACGCGAACTCCAGTTTGTTCCGGTAGTACGTCGTTTCCGGCGCGCCGAGGATAGGCTGAAATTCGCCTACGGGGACTTTGGCAATGCGCTGAAAGGCATCGAGTACATTCTGGTTTTTGTGCTCCAATTGGGCGGTGTATTGCAGGTGTTGCCATTTGCAACCGCCGCAGACGGTGAAATGCCGGCAAAACGGTTCCGCGCGTTCTGGTGACGGCTTCAACAGCCTCTCCAAGCGCCCCTCTCCGAAGCCGCCTTTTTTCTTTTGAACAAACACGTCGGCAATGTCGCCGGGGACTGCACCTTCCACAAAAAGTACCAAGCCGTCGGCTGTACGCCCGACGCCTTTGCCGCGGTCGGCTACACCGTGAATGGGTACGGCAGGAGCGATGAATGATCTGGATTTACGAGCCATAAGCGCCGGCAAAGGTACTTCGCGACTTCGGGAGTCGGGCATTTCAATTCATATCCGGCCCTGCGTGCCGAAAAATATTCCTTTTTTTCAAGGCCAAACCTCTACCTTTGCGCTTGCTTTTTTAAAATCGTAAATTTTTTCTTTTAAAATTCTGGTTTTCAAATATTTACAGCGATATGGCTTTACTCGGAGCGATTCGGAACAACAGATGGATTCTTATCGTGCTCATGTCTTTGGCGTTGGGAGGGTTTATTTTGATGGACATTATTACCAACGCGCAACGCTACAGCTCGGGCGACGTGAACATGATGGGCAAAGTGGAAGATGTCGAAATCAAACGTACTGACTTCGATATGTACGAAAAACTCATCTACACCAATGCCAAGGACGATATTCTTCAGGCGCGCCAGCAGATATGGGACTACTTCGTGGAAAGTGCCCTGGTAAACAAGGAGGCCGAGAAAGTGGGCCTTGGCGTAGGCAAGGAGGAACTGGATGACCTCCAGTTCGGCACAAACCTCAGCCCGATTATCCAACAGCGATTCGCCGGACAGGACGGGCAACCGAATCGCGCGACACTTTCCAATATCAAATCCGCGATTGAAGGCGGTACGTTCACCGATCCGACCAACGTGGCATACTGGAATGTGCAGCAAAAAGAGGTCATCAAGGATCGCCTGCAAGCCAAACTTGTCGGCCTGGCAACCAAAGGTGTGTTCACGCCCACCTGGCAGGCAGAGATGACGTTCAAGGAAAATAACCAGCGCCTGAGTTTCAACTACGTACGTATTCCGTACGACAAGGTTTCGGACAAGGATGCTGTGCTCACCGATGCAGACTATGAGGCCTACCTCAAAGATAACCCCCGCCTGTATGACCAATTGGTGGAGAATCGCACCATTGAATATGTGACGTTCGATGTTTTCCCAACCTCCAGCGATAGCGCTGCAGCTTACGACGCCGTTGTGCGGATGCTGACGGGCTTGCGCGAGGCTGAAAATGACTCCGTTTATGTCGTGTCCAACTACGGTGTGGTGGAGTCGAACTATCGCAAAAAAGATGCCCTGCCTGCCGGCGTAGCCGACTCGCTGATGAGCGCCCCGATCGGTACAATTGTAGGCCCGTATCAGGATCAGGGAGCATGGGCCGTGGCCAAAGTTCTGGGTCGCAAGGCGATTCCGGACTCCGTTAAAGCCCGCCATATCCTGATCCGCGAGGCCACTCCGGCCAGCGAGAAAAAAATAGACAGCCTCTTGGCTATTCTGAACACCAAGACGGTGCCTTTCGATACCCTGGCCCGCCAAAACAGCCAGGATACAGGCTCCGGCCTGAAAGGTGGCGATCTGGGTTGGTTCGCCGAAGGCGCCATGGTGCCCGAGTTTAACAAAGTCTGCTTCTACGACGGCGAACAAGGCCAGTATTACAAGGTTGTGACCCAGTTTGGCTGGCACCTGATCGAAATCACCGGTAAAAAATTCCTGAAAAGCGATGCCGGCGTGCGGGCCGCTTACCTGCGCCAGGCGATCGAGCCGAGCAGCGAAACGCAATTGCGGGCCAAAGACAAGGCGCTGGATATGATTCAGAAAGCCAAAACGCGGAAAGACCTGGCCGATTTTGCTGCTAAGCAAAACCTTGCTGTGCAAGCCACTCCGCCGCTTGCCGCCAGCGATTTTGCCGTAGGCCCATTGTCCGGCCCCGAAGTGCGCGAAATTATTCGCTGGGCATTCGATTCTAAAACGGAAGCCGAAGCCGTATGCAAAGATGTATTTGCTTTCCGCGACCCGAAAGGTGGCTACTTCGACCACCAGTATCTCGTTGCTGCACTCAAAAGCATCACCCCGAAAGGCAAGGCCACTGTGGCTACCCTGAAAAATCTGCTGCGGGTGGAAACGGAAGTACGCAACCGAAAAAAGGCTGAAATACTCAAGGGCAAGTTGAAAAGCGCGGGCAATCTCGACGCTCTGGCCGGCGAGTGGGGCGTAAAAGTAGATACCGCAGCGATGGCCACGATGTTGCAGACTTTCCTGCCCACAGGCGGCAGCGAGCCCCGCGTCGTCGGTACGGCTTTCGGTCTTGGCAAAGGCAAAGTGAGTGCCCCGATCGCCGGCAATGCGGGCGTTTATGTCCTCCAGGTCACGTCTGATATTCCGGATGTCCCCATGCCGCCGGATTTCACGCTTTTCCGTCGTCAGGCATCTTCCAGCGCAATTGCCAATATCCGGATGAACCTGATTTCCAACTGGAAACAGCGGAAAGACGTGCAGGATAATCGGAGCAGGTTCTTCTAAACCGGGCTTACAGAATATCTCTTTAAAAACATACGGGGGCTGCGTCACGCGCAGCCCCCGTTTTTTTGCCGTCAGACGGACAGGTTCGTGCAGACGGCAACAGGCGACAAAATGACTATTCATTCCGCCAAACATCGGGCCGGGTTTTCATCGCTTCAGGTCTTTAGCCCCAAGGGGCGCTATCCGCCAAGGCTGGGTGTAGCCCTGCTACAACCAGCGCGTGATCCAGTCAAGTGCCAAATTCATCAGGCGCGACCCATACGGTGGCAAAAAAAACTCTGTGGTGGGGTACGGACTGTGCTGCCTGGCCACACTGCGTGCATTGCTGAATTCCAAAAAACCGCTCTTGCCATGGTAGGCGCCGATTCCGCTGGCGTTGTGTCCGCCGAAGGGCAACTCCGGGTTAAAAAACTGAAGTCCGCATTCATTGATGCAAATGCCGCCTCCGCGTGTCTCCCGA
>JAEUUV010000178.1 GCA_016787285.1 Saprospiraceae bacterium | reverse complement strand
AGTTTGGCCACATAAAAATTGAGCCGCAGGCGTTCGTTGAGCAGGTAAATGATGCCGTTGTTCAGCGCCAGGCCGACAAGCGAGGCCAGTAGGAATTTGGAAAACTGAGTGGCCACGGCGGGGTCCTGGCTTTGGAAGGTCCAGACGCGGTTCAGCGTGTAGTTGCTGACGACGGCGCACAGGAAGCCGATGCTGTTGGCCACGTATTGGTTCAGCCGCAGTTTTTCCCGGCAAAGCCAGGTTACGCCGAAATCCACGAATACGCCGGAGAAACCCACGACGCCAAACTTGAGAAATTTCCAGAACAGGTCGTTATTCATCTGTAGTCAATGTTTGCTCGCGGTTTTCGGGGCGCAGCAGTTGAATAGTCAAAACAAGCCAGATGGCGATACAGGGTACGGCTTTTAGCACGTATGGCTGTACGAGAGCCGTTCGCACCACACGCGGAAAAATATCTGTGGGAGAAACAGAGGCCATGACGAAGGCCGTCCACAGCAGTATAGTCATCCAGCGCGCAGGTTGCGGTACACTTTGGTACCACAAGGCCACTCCGCACATAGCGATGACAAAGGTCGGCGATTCGGCTTTGTGGTTGAACACCACCACCCACAAAAGCAGCATGGCCCAAAGCCGGATACGATCTTGTACCGGCGGCAAGCCGTCCGCAGTGTTTGATCTGCGCCGGAAAACTGTCCATGTGCAAGCCAGCAGCAAGGCAAATCCAGTCAATAGTACAGCCATTTTTGGCGCCTGCCAGCCGAACCAGGTTTGCAGCCAACCCATGACCGACAGGCCGACGGAGGCACTGTGGTCGTCGCGCAGCAACTCGCCCCACCAGCGGTATACCTGCCACAACTGTGCCGGCGAAATCACGACCAGCGGAATAGCAAACAGCAAGGTCGCCCAGACCGCCGCGGCCGGAATCAACCTGTTCCGTTGCGGGTAGATGCAAGCGGGCAGCAGCGCCAGCGCGCCAAAAATTTTTACAAATCCACCGGCGACCGCCCACCACGCAGACTGTACAGGTTTGCTCATTTCGAGGGCAAGCCAGGTCAACAGGATAAGCGCTGCGGTGAGGCCGTTGCTTTGGCTGTTTTGCAGGGAAACAATCAGTTCGGGCAGGATAAACCACGCCATGAAGCGGCGTTGCTGCGGGGTCAGGACGGGCATTTTCAGGATGACCCAGAGTAACGGGAGAGCATTCAGGAGGTTCCAAAGGGCAAGGCCAGGCATGTCCGGTAGCGCTGAAAACGGCGCCATGGCCACCGAAAATGCCGGGCTGTACTTGTACAAATCCCATTGTTCCGCAGGAAAACTTGAGTAGGGATTTAATCCGTGGACAAGATGTGCGAACGAATTTTTGAAAATCACATAGTTCTCATACGAGGTGTAGCCATACCCGTTCGGGCCTTTCAGCACGGTGTGTATGCTGACTGCGAGCGTCACCAGCGCATAGGCAATCCAAAAGGTATAGTCTCGTTTCCAGAACGGTTGCATCACGATTTTTCAAAAAAAGGCCGCAGTTTTTCCAGCAGGTACTCCGGGGCGGGTACTACTTTTTTTTGTCCGGGCGAAAAAAAACACAACCGCACAGTGCCGGCATTCACCAATTTCCGCCCCTCGTTCAGAATCTCCGTGTGGAAGGAAATGTACTCGTCCGGCAAGCGGCGGATTTCGGTGTGCACGGTCAGCAGGTCGTCGTAGTGTGCCGGACGCACGAAGCGCATTTCCATACTCACCACCGGCAGCCAGATGCCGTACTTGTCCTCCAGTTCCTTGTACGACAGCCCCAGCGAGCGGATCGTTTCCACCCGTCCCACCTCGTAGTACTCGGCATAACGGCCGTAGTAGAGGTAGCCCATCTGATCGGTTTCACCGTAGCGTACCCGGAGTTGAAGGTCGTGGCTGTACACAGTTTTGAGTTTTGAGTTTTGAGTTTTGAGTTTTGAGTTTCGGGTTAACTCAAAACCCAAAACTCAAAACTCAAAACTCTCAGATTTCTTCCCGTTCGATGGGGCAGGTCATGCAGTGGCTGCCGCCGCGGGCGCGGGAAAGTTCGTTCGATGGAATGGTGATGATGGTGTTTTCGACTTTATCGGGCGATATTTTGCCATTTTCGATGTCGCGGAGGAGTTTTTCGGCGCCGATGACTTTGTAGCCGAAGGCCTTGAACGCCTTTTCAGTCACGGGGTTGCGGTCGTAGGTGATGGCTACGCCGGGTTTGAGGGCCACGAGGTTGCAGCCGTCGGTCCATTGTTCGCGTTCCTGGTAGGGGCTTTCGCCCTGGCCGGCCCAGATGAATTCCATTTTCGGGTTGACTTCGGCCAGCAGGAAATCCTTCAGGCTGGGGTATTCGATTTCTTCTCCGGTGGAGCGGTGTACGTCCACGAAGGAGCCGAGGCCGTCCTGCACGATGGGCTTGTAGCCCACGAGGTGGTTGTGGTTGATCTGGGTAAATATGGTATCAATGTGCATGTAGGTGCGTTCGGCGGGGATGTTGACCTGCACCACGTTTTTGATGATGCCCCGGTCGAACAGCGTGTTTTTGATTTGCTGGAAGGCGTAGTTGTTGGTGCGTTCGGAGCAACCGATGAGCAGATAGTCCTTGTTGAGCATCATTACGTCGCCGCCTTCGATACTGATCGTTTCGCCTTTTTTGGAAGGCGGGTACTTGTCCACACGGTTCAGGTTGATGGTTTTGCCGTCGGCTTTCAAGCGGCGGAATACGGGGTGGCTGCTGAAAATGAGCCGGGTGAGAAAGTTTTCGCGGAAACGCGCCGATTTGTTGGCCTTGGTGATGAGCACATAGTCTTTGACCGTCACGGCGATATCGCGCGTAAAGATCAGGTTCGGGATCGGGTCGAAGAGGATACGGTCTTCGGGTTCGAGGTAGCCGGTGATGAGGGTATCGGCCAGTTGTTCGGACGAGAGGCCGGCCAATCGCGGGATGAACGAGTAGGGCAATTCCTCGAAGTCGGTGATTTTATTGATGACTTCGTACTTGCTTTCCTCGTCGCGGGTGCTTTCGGCCAGCAGGTCGCGCACTTCAAGTACGTTTTCCTTTCCGAGGAAAGCCTTGAGCACACCGATAAATATGTCGTGCTCGTCCTGCATGTTGGGCAGGTGCACGATGTCGTCGAAAAGCAGTTCGCCGGCCCGTTTGGGCGTGATGCGCGCGATGCCCTCGTCGGGGCGGTGCACAATTACTTTTTTCAGGCGGCCTATTTCAGAATCTACGTAGATGCGGCTGTTTGCGTCCATACGGGCGTGTGTTCGTGGTGGTTTTAAAAATGGCAGGATAAAAACGCGGCAAAAGTAGGGCGAAAAGATTGATTCGATTGGCTGGAATGATTCGATTGATTCGATTTTGCAGAGCATGTACATACGGCCCTGCAGTTTGGCAATAATTTCGTTAAACCCCGCGTTTTGGCGCCGTCTCTTACCGAATCCCGACCGTACCAACATTTATTACGGCCCGACCCCCACCGAATGCGCGGCGTTTGCCTACTTTTGCGACCGATTTTCCAAAAACCGGATTACACAAGCAAAGCCCAAACTTCCAAATGTTAAAATGGCTTTGACTCACAGCAAATTAGATTGGTATTGAATCTCCAGGTAGCATAATCCCGTACCCGTACCGATCTTATCCATCAACCATTCCAATTTTCACCCGCATGCACAAACTTCTAATCCTTCTGCTTTTTTGCTTTTCGGCAACAATCGCAAACGCCCAAGTCCCGACGCTCATCAAACTTGCACCCACCAAACCTGATCTCCAGCCGGTGCCGGATGCGGCTTGCTCTGTTGGCACCTTTACGTTCGGCCCGATCCTTGGCGAGAGCAACGACAATGTCCCCGACACACTTTTCTTTTGCTTTGGCGACTCCATGTGCATTCAGCACAATGGCGATGCGATGTACATGGACCCCGACCCGAGTACTCCTCCCGGTATTGGTTACGCGTTTTACCGGTGCCCACCTACGGGAGACGGCGATGAAATGGCCGTGTTGGGTGATCCATGCCTGTGGCCCGGGGCTGCCGGAACAGGTTTCTTTGCAACCATAGGCCCTGCCGACGGCAGCCATTGTTTCTTCAACAGCGGCAGCCTCGTGAACAGCCCGATTTTTGGACAAGGCAACCCGGTCGCCATCACGTTTGCCCCGATAACAATCACAGATTTCGCCGGTGGTATGCTCGAACCGGGCTGTGTGGATGTGGGTATCGCTCAGGCTTTTACCGTAGTATACCTTGAGCCGATTGATGCGATCAGTATCGTCACCAATTTCAATGACGACTGCAAGGGCAAGTTCCGCGTGTTGGGCGGTTACCCGCAGTGGGATCTGAACGCCACGTACACGGTCTCGATCTACCTGACCAGCGACCCCGCCGTCAAGGCGTTGATTTACACGCCGCCGGCGCAGATCACGCACTTTACAGATGTAATTTTCTCCGTGCCCCAGTCCGGGAATTACACCGTTGTCATCGAAGACGGCAAGAGTTGCGGCCATACCTTCCAGATTAATATGGCCAATTGCAACCCGCTGAACAACGTAATTATTTCCATGCCGGATTTGCTTGCGCCGCCGGCCTCGCAGATTTGTGTACCGGTGACCGTCAATAATTTTGACGACATCATCGGTTCGTCCTTCTCGCTTACCTGGGATCCGACGATGCTGCAATACACCGGCATACAAAACCCGCACCCCGCTATTCAGCCCTTCGGCGCCGTCAACGGCAACCTGAACGAAAACGACGTGCTCAATGGTTTCCTTGGCGTAGTGTATTCGGACTTTGCAAGTTCTACAACCATTCCGGATGACGACATACTTTTTGAAATTTGTTTTACCGTACTGGCTCCGCTTGATTCCTGCTCCACGATTGACGTGGTCAGTTTTCCCTCCATCGTCACCATGGACGATGCGTTTGGTGGTGAACTGGCGGTTACGGTGAATGCCGGTTCGGTGTGCGCAGGGTTCAATCCCTTAGTCATTGATGCATTTGTTGATACGACATACTGCAATAATACCGCCACCCTTGGTGTAGCCATCTCCGGTGGCGACGGTCCCTACGAAATCATCTGGCGAACCTGCGCCGGCGCCGTGGGGGGGCAGGTAGTGTCCAACGTAGCCGATACCATCCTGACCCTTCCGGTGCCCGAAGACTGCTGGGAAATTTGTGTAACCGACCAGAACGGCTTCGGCACACAGGTTTGTGAAACCGTCAACGTGGCCATTCCCAGCCTCGGCGCTACACTCGCCCTGGTGCAATCGCCCACCTGCAACGGCGCCTCCAACGGCTCCGTCCGCGCCGATGTGACTATAGACGGGGTCTTGATTCCCAACCCGGGACCCGGATTTATGTACCTGTGGAACACGGTTCCGCCTCAGGTTGACCAGACCATCTCCGGCATTCCCGCCGGTGGGTACAGCGTGACCGTGACGGATGTCAGCACCGGCTGTACACAGGTGGCTGCCGGCACGCTCAGCCAGCCACCGGCGATCACGATGGACCCGCAGGTGACACCGGCTACATGCCCTGGCATCGCCGACGGCTCCATTACCGTCACCACATCGGGCGGCACACCCGGCGCTGCCGGCAGCGAATACCTGTATTTCTGGGAGTATGCGCCCGACTGCAACGGCCCGTACAATCCGGACGATGCCGGCTCCGGCAACCCGTTTGTACTTACCGGCAAACTTCCCGGCGGCTACCGTGTGACGGTGACGGACGCCAATGGCTGCACCTACGTGCATCCGGTTTGTATCGAAATCACCAGCGTGCGTGAGGTCACAATTGATACTGTGAACATTTTCTTTCCCTCTTGTTTTGGACTGTCGAACGGTTCCGTCGAAGCGGCAATGACCTCCAACCCGGCTTTCAACAATCCGTCGTATCTGTTTTTCTGGAATCCGATAGCACCCATGCCCCCCGGCCCATACCCGACGAATAATGTGGGCAATGTGACCCGTGTTTCCGGTTTGCCTGCCGGGATGATCGAACTCATCGCCCTTGAAGTCAGTACAGGTTGTACCGCCGGAGCCAAATTCACGCTCAGTGAGCCGCCCGTGCTCGACGTGGCGCTGGTTTCCCAAACCAACCCCACCTGTCTGAATCCGACCACAGGCGCCATCACCGTAGCCGGAAGCGGCGGTACTCCAAACTACACGTACACCTGGAGTTCCACACCTCCCGCGGTGGTACCGGCTCTGCCCAATCTGACCAATCTCGGCCCGGCTGTGTACACGGTCACTATCAGCGACATCAATGGCTGTCTGGATTCGCTCACGGTTCCGCTGCCCCTGCCTAATCCGCCCACGATCACTTCGATTGACTCGGTTTCGGTGACCTGCGGCTTCGATGGTAGCCTGCAGGTGAATGCCCCTGCGGCTGTTTCGTTCGAATGGACGACGCTCGGTGGCGTATCAGTAGGCAACACGGCTCAAGTGAGCAACCTGCCCGGCGGCACGTACATCGTGACCGTACGCGACGCACAGGGTTGTGCCAATACCGACACCGTAACGCTGGCAGGCGTGACGCCACTTTTCTTAGCCGACAGCCTGCTGACTCGCCCCACCTGTTTTGGCGATAGCGACGGCAGTATTGCGATTGACGTGCAGGGCGGCAACCCGAACTACCTGTACAACTGGGCGCCCGGCGGGCAAAATACCGCCGTTATTTTTGCTATTCCTGCTGGCACCTACACGGTGACCGTGACGGATTCGCGCGGTTGTACGCTGGTGCGCACATTTACGCTGGCCAACCCGCCCGGTATTTCGCTGTCTCAAAACCAGATTGTACCGGCTTCCTGCCCCGGCGCCTGCGACGGTGGAGTTACGTTGGTGGTGTCTTACGCCGGTACGCCGGCCGATTTCAATTTCTTGTGGGAAGACGGCTCCACGGACTCCGTGCGCACCGACCTGTGTCCGGGGTACAATTCCGTAACGGTTACCGACGCATCCAAAAACTGTTTCCGCATAGATTCCGTGCTCATCGCTGCTCCGCCGGACTTCGTCGCTACGTTCAGCAACGACTCGGTTTCCTGCTTCGGCGCCACCGATGGCCGTTCTGCGGTCACCGTCACCGGCGGAAACGGCCTGCCCTACACCTACCTGTGGAGCAGCGGCGCCACGCTTCCCACGGCGGCCAACCTGCCGGCAGGGCCGATTTCCCTGACCGTGACAGACAACTCGGGCTGCACGCAGGTGTTCGTGACGCAAATTGAAGAGCCTGCTCAGATCATCGCCACAAAAGATCAACTTAATTCCCGTAACCCGCTTTGCTTCGGCGGCAACACGGGTACGCTTGCGCTCACAGTCACCGGCGGTACCGGAAACTATACCTTCAGTTGGGCGAATGCCGCAGGCCCCATTACCGATACCTCCAACCCGCTCGACAACCTGTCGTCGGGTACCTACTCGGTGACGGTGACGGACGATGCGGGCTGCACAGCCGTTCAGACCGGCATTATTCTGAGCGACCCGGCCCCCGTGCAAGGCGCATACCTGCCCTGGGAACCGATCCTGTGTTTCGGAGAAGAAACCACGCTGTTTATCGACACCATCACCGGTGGCGCCGGTGACCCGTACCAGTACAGCCTCGATTTTGGCGTGTATCTCGATCCCGGTTTCCCGATCAACATGGGCGGCGGCGAGCACTATATCACCTACGTGGATCGCCTCGGATGCGAGTACACCGACACCATTTTTGTACAAGAACCTGCGCCCATCACGGTCATATTCGATCCGAACGAGGTGGAAATCGAACTGGGCGATTCTTTGCAGTTGATTCCGATCATTTCCGGCGCCACGGTTACCGATTTCGACTGGACACCGCCGACTTTGCTTAGCAACCCGGACACGCTGGAGCCGTTTACCCGCACCTACGAATCGCAGGAATACACCCTCGTGGTGTATGACGCCAATGGCTGCTCGGCTACCGGAAGCATCCAGATCAATGTGGATCCAAACCGAAACGTGTACATTCCCAACGCGTTCATTCCCGGCAATGTGAAGGGGCTGAACGATCACTTCAACCTGAACATCGGGCGCGGCGTGGAGATCGTGAACTATATGCGCATCTTCGACCGCTGGGGCAACCTCATGTACCAGCGCGAAAGTTTCATCCCGAACAACAACGACTTCGCCGAAGGCTGGGATGGCAAATACAAAGGCCAGATCGTGCAAAACGGCGTGTATGTGTACCTGATCGAAGTCAAATTCCTCGACGGTCGGGTGCTGCTGTACCGCGGCGACGTGTCTGTGTTGCGGTAATTTCGAGTGCTTGTCCTTTCGTAGAAATCCGTCCGCTCTATAAGTAAAGGTATAAGCATCCGTCCGCTCTGCGAAATGCTCGCAGGGCGGACGTTTTTTTTTAGAAGTTGTTTGCGTTATTCTCACCGGGTCAAAAAGGCATCTTTTGAAGCCATGCGGCATCATTTTTTCAATCCATAGCACCACTATGCATTTCAAAAATGATTTTGCCTGACTCCAAAACCTGCTCTTTTTGACTCCGGCAGAATAACTCAAACAAC
>JAEUUV010000146.1 GCA_016787285.1 Saprospiraceae bacterium | reverse complement strand
AACGCTTTGTTCACTTTGCCCCAGTGGACTTTGTTTTTGGTAATGTTGTCCATCACGATGAAGCGGTCTTCCGGCGAGCGTCCGGTGAATTCGCCGGTGTTGATGACCAGCGCGCCGCTGTCGGCCAAATGGCCCATCCCTTTGGCAATGGTGTGTTCGATGAGTTCTTCCGGGGAGAAATTCCAGTGCGCGGTTTTGTAGCCCTTCAGCCCGACGGTTTCGAGCGAAGCGGCCGGATTGCGAAGTCCAACTTCTTGCATGGGTGCTGTTTTAGATTGGTTAGGCAATGTTTTGCGATGTGTGGTGGTGGCGGCGCAAGTGTTTTACCCGTTTTTAGACACGGGAAAGCCGTGTCGCCAACGCGGGGCGAAGATACGTTTCGGGTGGAAAAGCACAGGGTTGATTTTTTCAGGATCAAATAATTTGCCGTTGCAGGCGTATGGCGCAAACGCTACCTTTCGCCCATGCAACGTTTCAGATTTCTACTTTTCATAGCACTTTCGTTCGATCTGGCGGCACAAACCGGCTTGATCACCGTGCGGGCCACGGAGTACTGTTTCGATCCTGCCGGAGCGCCGCTGGCCAATTTCAACGCCCGTTTGGAGGTGAAACCGGCTGCCGGCAGCCCGTATATCATCGAAAAAGCATGCGCCGGTACCTGCGTGTTCGACAACCTGCCTGTGGGCAGCACGCTGGTTTTTTCGGCTACAAAAACCGACGAGATCAAGTATGCCGTGAATACGAACGATCTGGTTTTGCTCAGCAAGCATCATAACGGCGTAGAGCCGCTGAATCATCCGGCTCTGCTCATCGCTGCCGACGCCAACTGCGACGGCAAAGCCGACACCAAAGATATCGTGGCCTGGCGCCGGGTGGTTCTTGATTTGCCCGACACCACGATATGCCGCTACTGGACGCTGCTGGATGCCGCGGCTGTGCTGCCGGCCAATCCCCTGGGAACCCCGCTGCCTTTTGAAATCACCCTGGCCAATTACAACGGCAACGATCAGGAGGTACACTTTTTAGCCATAAAAAACGGCAACCTGAATGCGGCATACCCAACCCAGACAACCGGCGTTACTGCCGCCGGCGGGTCTCTTGATGTTACAGTTCATCCCAACCCCACGAGCGGCCCACTCCGGTTCAGTGTGCATTTGCCGGAATCGGCGACCCTGCTGCTGGAAATTTTCGATGCCGGCGGTAAATCTGTGTTTGCTGAAAGGTTCCATGTGTTGGGCGGCACTCAGCAGATTGACGTGCCGGCTACGGCTTTGCCGGCGCCGGGGACGTATGTCTGGAGTTTGGGTGATGAAAGTGCAAAGCAGGTAAGCGGAATTATTGTGCGGATGTGAGGTGTTCCCGTTTGAAAGGAAAGCCTACCTTCGCAATACAATTGGCATAAATGCGGACCAAAAATTTTTTCAATCACCTTCGCCGGCTAATTTCCGGGGATGAATTGGACGGCGCTATCTCCGAACTCAGTGCATATTTGAAAAATAGTCCGGTGCAGGATGAAGCCATCCTGCAATCGGCACGGCACCGTGATTTGTTGAAACAAGTTCGACTTGGTGTGGTAGATCATCATCAAGCAAATTTGACGAAAAACCAAATTCGCACCGGACTGCTTGATCTGATCAGGAGTTTGGAAACCCTCGAATCCGTTGATGCGGAGCAGCTCGACGACTACAAAAAGATTACGGAAAAAATCGGGGTCAACCGAGGTGTCGGCACATCTGAACTTTTGAAAAATAAATCACTTGATGACCTTGATGAGAAAGAGTTGACGCGGCTTTTTGCAAAAGAACGCGTTGTAGAACTGTTCGATACGAACGAAATCAACATGGAAGACCTGTCCGAACATGAACGGCTGGTATATCTTTCCTTGGCAGAAAACGGGCATATATTCAAAGGCACTTTTTTGTGCCTGGGAAAACGAAATCAAATCCAGACAATTTGCCCTACTGCTACAGAGTCAAAATTCATCCTATTCAAAGGCGTTGAGCGTGACATCATATTGGATTTGAAAACGCTGACCGGAAACACCATTCAACAATACGAATCTATGATGATGTTGTTGCGGAAACACATCCCGCTTGGGCGAGATCGCGCCATGAGCGAGGATGTTTATGAAATTCCAATCGTGGCAGTACGCGAATTTGTAGCCAATGCTTTTGTGCACCGCGATTATAGCGATGTAGTCAAAAGCTATATTCAGGTCGAACTCTACGACGACCGGCTTGAAATCAAAAGTCCTGGTCATCTGCCCAAAAACCTGGATGTCTCAAGAATCGAGGCAACGGTTCTGGTAAACCCCGTTATCGCCGCCATTTTTCACCTGTACAAGCACATCGAACGAGCCGGAACAGGCATACGGGTTGCCCAGCAAGCCCTCCAGGCACAAGGGTTGAAACCTGCCAGAATCGAGAATATCGAACACCCAAACATGGTCAAGGTAACGTTGTACAGAAATGTACGTACCGCCGAGCAACCACGTAAATGGTGGCAGTTTTTTTAATTTTTTAAGCCCTTTCGCTTGTGCCTTACAAATCAAAATTCGGCGACAACTGCTCCGCGTCACGGGCATAAAACTCGTTGATGATATGCACCACGTCCTCCGGGTCGTCGGTGATGTGGAACAGTTTAAGGTCGCCGGGGCTGATGTTGTGGTGGCGGTTGAGCATGACCTCCACGATCCAGTCCCGGATACCCGACCAGAACTCGGTGCCCATGAGCACGATCGGCACGGGCGTGATCGTCTTGGTTTGCACGAGGGTGAGTACCTCGAACAACTCGTCGAGCGTACCGAAGCCGCCGGGCATGACCACGAAGCCCTGCGCGTATTTGACGAACATGACCTTGCGCACGAAAAAATACCGGTGTTTGATGTTGAGCGCCGGCGCGATAAACGGGTTGTGGCTCTGCTCGAATGGCAGGTCAATGTTCAGGCCCACCGAGGTGCCGCTTTTCATCCAGGCACCCTTGTTGCCGGCTTCCATCACGCCGGGGCCGCCGCCGGTGATGATCCCGTAGCCCTCTTCCGAAAGGCGGGAAGCCACTTTGGTCGCCAGTTCGTAGTAAAACGTGCCCGGCTTGGTGCGCGCCGAGCCAAAAATCGAAATACAGGGGCCGACGCGGTTGAGCACCTCGAATCCTTCCACAAACTCGGCCATCACCTTGAACATCGTCCAGGCGTTTTCGCCGCGCATGTTTTTCCATTTTTTCATTTTGCCGGGGGCATGGATGCCGTTTCCATTGGCGGCAACTTCGTTGGCAGCGGGTTCTTTTTCCAAATTTTCCATGATTAACGTATTTAGACAACAAAGCCCGCCGCGCGTGCAGCAGGCTCCTGGTTGAAATTGCAGGGCGCAAATTTTTTCATAAAAAAGCCGAAAATGCAAGTTTTTGGGTAGGTCATTTCCCCCTGAATCAGCCCAGGATTGAAACTAAAGTGCCCAATTTGCCGAAGGCTTTTGCAAAAAAGGCGATGAATTTGGCGGCGGCTTTGATCTGGTTGTATTTCTTTTTAAACTTGGGGTACAGGTCGGCGAACTGTTTGGCGTAGGGCTTCCGGGCAAAATTGGCGGCAAAAACACCCTGATCCACCAAACTCATCCGGTTGAATTCGCTCTGAATCTGGCCGGCTATGGCCTCCATCGCCACCTCGTTGTCATCGTAATATTTGGCCACGAGTTTGCCGCCTTTGACCGGGTTGATGGGTTTGAGCGCCGTTTCCATCACGCGGATGCTGGAGGCTAAAAGGGAGTCGAGTTTTTGCTCGGGTTTGATCCTGGACTTCGACACCCGGGCCAGCATGCTGCGCTCTTCGGAAAGGAAACGGGTGTAGTCGAAACAGGCGGTAGCCAGCAGGCCAAGCGTGATGAAAAGGAGCAATTTTGAGTATCGCATGCGGCGGTAGTGATGAGTGATGAACGATGAGTGATAAGTTTTGTGTGAATCGGCGGGATTCCGGCACCAAACGCCGGTTGGCCCGGGTTTGGTACGGCGCTATTCTTTCGGCATGTTCAACGCCCGCAATTGCCGGAAATCCACCTGCCGGAACAAAAGCGCTGCTGCCAGGGCCACCACGAAAACCAGGCCCGACCGGGCCGGCCACGAGAGCGCGGTTTCATAAGAAACAAACACCCCTGCGGCTCCGACCGTCGCCGCAAACGCGAGTGTGCGCACAAGTCCCACCGCCGAAGGCCGCAGCCGGAAATACCGCAGGCAGAGCGCCATCATGCCGAGGGCTACGAACGTCTGGGTGCAGAGCGTGGCCGCAGCCGCACCGAGCGCCTGATAGCGCGGGATGAGGAACAGGTTCAGCGCAATATCGAGCGCGATTCCGGCAACGAAAATGCGGTTCATGGCCCGGAGCCGCTCGTCGGCGGTGAGCAGGGTGCTGAAAATGTAGATCGTACAAACCGGTACAAAAGCCCAGAACAACAACCCCAACGTGTCGGAACGGTAGGCCGAAGCCCGCTCGGGCATCATCAACTGAATCAGTTCGGTACGCGCGAAAAAAACTACCACGGCAAGGGTCACACTTCCGACCCAGATCAGCCGGAACCCGACCGACACCAGGGGGCGCACATCCGTACCCAGCCGCAGCATCCGGGCAAACATCGGCAGCAGAAGCGTGGCAAACAGATACCCCAGCATATTGGCCGCATCGAGCAGGCGGTAGGCCCCGGCGTACACGTCGGCGTGCTGCCTGCCGTCGGGCAACAGGCGTTCGAGCAACACTGCGTCGAGACGGGTATAGGCGGTCATCAGCAGGATCACCAGCGCGTACGGGTAACTTTTCCGAAAAAGGGCGAGCATGGCCGGGCGTCCGCTGCGCGGGTTGCGCAGCCAGGAGGGACGGATGCGAATGTCTGCCTTGCGGCGCAAAACCATCGCCACCACCAGCACCGTCAGTCCCAGGGCCAGTGTTTGCGCAAGCGCAAAAGTTTCTGCCGACAGGGAATCCGGTGGCATCATCCACAGCAGCACACCGCAACTGAGCAACATCAGCAATTTGTCGAGCGAGGAAAGCACGCTGTCTAACCGGTAGTGCCCCAGCCCGGAGATGTTGGATCGCAAAAACAAAATGCCCTGTGCCAGCACCTGGTTCAACAACAGGATTCCCAGCAGCGGCAGTTCACGCATGCCGTACCCTGCCAGTCCCCAGGCTGCCGACAGCGCAATGCCGACATAAAAAATACCGAGCAGGAACTTGATAAACAGCAGGTTGGGAAAATACTTGGGCAACAAGGCCGGGTGCTGACTGACGTGCCGGTTGTTGAAATTCTGAATCCCGAAGTCGTTCAGGATTTGGAACAGGTAGGTGAAATTGAGCAGGGTAAAGTACAACCCGTAATCACCCTCCGGCAGCCGGTTTTGCACCTCCAGATCAATCCCGAAGATGAAAAACGGCTTGATTAGCAGGTTGATCGCAACCAGAAACAGGATGTTGAGGAAGAATTCGCGTTGCACAGACTGGTTGATTGGTTGATTGGTTGACTGGTTGACTGGTTGACTGGTTGATTGGTTGATTGGGCCAAGATTATCAACCAGTCAACCAATCAACCTTCAACGAGGGTGCCCACCGCTTCGCCGGTGATGATTCGGCGCAGGTTGTCGGGCGCGTTGATGTCAAAAACGATGATGGGCATGTTGTTCTGTTGGCAGAGGGTGAAGGCGGTCATGTCCATCACTTCCAGGCCGAGGGCGATGCACTTGGCGAATGTCAGTTTGTCGAACTTGATCGCCGAGGGGTCTTTTTCCGGGTCGGCGGTGTAGATGCCGTCTACGCGGGTGCCTTTGAGGATCACATCGGCACTGATTTCATTGGCGCGGAGGGCTGCGGCGCTGTCGGTGGTGAAGTAGGGATTGCCGGTTCCGGCAGCGCAAATGACCACGCGGCCTTTTTCGAGGTGTCGAATCGCCCGGCGGCGGATGTACGGTTCAGCGATGCTTTCCATGCGGAGGGCCGTCATCAGGCGGGTGTACACGCCGACACTTTCGAGGGCGCTTTGCAGGGCAAGGCCGTTGATGACGGTGGCCAGCATACCCATGTAATCGCCCGTCACGTTCTCGATCCCGGCGCCATTTGACTGGATGCCCCGGAATATATTGCCGCCACCGATGACTACGGCTATTTCCACGCCCAGATCGTGCAGTTCCTTGATCTGGTAGGCATAGTGCTGGAGCATATCGGCCTCGATGCCATACCGCTGTTGGCCCATGAGGCTTTCGCCGGAAAGTTTCAGCAGGATACGTTTGTACTTGATTGCCATGTCGCTTGAGCCGGGTTGTGTGAGGGGCGTTGAGGAGTCAGGTTAGACAAAAAAAATCCCCCAGGCGCTTTTGTCGCGTGGAGGACGGTGTTTTTCAAAACTAATAAGGTGTTAGGTGTTGCATGGTTGCATTAGCCGGGCCGGCAAAAATTACGACTGCAAAGAAACGGAGATTGGGGGAATACTGAATAAAAATTTCCGGGCAGCATTCTTTTACCTTTGCTGTATCTCGTAACACAAACGGTTTGATATGCGCTACACATGCACCAGCCTCATGTTTTTGGCCATCGGTATAACATTGCTCCCGGCACAATCGGGCAGCCAACTTGTGCTTGGCTTTCGAGTATTCCCAACAATCAACAAGCAGGATATTTCTGGTGGCTCGGTGTCCTACTATTTGCCTGCTATCTTGGGGCAGGCTTGGGGTGTTAAAGCAAATTTTACGACCAACTCTGTTGGTAGTGATGCACCCTTTATGCGATTAACCGTGGCCAACGTTGACGTGGTCAGGCGGTTCAAACTCAACAAAGGCGCCAAAACGGATTGGACGCTTGATGGCGGTATTTCTTTTGCGAAGCAATGGAAACATATTTTGCCGTTTGAATACGATCCGTACTGCGGTGTGGGCTTAACTCCCGAAGTGGAAGCTGAATCCAGAAGAATAGCCGCCGAAGGAACAACAGAGGTGAATAATTTCGCTGGGTTTGCTTTGTCCACCTCTTGGACACGGAAACTGGGGAAGTATTGGGGGCTTGGCCTTGATTTGATGTGCAATCCCTACGTTAACCTTACCCGAAAACCGGAGATTAATCTGTATTTCATTCCAACCATCCTGGTTGCATACGAGTTCTCACAGGCGAAAGCGCCCGAAAACTGATTTAGTGCTTCTCGGTCACATAGATGATCGTGTCAAGTTTTACAGTGCCGTCAAGCGAAATCGTGACCGGCAAATTCCCCATCACGTCATGCGGATAATACAGGCTGTCGTAACCGATTGCTACCAGCCAATGGCGCCCCTCCGGTACGGGTTTGATGCATCCCCGCGCATTTTTATCGGTTTTAAACACGGCATCAAAATACCCGGGAGGCTGGTCGTAACCCGGGAAACTGTCGGCATTCCATTTCACATAAATCGTACAGTCCGCTACCGGGAGGCCATGATGCTGTGTCGTCACACAAATTTGTGTAGGCAAGGTAATATCAATCGGTTCGGCGGGGCCGCAACCGACGGCGAGAAGCGCAGCAAAGGCCGCGAAAAATGCGTGTTTCATTCCGGGTCGAATTTACAGGACAAAGTAACGGGAAAAAACCGACCGGGTTGTTTGTGCCCGCCGCATAAGGCTCGTGTCCGACAATTCTTGTTTCCACGAGATGCGTAAAAAAACATGAGTCACTCCGACTTCGAAGCGACTCATGTCACGAAACGTTCACGCTAAACGCACTACCCGTTCGTTTTGCCTTGCTGCAACAAGGTCTTCAGTGGGCACCACCCCATCAACCCGCGGAGGAAAAGTGGGAGGCCAAGAACCGCCAACCAAGACTGGCCGGAAAAGATACCGACAACGATCACTGCCATCATCAGCAAATACGAAACGACGATCTCCGCCATGGACAAATTGTACTCGAATTTCATAACAAACAACAGAGTTTTAGATGTTCAACGGCGGCAAAGATGAACTGAAGACAACCCGGGCGGGAATGACGGTTGTCACAGGCCGGAATGATCTTTCGAGAACAACGGCACAGGGAACATGGAATTGTTTGCAGTAGAACTTAAGCCCGCTTTCTGTACGTCCACACAGCAAGGCTGTTGGCCACTACAGCGTAGCCCGCTACGGTGTAAAAATTTTCCCGGATGTCCTGAAACTCCGCGCCTTTGAGCAGTACGAGGCGCATGAATTTTACAAAATAGGCTACCGGGTTTATGGTGTTTAGCGCCTGTGCCCAGTCGGGCATACTTTCCACCGGCGTAAAAAGTCCGCACATCATGATGAAGATGACCATAAAAAACCAGGCAGTAAACAT
This sequence comes from Saprospiraceae bacterium, assembly GCA_016787285.1. GTDB lineage: Bacteria > Bacteroidota > Bacteroidia > Chitinophagales > Saprospiraceae > M3007. The sequence goes on along the minus strand of JAEUUV010000146.1, from coordinate 25,178 downwards.
GGCTTGCTGCTGTGTTTCCGCAAAATTGGAGATGAGAAAACCAAGCCCAAGCATACAGGGGGTAAACAAGGCGGTGTAGCCAAACACCAACCACAGACTTCCGACCATGGGAATGTCAAAAACGAGTTTTCCAACCGTCAGGCCCAGTGTCATCATAACCAGGGAAAGCAACCAGAACGGCAGCAATTTGCCGAGAATGAACTGCCACTTTTGAATCGGCGTCACGTTCAACTGCTCAATGGTGCCCAACTCCCGTTCCCGCACGATATTCAGGGCGGTCAGAAAACAAATGATCAGCGACACAATGACCCCGAGGATGCCCGGCACCATGAACGTCTTGTAATCCAGCCTTGGGTTGTACCAGTAAGAAGCGGTTACCGGCTGCAGGGTGGACACTGCGTCGTCCAAGGCCCAGCGTCCGCCATCAACCGTAGCCAGTGCGTAGCCCATTCCGATGCCAGCCTTGCTTGCATTGATCGCGTTGGCAGTAAGCGATACGGACGTGTGATTTTCCCGGACAAGGTCGCGCTCAAAATGGGCCGGTATTTCCAAAATAAGATCCACCCGGTCGGCGGCCATAGCGGCATCGGCATCTTTGGCGTCGAAAGAAGTCTGTTTGACCTGAAAATATCCCGAGGCGCTGAATTTGGAAACCAACTGCCGTGACAAGGGCGACAGGTCGTGGTCTACCACCGCAAGGGCCAGGTTTTTCACCTCATAGTTTGCCGCAAACGACAGCAGCAGCGTCTGCAAAACCGGCATGACCAGCAGCAGGGGCAGCATGACCTTGTTGCGAAAAACCTGCAAAAATTCCTTTTGAACCAGAAATAAAACCGTGCGCATTTGTGAAAGACCGTTTACTTTTAAAACCGAAAATTTGATCAGGCAATGGAAGAATTTATTCCAGTCTGTCTTTAAAATTGCGCATACTCAACCCCAGGAATACCAGCGCCATCCCGCCCAGTATCAGCGTCTGTTTCCACAACACTTCCAGCCCCACGCCTTTTATCATAATGCCCTTGATGACGGGGTTGAACCAGGTGGCAGGTATTGCGCTGCCGATGACCTGAAGCGGTACGGGCATACTTTCCCTTGGAAAAATAAACCCTGACAACAACACCGTCGGCATGAGCAGCCCAAGCGCCGACATGAACATGGCGGTCATTTGGTCCTTCGCCCGCGTACTGATGAAAATGCCGAGCGACAAGGCCACGAACATATACAGCACGCACTCAATCGCCAGCAGCAGTACCGACCCGTTCATCGGCATACCGAAAACCAGCATGCCAAGCATAACAACCACCGCAGCATTGACGAACGACAATACGAGGTAGGGCGTCGTTTTCCCCAGAATAATCTGGATCGGTTTCAGGGGCGACACGAGCAGCACCTCCATTGTGCCCTGTTCTTTTTCCCGGGCAATGGTAATAGAGGTCATCATGGCCGATACGAGCATCAGGATCAGCGTCATCACCCCCGGGACAAAGTTGAAAACGGCTTTCTGCTCGGGGTTGTAGCGCATCCGGGTTTCCGTAGCGATGAGTGATGAGCGATGAGTGATGAGTTTTCTAGTGTGTTCCTGTTGCCAGGCAGCGATGATGGCCGAGGCGTAGTTGGTGAGCGTGGTGGCAGTATTGGGGTCGGAGGCGTCGCCGATGATCTGAATCGGGGCTATTGGCGGTTGGTTGTTGGCGGTTGGTTCTGAAAGTGTTTTGGCAAAATCGGGTGGAAAAACCACCGCCATTTTGATTTTGCCCGTTCGGAAGGCTGGCTCCAAATCGGCGGCCGATTCGAGGTGTTTTTCTAATTGGAAATACCCGCTCGATACCAGGCGGTTGGTGAGGCCGATACTCGCAGCATCTTTCGAGGGGTCGAGCACGGCGATAGCGGCGTTCTTGACTTCGGTGGTGAGCACGAAGCCAAACAACAGCACCTGCGCCACCGGCATCCCGAACAGAATGAGCAGCGTACGCCGGTCGCGCAGAATGTGGCGAAACTCCTTCACCACGAATGCCCGGAAACGCCCCGGGGGTAATAACCTTGTTGACAAACCCATTTTGATCGTTACTTTTGTAAAAATTTTTGCCATGACGCGAGATGCCCTTGCCGCCCCGCCACCTGCTTCAGCCCGTTCCGAAAAAATCGCGCTTCACCTGAGCGACGGGGAGGTTTTTTATGCCCTGCCGCAAATGACCGAAGCGGAGTTTGAGGAGTTTTGCTTGGCCAACCCGAACCTCCGCCTCGAACAAGACGCCCACGGAAATATCACCATCCTTATGCCCAACTCCTACGATTCCGGTTACAACGAATCCGAACCGCTTATTGACCTCGGACTCTGGAACCGCCGCACCAAACTCGGCAAAGTGTTCAGTTCCTCCACCCTGTTCAAACTGCCCGACGGCTCCAAACGTATGCCGGATGCCGCCTGGGTTTCGCTCGATAAACACGAACAACTCAGCCCGCGTGAACGCAAAACTTTTGCCCACATCGTCCCCGATTTCGTCATCGAAGTGCGCAGCCCGAGCGACAGCCTCGATGCCCTGCAAACCAAGATGCGCGCCGTCTGGATCGCCAACGGGGTGCGCCTCGCCTGGCTCCTCGACCCCGAAACGCAACAAGCCTGGCTGTATCGCACCGACGGCACGGAAACGCATATCCCCAACTTTTCCCAAACCCTCTCCGGCGAAGATGTCCTCCCGGGTTTTGAACTTGATCTCGGGGTTTTTCACGCAGAATAAGCAACAAGTTTACAGCGTCACACAGCATTTGTCATTCCGCAGGAATCCGTTCACGCTACAAGAGCAAAAAACGCTGTGCCCTCCAAGACTCGGTGAGCCTCTGTGACACTTTTTTTACTCTACAACCAGTCCTTTTCGAGCCAGTTTCCGAAACACCTCGTCCATATCATTCGCTTCAAATTGCGTCTTCAGTTCCCTTGGCGTATCCAGCGCTTCGATTTTTCCGTCCACCATCATGCTCACGCGGTTGCAGTACTCCGCCTCTTCCATGTAGTGCGTAGTCACCATGAGCGTCACGCCCGAAGCGGCGGCCTCGTAAATCAATTCCCAAAACTGCCGCCGGGCCAAGGGGTCCACGCCGCTGGTGGGTTCGTCGAGAAATACAATTTTGGGTTCGTGCAGCAGCGCCACGGAGAAAGCCAGTTTTTGTTTCCAGCCCAAAGGCAACGCACTCACCCGTTGGTCGGCCTCCTGTTCAATGCCTAATTTTTGTAATAAATCCGCCGTTTTCGATCTGATTTCCGGCATTTTCAGCCCATAGATACCGCCATACAAGCGGATGTTTTCGCGTACGGTCAGGTCTTCGTACAGGCTGAATTTCTGACTCATGTACCCGATGCGACGCTTTACCTGCTCCGGCTGTTTCCACACGTCAAAACCCGCTACGGTGGCCGAGCCGCTGGTGGGCGTGAGCAGGCCGGTCAGCATTTTCAGCGCCGTGGTTTTGCCCGCGCCGTTGGCGCCGAGAAAACCGAAAATCTCGCCTTGCTCTACCGAAAAGGTGATGGCATTCACGGCGGTGAAGGCGCCGAAAGTGCGGGTCAGTTTGTCCGTAGCAATGACAGGCATGTTACAAGTTTTGAGTTTTGAGTTTTGGGTTTTGAGTGGTGGTCATCAGGTCTATGAAACAATCCTCTACTGTGGCTGCCACAGGTTTTACCTCGATATTCCGGTGGTTTTGAGAAACTAAGTATTGCAAAATCAACTTTTCATCTGCCGGTTCATTTGCCGTGTTTAGCGTCAGGTGCGCATACTCCCCAAATGCATGGCAATCCGCCGCGCCTTCGAACGAGCGCAGGTCCTGAATCAGGCGGTACATTTCGTCGGAACGCACGGCAAACAAGGGGCGACGGAAACCTGCCGTGATGCCCGCCGGAGTATTCACTGCCAAAAGTTGCCCTTGTTGCAGCAGGGCAATTCGGTCGCACAGTTCGGCTTCGTCCATGTTGGGCGTGCTGACGAGGATCGTGATTCCCGACGCACGCAGCCGGCGCAGCATGTCCCAGAATTCCTTGCGCGACACTGGGTCCACGCCCGTGCCCGGTTCGTCCAATAACAACACGCGCGGCCGGTGAATCAGGGCGCAACAGAGCGCTAATTTTTGCTTCATGCCGCCCGACAAGGCACCGGCCCGCCGGTCTTTGAACGGCTCCAGTTGCACGTAAATATCCCGGATGAGTTCGTAGTTGTCGCGGATGCGCACGCCGAACACGTTGGCAAAAAAACCGAGGTTTTCCTCGACCGTCAGATCCTGGTACAACGAAAACCGTCCGGGCATGTAGCCGATAATCTGACGGAGTTGTTTGTACTCGCGCACCACGTCGAGGCCCGCCACTGTGGCCGTACCGGTATCAGGGAGGATCAGCGAGGTGAGGATGCGGAACAACGTGGTTTTGCCCGCGCCGTCAGGCCCGATCAGGCCAAACACTTCGCCCGCCTCAACCTCCAGAGAAATGTCCTCCACCGCCCGGACGGGGCCGTAGGATTTGGAAAGGTGGTGTGTCTGTATTTCGAGCATGGCGCTTGTACTTTTGGTGTCACACGGTTTTGTCATTCCGAAGGAATCCGCCCACTCTACGAGGGGTCGAAAACTCTGTGTCCTCCAAAACTCTGTGAGCCTCTGTGACATATTTCAAAACTGCACCTCCCCCGGCATCCCAATTTTCAGCACGCCCTCCGGATTCAACACGCTGATTTTCATTGCATACACAAGGTTGACGCGTTCTTCTTTGGTCTGCACGATCTTGGGGGTGAATTCCGCCTTGGGTGAAATCCAGGTCACGCGGCCCTGAAGCGTCTGCTGTTCTCCGTTTGCGGCATCAATGGCCACCTTGACCTGCTGCCCGACTTTTACCGCGCCCAACTGATTACCCGCCACATACGCCCGCAGGGTCATCGTGTTCAGGTCGGCAATTTTGAAGAGCGGCTTTCCGAATGCCGTCACCTCGCCGGGTTCGGCGTACTTGACCAACACCGAACCGTCCATCGGGCTGACGATACGGCAGCGGGCGATCTGGTCGTCTATTTGCGCGATTTGTTTTTGCAGGGGGGCAATCTCCGCCAGCAGCCCGCTTTTTTGGGTGCTGAGCGCTGCATCAGTGGCCGATTGTTGCTCCAGCACCACGTCCATCTGGCGCTGGGCGGCTTCGATCTGGGCGTTGAGGTCGTCCAGTTGTTTGGGTGTGGCGGCATCGCTTTTTACGAGATTTTCGAGGCGGTGTTTTTCGCGGTCGAGTGTGGCGAGTTGCTGCCGCACGGAGGCCATTTGTTTGTCAAAAACGGCAAGTTGTGCGCGAATGGCCGGGCTTTTGGCTGCTATTGCCTGAATGGCGGCCTGGAGTTGTTCCCGCTTGAGTACCAATTGCACGGAATCAATAGCCCCCAGTTCGGCCCCGGCTTTCAGGGCTTGTCCTTCTTCAAGGTTCAGCGCCAGAATACGCCCGGAGGCTTCGGAACTGATGATGCGTTCGTCCGCTTCAAAATTGCCGTAGGCATCGGCTTTGGGGGCGGTGGTTTGGCACGCGAAGAAGAGCAACGCGAGTAGGGGTGTGGAGAGAAGGAAAATTGCTTTGCGCATGGCGTGTATTTTCTGCTACTTTTTTTGATTTTTAGGTCATTCGCCCATCTTGGCCACTACCCGTTCCCGGGCGTGCGCCAGTTGGAGTTCATGCGTTTTTTGAGCCAGCCGGGCCTGGGTCAGCAGGTTGATCTGGGCCAGGTAGTCGGTGGCGGTCATTACGCCGTTTTTGACCTGCGCATCGGCACGTCGCACGATGTCTTCCTGCAAAGCCACGATGGCCTCGTCCTGTTTCAGTTGCTCGCGGTATTTCACGTTAAGCGCCCAAAAGTCTTGCACGGTGCTCGCTTCCAGCCGCTGCTCGAAGGCCTGACGCTGCGCGTCCACGGTACGCATTTGCAGGGATAATGCCTGCCTGTCGCGATTCCGGTTGCCCCAGTCAATGGGCGTCCAGGCGGCACGAAGTCCGAAAATGGCAAACGGCTCCAGACCGGTTTCAAAAAAATTGAAGGGATTGGGTCGTCCGAAACCGGCCTGTGCAAACGCCTCGATACGCGGTTGAGACAAAAGCCGAAGCCGATCCTGCTGCAGTTGCACCATGTTTTTTTGCGCATCGAACAGGCGGTATTCCGGGCGTTCGGCTGGTTGCAACAGGTTTTCCTCGGGGTAGTCGGGCGAGACAAACAGAAAATCGGTATTGCCCCGTCCGATCCATTTGGACAACACCTCGCGCAGCGCTTGCCCGTCGGCATGGGTCGCCGTAATTTGTTGCTCCGTTTTCAAAATTTGAATTTTCACCTGATCAGCCGTGGTACGCAGAGCGACACCTTCAGCCACAGCGGCCTCGGCCTGTTTCAGCCGGTTTTGAAGGTCGGTTCTGGCTGCGGCAAGTACAGCTTCGCTCTCCTGAAGCAACAAGGCCCCGAAAAACAAATCGGTCACCACCTCGCGCAGGGAAAACACGTCTACATCGGTTTGGGCAGCGGCAAGGTCGCGTTCCAGTTCGCGTTGACGGCGCAGGTATGGGTCCGAACCGCCGTCCCAGATGCGCTGGGCTACATCCACCGACAAACGGTACTGATCTTTGGGGATTTTCGGAAAATCGCTGCCGGGAAAACTGAACGGCAGGCCGAACACATCACTTTGCCACGATGCCTGTGCGCCAAATTGTATACGTGGCAGGTTGTTGCTGCGCACGTTTTGTAGTTGCAGGGCCGCGATGCTTTCGGCGTACAGTTTCTTTTGTTGCAGCGGACTTTGCTGCACCGCCAGTTCGCGGCAGCGCTGCACGGTGAGCGTATCGCCGGCGAAGCCGGAAAAGGGCGCCAAACCAGCAAGAAGGAATAGAAGGTGTCTCATGGTCAGTTACGCTTCAAGATTCAGGACTGTTTTCATAGCAAGTAAAAATTATGGAGCCGGTACCGGCGGACTTGAACCGGCGAAATGGTTGTTGTTAAATTTATGGCCGCAGTCCGGCAAGCACAAACTGCGTCACCTCCTCCGTTCTTTCTTTCAAAAAAGTCTTCATTTCACCCGGATTCATGCCGAGCAATACAGCCATCAACGGCTTGCCCACAAAGGGAAATACGCACATGGAAATGATGTGCACAATGAGGTGCTGCGGCTTAATGGGCCGTATGCGACCGGCGGCGATTTCGGCTTCTACCTGCTGGAAAAACGCGTGGGGTTTGGGCAAATCCTGTGGCAGTATATTGGAGAAGAAGCGGTCGGGGTGTTTGTTGATTTCAGAAATGATGAACAGTGGAATGGAGGTGTTTCGGGAAATGATGCCGATGTACGTCTCGATGAAGCGCCGGATTTTCTCCTCCAAAGGCATCTCTACCTCCAGCACACCGCGTACAGCAGATACCGCTTTGGTCAAAATCGCCCGTGCCACCATCTCGTACAATTTGTCCTTCGAGCGGTAGTAGTAGTGCAACAACGCCTTGTTGATGCCTGCCCGGTCGGCGATCTCCTGCATGGTGGAGCCGTCCATGCCTTTTTGGGAAAATACCTCGTGCGCCGCATCGAATATTTTCTGTTCTGTGGTATCGCTTCCCGGTTCCGGGCCTGTTTCGCGTTTAGCCATAAGGTTTAACCAATTGGTTAATTTTTGGACAAAGGTGGCACGCGCATTCGGAGTTGTCAAGAAATCAGGCAACTTTTTTTCCACACGGCCCGCCAACACAGGCAGCAACTCGTGCCCGCTGTGCGTTTAGTCCCCGTTTGCCGGATACAGATTTGCAGGGAAACCGTTTTTTTTAAACATTTGAACCGAAATCAGCCGATGGATTTCGCCATACCGTTGGAACACACCGAACACAACCTGATCGCTGCATTGGCTCGCCAGGAGCGCTGGGCACAGCAACAGCTGTACGAACAGCACTATGGCAAGATGATGGGCGTATGCCTGCGCTACGCGGGTTCGCGCGATGAAGCGCTCGACCTGCTGCACGAGGGATTCATCAAAGTGTTCCAGAACATTGACCGGTACAAACCCGGCACCTCCATTGCCGCCTGGATACGCACGGTCATGGTCAATACCTGCATTGACTACTACCGGAAAACCATTCGCCGCCGCACGGAGGACATCAACGAAGCCAACTACCTCTCCGCCGACGACCCGGACGCGCTCAGCCACCTGACCGAACAGGAAATACTCGCGGCGGTACATGAACTCTCCCCGGCATACCGCGCAGTCTTCAACCTGTATGTGGTGGAAGGCTACTCGCACCGGGAAATCGCCGATGCCCTCCAGATCACCGAAAGCACCTCGCGCAGCAACCTCGTGAAGGCGCGTATCAAATTGAAAGAACATTTCCTCGCCCGCCGTATCCATTTCGAAGGCCGGGACATGGAAGCATAGTCGAAAACGAATGGACGATTTGTACCACAATATGAGCGAGAACAATTTTGACCGGAAAATGAAGTCTGTTCTGGAAAACCTGGAACCGGAATACGATCCGGCTACCTGGGAAATGCTGGAACGACGAATGGACAGCATTGCCTTCGAGGAACAACCCGCCGCCGTGGACGAGGTGGATAAAGCCTTATACCACACCCTGCATCGCCTGGAAGCACCCTACCAGCCGGCGCACTGGAACACACTCGCCGGCCGGTTGCAAATCATAGCCGTTCGAGTGCGGCGGTTGCGCATTGCAAAAATTGCCGAAGCCGCCATTTTCCTGCTGCTGCTCTGGAACACGGAATCGTACCGGGAGACAAACGCATTTCCAACCGGCCCCACGCCCCGATTTAGCCCGGATGTGCCCGTGGCTCAAGTGGAACCGGCACCGGGTGGCAATACCAGGAGCGCACGCGCGAATACCGGCCGTAATGTCGGATCGGCGCTTCCGGTACTTGTCGCCGATGCATTGAATCATACCCTGAATTTGCAGGGAGCTGCAAGCCTGCTGTCTGAAAACTATCAGTCGGCAAGCAGTGCCGGCGACATGCTGCTCCAGTTGAATACCCTGGCCGACCAGGCCCGAACAAACCTGTATGCCGCCGCTGCACCGCTGCCTCCGCACCTGCTCGCTTTGAGCGTGCCGGCATCGGAAAAACCCTTCGGTTTGCAGCAAATGATTACCCCAACTAAAACATCTGCAAAAAGCCCATTCTACCTGTCCACCGGCATCCTGACCGATATGGATCAGGTACATACCACCGACGGAAACTACCCCGGCAGCGGATACGGTGTAACATTGGCCGGCGGTTACCGCCCCGGCAAATGGGGCGTAGAGGCAGGAATCGGCTATACCGGCAAACAGTTCACCCCCAAACAGAAGGTAGACATTTACAGCGGTAATCCTGTGGACGGTTACTACGGCTCCACACTCTCCAATGTGCGCGCCGACTTGCTCACGGTACCGGTGAAAGTCACCCGGCGCCTTGCGCAGACAGGCCGTACAAGCGCACACCTCGTAGCCGGTACTACACTGAATTTGACCCTGGATAAACACTACGACTATGGCTCGGTCTATTATCCTGCCGGCTCGGTTCCACCCAATTTGTTGCCAGACCCTAATTCGGCGCCCAACCTGAAAAGCCCCGGCAAAGGCCTGCTCGAAAAAGGAACGCTCGCCGACAACCTGTATGCCTCCCTGGATGCCGGCATCCGCGTCGAGCATCGGTTGGGTAAAGGCCGCCATACCGCATTTGTCGAGCCGGCATACCGTCGCACCTTCGCCGGGAAAGGCTACGGCCCCAAACAGGAACCGGTTCATTCTTTCTCCCTTCAGGCAGGCGTACTGACTTACCTTTGAAAGGTTTCTGGTTAAAAAAGGTTGGAAGGCTGGAAAGTTACACCTTGTGACAACCCTCTAACTTTCCAAACGTCTAACCTTTCTTCACTGGTGCGTTTTAAGCATAACATCCTGTTCGGCAAAGGTTTGCCTGCGCTTGAGTTTGCGGGTGATGTTCAGGGCTTCGTTCAGGTTTTCCGTAATGAAAATGGTGCCGTCAGAGGCATTACGGGTGGTCAGTGGCGGAAAGGGCGTGGTTTGGGCAAATACGTACACCCGTTGTTCGCCAAACGGATCGGCCGCCTCGAAGCCGGAGCCGAGTTCCAGCCATTGATCTTCTTGAGTAACCGATAGTTGCCGGTTATCGGTCAGGAGTACAAGTCGTTTGTCGGCAATCTGGTAAATAGCCCGCACATAGCAGGGCTGATTCGCGAGGACATAAAACCGGATGGCTTCGCCTGCGCGGTAGTGAATGTTCAAGCGTCCCTTGTTGGTTTTGCAATTCACCGCCAAGGCTTCTCCTTCCGGGAGCAGCGTGCGAAGGCCGCTCTCCTCCGTCCGGGCATTTTCCGGTTCGGATTTGGCCGGCTCGATGGCCGGTTCTTTTGGTGGAATTGTAGCTTGCGGAACAGATCGGGCGGCTTTTCGCTGCGCCGCCGTCGTGCCTGCAGTAGTCCGTGGTTTTGTTTTTATCGGATTCGGTTCGCGCACAGGCTCTGTTTCTTGCCTGGGCTGGACGGATTCCGTTTTTGCAGGCTGCTGCGTCTGTACCAACGGTGTATCGCGGGCTGCTGTTTGTTCGGTGTTTGTCGCCACCGAGTCCGTATTTTTTTCAAACCACCCTGCCGCATAGCCGACGCCGCCGAGCAATCCGAGCACTAAGAGCACGGTTGTGGACGCCTTGGCCCAGGATGGAATGCCACCGGGGCGCACGATTTTGTCCAACTGGTTGATGATATCCAGCGCGGCATGATTGATCTGGGCGAGTTCGCGGGCTTCGTCTTCAAATTCGACGGTGCCGAGGCGTTTTTGATGAGTGATGTGCTCAAAACGCGCGGAAAGCAGCGTGGCCTCGTAGTGCAGGTCGGAATCAACGCCAACGGTTTCCCGCAGTAATTCTTCGAGGACACGTTCGGTTTTTCCGGCGGCGAGCCATTGGCGGAGTTGAGCGGTGTTCATGCAGAAGAGCCGGAGTTTCGTTTCCGGGCTGTGCGAAAGTACGCGGAAGTGCTGGAAAATGAATCGCCATTCTGCGCATCGGATGCGCGTAAGTGTTTTTCAAAATTGACGATTCACTTCTCCCGCTCCGTCACGAACATCAGCAAATCCCCCAGTGCCTGGCGGGCGGGGCTTTCGGGCGCCGTGGCGTTCAACAGGTCGAGGGCTTCCTGCCGGTAACGGTACATAATCTGGCGCGCGTATTCGAGGCCACCGCTTTGGCGGACAAACCGGATCACTTCATCCACTTTCTCGGTTTTGTGGCTTTCGTTTTTGACGAGGTTGATGATGTGCCGACGGGTGGCTCGATCTGCTTGGGAAAGGGCATAAATGAGCGGAAGCGTCATTTTTTTCTCCTTGATGTCAATGCCGAGGGGTTTGCCCACGTCGTCGGTGCCGAAATCGAAGAGATCGTCGCGGATTTGAAAAGCCATGCCCGTTTTTTCCCCGAAAAGCCGCATGCGCTCTGCGTCGGCGCTGTCGGTGGCGGTACTGGATGCACCGGCGCAGCAGGCGGCGGCGATGAGGGAGGCTGTTTTCTGACGGATGATGTCGTAGTAAATTTCTTCGCGGATGTCGAGCCGACGGGCTTTTTCCATTTGAAGCAACTCGCCTTCGGCCATTTCCTTGACGGCCCGGCTCACGATTTCGAGCAGGTGAAATTGTTGTTGGCGGACGCTGAGCAAGAGTCCCTGCGAGAGCAGGAAATCGCCGACGAGTACGGCAATTTTGTTTTTCCAGAGGGCATTGATCGAAAAGAATCCCCGGCGCTCGTAGGCGTCGTCCACCACGTCGTCGTGTACGAGGGTGGCGGTGTGAAGCAGTTCGACCAGTGAGGCGGCGGTGTACGATGCCTCGGTGATGGGGCCGAATACCCGAGCGCTAAGCAGCACCAGCATGGGCCGCACCTGCTTGCCTTTGCGCTGCACAATGTACCAGGTAATTTTGTCGAGCAGCGGTACATGGCTGCGCATGGAGTCCCGAAAGCGTTTTTCAAAAACGTCCAGTTCGGCGGCAATCGGCTGTTTGATCGTATCGAGGCTCATGCCGGGTAGCAGGTTTCTGGTTGGAGGGTTGGAAGGTTACTGGTTTTCAGTAGGAAAACGTGCAAACGGAACAGTGTTTACCGAATATAGTTTTGTGCGAGCCTCGTATGCTGTCACATGCTGCCAACACTCCGCGTCTCCGCGGTGAAAAGCGCTATTCATTATTTCGGAAACACATACTGGCGTACATCCTCCTCGCGCACGGTCTGGTCGCACAGGATAAGCAGGCGTTCCACCACGTTGGCAAGTTCGCGGATGTTGCCGGTCCAGTTGTATTCCTGCAGGGCGCGGATGGCGTCGGGGGAGAAGGTTTTGGGCGGATGTCCGTAGTCGTCGCTGATGCGGCGGTTGAAATGTTCGATAAGCAGAGGAATATCGTCGCGGCGCTCGTTGAGGGACGGCACCTGCACGACGATAACGGCCAGACGGTGGTACAGGTCTTCGCGGAAGCGGCCCTCGGCGATTTCGGCGCGCAGGTCTTTGTTGGTAGCAGCCAGTACACGCACGTCCACTTTGATTTCCTTGTTGTCGCCTACGCGGGTGATTTTGCTTTCCTGCAGCGCGCGCAGCACTTTGGCCTGGGCGTCAAGGCTCATGTCGCCGATTTCGTCCATGAACAGCGTGCCGCCGTCGGCTTGCTCAAATTTGCCGGGTCGGTCGGCGATTGCGCCGGTGAAGGAGCCTTTTTTATGGCCAAACAATTCGCTTTCGATGAGTTCGGCGGGTATGGCGGCGCAGTTCACCTCCACCATGGGGCCGTTGGCGCGGTTGCTTTTTTCGTGAATCCAGCGAGCCACAAGTTCCTTGCCGGTACCGTTCTGGCCGGTTATGAGCACACGACTCTCGGTAGGCGCCACTTTTTCCAGCAAACGTTTGATTTCGGCGATGGGCGCGCTCTCGCCGATCATGGTGACGCCCTTGCTGCCGCTTTTCACCTGTTTTTGCAGCACGCGGGTGGTAGTCACCAATTCGGCCTTTTCCATGGCATTGCGCACGGTAATGAGCATGCGGTTCAGGTCCGGCGGCTTGGAGATGAAGTCGAAGGCGCCTTTTTTGACGGCCTCCACGGCGGTGTCAATGGTGCCGTGGCCGCTGACCATGATGACGGGCGTTTCGGGGGAGAGTATTTGCAGACGCTCGAGCGCTTCGATGCCGTCCATTTTGGGCATCTTGATGTCCATGATGACCACATCATACTTTTCGCGCTGCACTTTGGAGACGCACTCCAGGCCGTCGGAGGCTTCCTCCACGTCGTATTGTTCAAATTCAAGAATCTCGCGCAGGATGCGGCGGATGGGCATTTCGTCGTCAACGATTAAAATTTTGGCCATGCGAATACTTCGGTTTCGAGCGTGTTGAAATGCGTGAAAAAAAGGAGCACAAAGAAAGCGGGTATCTGCCGAAGTTTTGCGGATGGGGCAGGGGAATTTTCGGGAAGAAGCGATTTGAATCTGAGTTAACCCGCACGCATCATACCACGCGTTTTTTCCCCTTCACTTTGGGTCTGCCGATACTCGCGTACTGAAATCCGAGCGCTTTCATTTGCTCCACATCGTACACATTGCGGCCGTCGAAGATGACCGGTTCGCGAAGCAGGCTGGTTATTTTGTCAAAATCGGGTGTGCGGAACTCGCTCCACTCGGTGGCAATAATCAGGCAATCCGCGTTTTTGAGCGCGTCGTACATGGTATCGGCAAACACAACCCGGTCGCCGTAAATCGCCCGGACGTTCGGCATGGCCTCGGGGTCGAAAGCCTGCACCCGTGCACCGGCGGTCAGCAGTTCGTCCATGATGACTAAGGCCGGCGCCTCTCGGATATCGTCGGTATTGGGTTTGAAGGCCAGGCCCCAGACTGCGATGGTGCGCCCGCTGAGGTCGTTTTTGAAAAAGCGGCGGATTTTTTTGGTCAGCACACTCTTCTGGATACCGTTGACCTTCATCACTGATTTCAGGATTTTGAAATCGTAACTGTTTTCGCTGGCGGTTTTGGCCAAGGCCTGCACGTCTTTGGGAAAACAGGAGCCGCCGTAGCCGATGCCGGGGAACAGGAAGCGCTTGCCGATGCGGCTGTCGCTGCCCATGCCGATGCGCACCTGATCCACGTTGGCGCCCAGTTTTTCGCAGAGGTTGGCGATCTCGTTCATAAACGAAATGCGTGTGGCCAAGTACGAGTTGGCGGCGTACTTGGTCATTTCGGCGGAGCGCTCGTCCATGAAATAGATTGGGTTGCCCTGCCGCACAAACGGCTCGTACAACTGGCGCATCACCTTGCGGGCCTTTTCGCTGCGGGTGCCCACCACCACGCGGTCGGGCTTGAGGAAATCTTCCACGGCCACGCCTTCGCGCAGGAACTCGGGGTTGGACACCACGTCGAACAGTTTTTTCGGCAGTTTTTCGGCCATGATGGCCGCCACTTTTTCCGCCGTGCCCACCGGTACCGTGCTCTTGTCCACGATGACCTTGTAGTCGGTAATCATACCCGACAACTCACGCGCCACGCCCATGATGTACGACAGGTCGGCGCTGCCGTCTTCGCCCGGGGGCGTGGGCAGGGCGAGGAAAATGATCTGGCTGGCGTCTATAGCCTCGCGCAGGTTGGTGGTGAAATGCAGGCGGCCTTCCTTGGTATTGCGGTCGAACAGTACGTCGAGGCCCGGTTCGTAAATCGGGACTTCTCCGTTTTTCAAGCGGCGCACTTTCTGTTCGTTGTTGTCCACACAGATGACGTTGTTGCCTGTTTCGGCAAAGCAGGTGCCCGTTACCAAACCTACGTAACCGGTACCGACGACGGCAATATTCATGTATTTCAGCGTTTTGTCGAAGTGTTTAAAAATGGGCGGCAAAGATAGCGGGAAGTGTTTTAGGGTTTAGGCGTTTTTGTGTTTTTGAAGCAACTAAAACACCAAAGCACTTTTTTCATCTTCAAAATCCAGGTGTGGATATTCAGCACTTAACGCCCCGATCTGCTCCACTTGCCGCCGGGCAAACGCCCGGTGCTCCGGACTTTCGGGGTGAAACGGCCGGTGCCGGGCAGCAGCTTGTATTTTGGAAATCCGCTCCAACAGGCGCCGAGTCTCCGGAGAAAAATACGTGTCGGCAAAATACTCCCAAATGTAGTCCACGGCTGCGTCGGAGGGGTGAAGCATGTCGTCGGCATAAAACCGGTAGTCGCGCAGGTCGTCGAGCAGGAGTTCGTAGGCCGGGAAATAGTGCACAAAATCGAGGCGCCGGCAGAGTTCGGCGCAGGTCAGCACGAGCACGGCCTTGCTGCGCTGGTTTTCCACAAATCCCGTGCGCAGGTGCCGCACCGGACTGACCGTGAGCACCACCCGAAGCCCGGGCATGGCAGCGTGCAGGGACAACAGCGCTCCGGCGAGTGCATCTGCCGTTTCGGTCACGCTCAGCCGGCGCTGTTCGAAGCGGTCGGCGGGTACCTTGTGGTTGTTGGCCACCACCTGCCCGGTTTCCCGCAGGGTGAACACTTCCGCCGTGCCGAGCGTGAGGAGCAGGCGGTTGGCGGTTTGCAGAAACGCCGCGGCCTGCCGGTGGGCGACCCGGATTTTTTCAGCCGCCGTATCTCGGTCGGGATGCGAAAACCGCCCGTGGTGCTCCCAACTGTGCCAGAGTCCCGCGTGTTCAAACAGAGCGGTTTCGGGTTCGTAATCAGACTGTTGCAGCGCGTGCAGGCTGCGGGCGATGGACACCGGGTTGTACACGATGCCGTTGGGGTTGGCCAGCGTCGGGAATTTGCCGGCGGCCAGCCGCTCACCGATATGTTCGGTGAAACACGAGCCGACCAACAGCATGCGATCGGTGTGCGCGATGCCGAACGGCGCCCGCTCAACGGGCACGATTGTCCGAAACGTTTTCATGTACCCCCTTTTTTCCCGGCAAACTTGCTACTTTTACGGCGCTTTTTTCGACACCTTCCTGAAATACTCCGCATGAGTTTTTTTGAAAAACTTTTTGGCAAACGCCAACCGGCGTTACCGGACATTCCTTTCGGACGCTACACCGACGCGTTCAAGTCGGACGATCAGGTAGCCGCCTGGAACCGCTCCATCGAACTGTTCGACAAGGGCGAACACCTGGAGGCCTACGGGGAATTTTTCACCTACCTGCGCGACGACAGCCTCGACAACGTGCGCTGGAAACAGGAAGGCGACGCCCTGAATTTTGACATTCAGCAAGGTTCGCAACGCATTACCGGCATTGCTTCACCCGAAAAAGTGCTGGCCGAAAGCAAGGTGGCTCGTGCCGACGACCTGAACGTGGGTTTCCTGCGCCGGCTCATGGAGTACAACTACAGCCTCCGTTTTTGCCGCTTTGCCCTCTCGCCCGATAACATCCTTACCCTGCGCTTCGACACGCCCGGCGTGGATGCTTCGCCGCTGAAACTGCTTCACGCCCTGCGCGAACTGGCCATCCATGCCGACAAGCAGGACGACCTGCTCATTGACGAATTCAGCACCCTGCACCCCGTGGACAACCTGCCCGGAGCGGAAATTCCGGAGACAGAAAAAGCCGTCAAGTACGAATACCTCTGCGAGCAGATCAAATCGGCACTCGCGCTGATGGACAAGGCCGACCCCGACCCCAACAAATTTCCCGGCGGCTACGCCTACCTGCTGCTGGCCCTGGCCTTGCGACTCGACTACCTGTTGCGCCCTGAGGGCTTTGTGATGGATGTGCTGGAAAAAATATACGGCATCTATTTCACCAAGGATGAACGCACCAACCAATTGAAAATCATCGCGCTGCGCAAGGAGTTTCAGAAAGTTCTCGACCGTCCGAAAGAGCAGGTTTTGCGCGAGCTGTACCGCACGCGCAGCACCTTCGGCGTGAATCCGCCCGCCAACCACGAGCGCGTGATGGCCCTCATTGACGGCGAACTGCCCAACATGGACTGGCACCTCAGCCAGAACCACCTCGAACTGGCACTGGCTATTCCGCAGTACATTGTCGGCAACGCCTTGTTCCAGAATGTGCCGCCCCGGCCCGACCGCGACCTGTTTCACCTGTTTTTCCAGATCACAGAAACCAAATTTTTCCACGATCTCGGCTTCCCAACCTATACTACCCCGGACGGACTGCCCGACAAGCGCCCGATCCAGCAGGCCATTCGTACTATTGTCGAAAATAACCGCAGCGAGTACCCACGCCTGCGTCTCGACTCGAACCAACTTGACTTCAGTTCCATGCCGTTGTTTGCCAAAAGTTTTCTTGAAATGGTGCGAAATCTGACACTCAACTAAGAATAAAACACCCCTGAAAACAGTTTACCGACCCGTTTTTTCAAACTACTTTCCCAATCCGGAATCTCTTCCCACATGGCAAGCAACAGTCTTTTTCGCAACAAACGCTTCTGGCTCGTCGTGCTGCTCCTCGCGGCATTTGCCGTCCCGTACCTGCTTCAGTACCTACCCAATAAACCCGATCCCTCCGACCAGCCCGACACCCCGCCCAAACCGGCAGTGAGCGTGAACGTGCCGGCATTCAGTCCCGATTCGGCGTTTGCATTTGTCCAAAAACAGGTGGATTTCGGCCCGCGCGTGCCCGGTACGCCGGCCCATAAAAAATGCGGGGCCTGGTTAGTGTCCGAGTTTACCCGCATGGGCATGACTGTGGTGGAGCAAAAATTCACGGCGCAGACCTACTTCGGCCCGCGCGATGCGGTGAACATCATTGCCCAGTACAAACCCGAACTGCCTAAACGCATCCTGCTTTCGGCGCACTGGGACAGCCGTCACATCGGCGACAAGGATTCCAAAGACAAGGACAAGCCCATCCTCGGTGCCGACGACGGGGCCAGCGGTGTGGCGGTACTGCTCGAAATTGCCCGAATACTTCAGGCAAATCCGGTGGATGTGGGTGTGGACCTCATCTGTTTCGATGCCGAAGACCTCGGTGACGACCGCAGCCAGGAAGGCGGTCAGTCTATCATGGCCCAGGCTGCCAACGAAGCCAAAACCCTGACCTGGTGCCTCGGCTCGCAACACTGGGCACGAACCCCGCACAAGCCCGGTTACACCGCGCAATTCGGCATCCTGCTCGACATGGTGGGCGCCCGGGGCGCTGTGTTTCCCAAAGAGAGTTACTCCACACAAAATGCTCCGCGGGTGCAAACCGAAATCTGGAATATTGCCGCCGAACTCGGTTATGGCAGTTATTTCCCCAACACTTCCGGCGGCTACGTGACCGACGACCACGTGTTCGTCATGCGCGGCACGCGTATTCCCACGGTGGACATCATCAGCATCCCGAATCCGCCGCCCAATTCTTTTGGCGCCTACCACCACACCCACAACGACAACATGAGCATCATTGACCGCAGTGTCCTGGGTATGGTGGGCCATGTGGTGGCTACCGTGGTGTACCGAAGCGGCGCAGGGGTGTTTCTTTGATACGGTGGCTCAGAACTTGAATCCGAGGGTCATCAGGATGTTGGTGACGTAGTTTTTGGTGTCAACCTCAAACCCGTCGGCATACGGAATGACTGAGCCGGTACCGGAGCCGATGCGAAGACCGAGGTCGAGGAAAAACGACTCGCTGCGAATACCCGCGCCGGCAGTATAGCCGAGATTAAATCCATCGTCTTCGGCGAGGGGTTTCCCCAGCAGATTAACCCCGCCGCGCAGGCGAAACTCGTCGAGTGCCACTTCGCCGCCGACACGGATATTCATGCGCGGTTCGTACAGGCGTTGAATGGCTGCATTTTCACGTTGTTCGTCCAGCTGGTTCTGGGCATTACCCACGTCGGAGGTGAAATCGTATTTGTTGGCACTGTAGTCCACCCATTCCACTTCGGCGCTCAGGAAGCCCTGTTTTTGGATGAGCACGGCGCCGCTTACGCCTGCACGCCAGGGCGTGGTCAGTTTGTAGTCAATCACGGCATTGCCCGAACTTTCGGTGAAATTGTATGGCGTGCCGTCTTCCGTGAACGCATACGTGAACGAAGTGCTGTAATCGTCGGTCAGGCTGAGCCAGGTCGGCGAATGCACGTGCGCGCCGATGCGCACGGCCTGACTGGCGCGGTAGATCACGCCGAATTTGACGTTTACACCAAATCCATCGGTATTCAGGAATTCGGTGTACGACAGCCGGTCAAAGTTTTCCACCACAGCGTCAATGTCCTTTTCCTGATACTCGGAACTGAATCGGTAGCGCACAAACGGGATGCCGACCGTAGCGCCGATCATCAGTTTTTCATCGTAGTTGCCGGCCAGGGAGATTACCATTTCGTTCATGGTACCCGACTGGGTGATGGACTGGGTGTGCTCGACGGATGCATTGGGATCGTTGGCAAAATCGTAGGTCAGGTTAGCTGCCGAGTTGCCGAAAATGGCGCCCGTCAGCCTGGCGAGTTTACCGGTAAACGGGTCAAAATCATCTGTCGTTCCGCCGCCGGCGAGCACGCCTCTGGCATCGTTGTACCAGTTTGTGAGAATGGTACCAGGAGCATTGCCGGAGTAATAGATGCCCTGATTGTAGTTGTTCTGCTGGTTGAATCCGATGCCCACGTTGAACGTTTTCCATTTGCCGCCGCCGGGGGTGGTGTTGAATACGAGGCCGAGGTTGTCGAACCGGAAATGGGTTTTGCTTTCATCCAGCGTGGAGCCGTTGAGCGTAGCGTCGGTATTGGCAAAACGCAGGCCGGGCGTCACGCTCAGTTCGTTTGTGCGGTACATGGCCAGACCGGCGGGGTTTTGGCTCAGGGCGCCGAATTCGGCGCCGAGGGCGCCAAACGCACTACCGGCGCCAATGTATCGGGCGGTACCGCCCGGGTTCAGGTAGGAATACTTGAGGACATCACCGGCGGTTTGGGAAAAGGCTGTTGCTGCAAGGCTCAGAAAAAGCAGCGTGAGGTATTGCTTCATAATGCCAGATTTTTTTGTTGATAAATTCGAGATGTGGCAAATGGGGTCGTGAAAATACAAATGGGTGGAAAGGGGCGACAGGACCGGTTTCCACCCATTTGATTGATCATTGGACTATTGCTAACAGTTCAATTGCCACGGCGGCTACGGCCTCCGCTTTCGCTGCTGCGGGAGGAAGGCGCCGTGTTCCGGCTGCCACCGTCGCCGCCGCTACGGATAGTACCGCCGCCGGAGGACGAGCGTTCACTGCGGCCGGGCTGAAACCCGCCGCGGTCATTGTCGGATGAACGGGACTGCCGTTCGTACGACGGTTCCGAGCGCCGGCTTGGGCGTTCATCCACTTCGCGTTCGCGGGTGCTTTCCCGGCGGCTTGGCGTCACCTCGCGGGAAGAAGTTTCGTCCTTTCGCGTCGGACGCGTTTCGCGGGTCGGCGTGACATCGCGTTCGCGCGGAGATTCGCGTTCGGGCATTACCTCGCGTGCCGGACGGGTGTCGCGCTCGGGCGTCACGTCGCGCTTCGGGCGGGAATTCGGCTCGACCGGCGTCACGTCGCGCGTTTGGCGACCTTCCCGGGAGGGTGTCACATCACGGGTGGCGCGGCCTTCGCGTTCGGGCGTCAGTACATCGCGGGTTGGGCGGGTGGTTTCCGGCGTGGTAGCGCGTACGCGGGTGCCGTCGGCGGGTTTGCGGTCGCCGCTGGTAGACTGAAAGCGGTCGGGGCGGCGATCCAGTTCGATCACCGGTGCGGTTTTGGACGGGGCCAGGCGGTCGCCCTTGGTGGTGTTGTCTGTGCTGTTCACCATGCGGGCATAACCTGGATTGACCGTGGTACCACCACGGCGCACACCGGTATAGGTTTTGGGCGAGTAGCCGCCGTTATTATTGTTGTAACCGCCGGTGTTGTTCCAGTAATAGTTGTTGTTTACCCACACGTTGTTGGGGCAGTAGTAGGGGTTGTAGCCGTTCCACACCCAGTACGGATCGTAGAAATAGTTGTTCCACACGTACGGATTGTGCCAGGTGTTCCAGCCCCAGGGGCGTCCGATGGAAAAACTCCAGCCCCAGTTGTTGAACCCGGTCCCCCAATACGGATCGTACATGGACCAGGAGTTCCAGCGCTGCCAGCGCTGCCACCGGCGCCAGCGCCAGTAGTCATTGTACCCGCCGGCATAAATTGTGGCGCCGGGCGAGTAGTACGGGTCGTACATCCACATGTCCACGAAGTACGGATCGTAGTAATCTACAACCTGTGCCGGACGGTGGAAGCGGCGGATACGCGAGGAGTATTCATAGGCGTAGTCATCCTCCTCGTAGTACTCGTCGTCATAGCGTTTGGTGATTTTACTTTCTTCCCGGGGGTAGTTATCGGGGTCGGCGGGCGGACGGTAAGTCGCGTCCGTAGCCGGGTCGTAGTACAGGTCGTCCTGCGCCTGAGCGGGCAAAACGAACAAAACGGCGACCGCGAGGGCAAGCATTTCGATCAAGGACTTCATATTTTTCATAGCAAAGAATTTAGGTAGTACATGTTTGCGTTTGAAGCGATTACAGGCCCAAAAGTATTACCTTTGCCCGCTTTTTTGGTTAAAACCGCTTTAATTGAACAGAACGCTGCTGTTAAAGTTGGCTTAAACGAACTTTGAGCCGTACACCGATTGTTAAAAAATTTCAGATTAGACTGGAAAGCCCCCGAAAGGTGACGTTTTAGCCGGAAAAAATCACAGAATCGCTCAACCACATTTCAGCATGGCAAAAGAAATTACACCTCGATCCGAAGACTACTCCCAGTGGTATCTCGACATAGTTCGCAAAGCCCGTTTGGCCGATAACTCGCCCGTGCGCGGCTGCATGGTCATCCGGCCCCACGGATTTGCAATTTGGGAAAAAATGCGCGACGCACTGGACGGCATGTTCAAACAAACCGGCCACGTCAACGCCTATTTCCCGCTGTTTATCCCCAAAAGTTTTCTCAGCAAAGAAGCCGCTCACGTGGAGGGTTTTGCCAAGGAATGCGCCGTGGTGACCCACTACCGACTCAAAAACGACCCTGACGGCAAAGGCGTGGTGGTGGACCCCGAGGCCAAACTCGAAGAGGAACTGATCGTGCGCCCTACCTCGGAAACGATCATCTGGAATACTTACCGCGACTGGATTCAGAGCTACCGCGATCTACCCCTGCTCATCAACCAGTGGGCCAATGTGGTGCGTTGGGAAATGCGCACGCGCCCCTTCCTCCGCACCGCAGAATTCCTCTGGCAGGAAGGCCACACTGCCCACGCCAGCAGCGAGGAAGCCATGGAAGAAACCCTGAAAATCCTGGATGTGTATGCCCGCTTTGCCGAGGAGTACATGGCTATGCCGGTTATCAAGGGCATAAAAACACCGAACGAACGCTTCGCCGGCGCCGACGAAACCTTCTGTATCGAGGCACTCATGCAGGACGGCAAGGCGTTGCAGGCAGGCACGTCGCACTTCCTGGGGCAGAACTTCGCCCGGGCCTTCGATGTGTTTTTCCTCAACAAAGACAACCAGCAGGAACTCGTCTGGGCCACCTCCTGGGGCGTGTCCACGCGCCTGGTCGGCGGCCTGATCATGACGCACTCCGACGACGACGGCCTCGTGTTGCCGCCCAAACTGGCGCCGATTCAGGTCGTGATCGTGCCCATTCCCAAGCCGGTGCCCGAACTGCTGGAAGCCGCCAATAAAATTGCCGCCCAACTGCGTGCCAAGGGCATTTCGGTCAAGGTAGACGACGACGACCAGAACCGCCCCGGCTTTAAATTTGCCGAATACGAAATGATCGGCGTGCCGGTACGCCTCGGCCTCGGCCAGCGCGACCTCGACGCCGGCCAGGTGGAAGTGGCCCGCCGCGACACCAAGGAAAAATCCAGCGTGCCGCTCGATACCGTGGCCGACCACGTGGCTCAGCTGCTCGACGACATTCAGGCCAACCTGTTCAACCGCGCCAAAGCCTACCGCGACGCGCATATCACCCCGGTAGACACCTGGGCGGAATTCGAAGATGCGCTGGAGAACAAAGGCGGCTTTGTTTCGGCCCACTGGGACGGCACTACCGAAACCGAGGTGGAAATCAAGGAAAAAACCAAAGCCACCATCCGCTGTATTCCCGTGGGCAACCCGGAAGAACCCGGCACCTGTATCCTGACCGGCAAGCCGAGCAGGCAGCGGGTGTTGTTTGCGAAAGCGTATTAAGTTTTGAGTTTTGGGGTTTGAGTTTTGAGTGGTATCGTCGCCTGGAACGGAACTGTTCGTATTGTTGTTAAGCCCTCGTTTTAAATTTTTGAAACAACTTTCTTGTATGAAACAAATCATCAACACCCCCAATGCACCTGCCCCCATCGGGCCGTACAACCAGTCGGTGGCGTTCAACGGCATGCTGTTCGTGTCCGGCCAGATCGCCATCAACCCGGAAACAGGCGACCTGGTGCTCGACAGCATCGAAGCGGAAACACATCGGGTGCTGCAAAACCTGCGTGCCATTCTCGAAGCCGCCGGCTCCAGCCTCGAAAAAGTACTGAAAGCCACGGTGTTCGTCAAGGATATGAACCTGTTCGGGCG
This sequence comes from Saprospiraceae bacterium, assembly GCA_016787285.1. GTDB lineage: Bacteria > Bacteroidota > Bacteroidia > Chitinophagales > Saprospiraceae > M3007. The sequence goes on along the minus strand of JAEUUV010000146.1, from coordinate 1,681 downwards.
TATCAACGCCATCTACGGGGAGTATTTCAAACCGGAATTCGCTCCGGCCCGCGAATTAGTGCAGGTGTCTGAATTGCCCAAGTTTGTAAATATTGAAATTTCGGTCATCGCAACCTTGTAAGATTTGTCATCCTGAAAGGAACCGTCCGGCCTACGGTGGGAGCGATGCAACCGGGCCAAGCCTCCGTAGATCGGACGGTTCCCGCCAGGATGACAAACGTAGATCGGACGGAATCTTTTCGCCGCTGTTGGCGTCCCGCCAACAGCAAGAGTAACGCTCGATGTTGCTGTTGGCGGGGACGCCAACAGCGGCGAAACCCGAAACCTACCAACCCGAAACCAGAAACCTTCTAACCTTCCAACCCGAAACCTTCACTCATTATGAAAAACATCCTCTCCGGCATTCAACCCACAGGCGACCTGCACCTCGGCAACTACTTCGGCGCCGTGCAAAACTGGGTGCGCCTCCAGGACGACTACCGCTGCCTGTACTGCGTGGTGGATTACCACTCCATGACCATGCCGTACAAGGCCGACACCCTGCGCGAAAACACCTGGAAAATGGTGTTTTACCTGCTGGCCTGCGGTGTCAAGCCGGAATACCTGTTTCTGCAAAGCCTCGTGCCCGAACACGTCGAATTGGCCTGGGTGCTCGGCTGCGTGAGTTCCTACGGCGAACTTGCCCGCATGACGCAGTTCAAAGACAAGTCGGACCAACTGAAAGAAACCGACAAGGAGGCCTTCGTCAGCACGGGCCTGTTTACGTACCCGGTGTTGCAGGCAGCGGATATTTTGATTTACCACGCCGATTACGTGCCCGTAGGCAAAGATCAGGAGCAGCATCTGGAACTCTCGCGCAACATCGCGCAGCGCTTCAACCACCAGTTCGGCAAACCCTACTTCCGCCACCCGGAACCGCTGTACACCGAGACGCCCAAAATCCTGTCGCTGGCCGACCCGTCCCGCAAGATGAGCAAGAGTCTCGGCGAAAAGCACTACGTCAACCTGTTCGGCGAAGAAGACCGGATCCGAAAGCAGATCAAATCGGCAGTGACCGACACGGGTGATACTCCCGCCGGCCAGATGAGTCCGGGCGTAGCCAACCTGTTTGAAATCCTGCGTGCCTGCGGCCAACTGGATGCCCACAACGCCCTGATGACCGACTACAAAAGCGGTGCCCTGCGGTACAGCGAACTGAAAGAAACCGTGGCCGATGCCGTAGCGGCGCTCACGTCGGCGTTTCGCGAGCGGCTGCACAGCCTGCAAGCCGACAAAAAAGCCGTGAAAACCCAGATTCAGGACAGCAGCGCCGTCATTCGCAAACGCGCCCAGCAAACCCTGAAGGAAGTCCGTGAGATCGTCGGGCTACCCACCTTGAAAAACTGAACAACATGGCCAAGACAAAATCCAAAGCATCCAAACTCGAGATTACCAACCGCAAGGCTAAATTCGAGTACGCATTCGTGCAGGAGTACGATGCAGGTATTGTTTTGACCGGAACGGAAATCAAGAGCCTGCGCGCCGGTAACGCCAACATCAACGACGCCTACTGCACCATGGAAAACGGCGAACTCTGGATTCGGAACATGTACATCGCCGAGTACGCGTACGGGGCTACCGAAAACCACGAGCCGCGTCGTACCCGCAAGCTGCTGCTGCGCAAAACCGAACTACGCAAACT
>JAEUUV010000125.1 GCA_016787285.1 Saprospiraceae bacterium | reverse complement strand
CCAGGTTTTCGCCGACTTCGGCGGCGGCGTGAAATTCCCTCTCGGGGCTAAAGGCTCGCTTTTCGGGGAGGTTCGCTACCAACTGCCGCTGACCAATTTGTCCGGGAGTGACAACGTGGAGGCCTCGGTGCGTTCACTCCTGCTGAATGTAGGGTATTTGTTCCAACTCTAAGCATTCGCCCACTGACGCCACCGTACCACCACCCAAAACAGCACCAGCGCCATGCCGACAAGGGCCACCGTGCCCACCGGTATGGCGCCCATGTCGGCAGCGTCGCCGCTGCGTTTCAGGTAAATACCGAATAAGGCCCAGGCCACGGCTATTCCGTGAAAAACGTTGCCGTACATGCGTACAATGGAGGTAGCCAGCAAGGCGCCGACCATCACCATGACGAGCGCCCAGGTAGATTCCGAAATGCCGAACCCATCCCAGCGGAGCGATACCAGCAGCGCCGTCACATTGGCGATGAGCGCTACCGTGATCCAGCCCTGATAAATGCCGAACGGCGCCCGAGCCAGCCATTTTTCGAGGGCATCTGCCGGAGCGCCGATGCCGGTGTTCAGCCGCCACAAGACCACCAGCAGCGCGACCATAACGGCCACCGACAACGGCAACAACTCCCAGTGCCAGGCAAAAAGCCAGGAGACATTCAGCACACAGGTAGCGGCAAACCACAGCCCGATTTTTTCGATGCCCGCAGCGATACGTGCCCGGGTGGCAGGGTGAAAAAGCGCCACTACCTGCACCCCCACCCAAACCAGCAGCCACAGGTAAATGACGCCCCAGATGGAAAACGTCAGTCCGGCCGGGACAAACAGATTGGGATACAGACCCGACAGTTCGCCGGTAGTTTTTCCGTTCAACGGCAGGGCGTTGGCGAGGTAGTTGGCTGTCAGTACGGCGCTGAAAGCCAAAATATTGAGCAAAAGGAACGTGCGGGTTGTCATACAGCCATGTTTGTGAGATGAACGGTAATATTCGCCCACAAACGTAAGTGCCGAGACTGGATTAATTGAAAAGTTTGTGACTTTTGTGCCCGTTCCAAACACCCGCTTACCATGCTGCGATACCAGTTGCTCACCCTCTTTTTCGTTTCGGCGGCCCTCGTTGCCGCCGTTGCCCAGCCGACCGATATCCCGAACGCCCAGGCCGGCAAGTGCTACGCCAAGTGCTATGTGCCCGACAAGTACGAAACCGTCACCGAACAAATCATGCTCCGGCCCGAATTGGAAGAAACTTCCGTCGTGCAGCCGGTTTTCGAGACGGCCACCGGGCAATATGTGTCGAAGGAATCGTACGTACGCCTTGTGCCCGTACCGGCGGTCTTCGACATCGTGGAGGAAAAAATTCTGATCTCGCCGCCGGGCCGGAAAACCAATCCCGCCGCCTACAAATCGGTGCAGGAAGACGTGCTCATCAAGCCGGCTACCCGCTCGTATTCGGTCACCGAGGTGGTATTTGAAACCGTGGAGGAACCGGTAGAGGTCGAGCCGGCGTACATGCTGCTGGAAGTGTTGCCGCAGCGCTACGAGCCGGTGACGGAAAACGTGGTGGTTCGGCCTGCGAGCACGAAGTGGATTCGGAAAAAATCGGATCGGAACTGCCTTGGCGCCGACCCCGACGACTGTTTTGTGTGGTGCCTCGTGGAAATACCCGCCCAATACCAGACCGTATTCAAGCAGGAGCCGATCGGTTGCGAGGGCGAAGACCCCACCGACTGCGTGCGCTACACGCCGGTGGCCGCCAAAACCAATCCGAAACCTGTTCAAAAAGTGAAAACCCCTGCCGCCGCCGTCGAACGCATGGAACCGGCGGAGTACCAGAGCATTGCCAGGTGGGTGCTACAGCCCGGCGCCACCGATCCGGCTGCCAACGGACCCGGGGAGTTCATCACCGTGCGGAAAAAAGTGCTGAAAACCCCCGCCGCAATCCGTCAGGATACCATTCCTGCCGAGTACAAACCCATCGTGCGCAAGGTACTCGCCAAACCCCCTTCGCTACAAACCGAAATTGTGCCCGCCCAGTACGCTACCATCACCAAGCGCCGGCTGGTTCGCAAGGGCGGTTTTCCGGAGTGGCGCGAAATCATCTGCGGCGAAAAAATGACCGGCTATACCGTGCGGCAGGTGCAAGAAGCGCTCAAGGCACTGGGCTATTTTCAGGGCGCCGCCGACGGGGTTCTTTCTCCTGCTACCCAAAAAGCGATTGCTGCGTTTCAGCGCGAGCGCGACCTGGCCGCCGACGGCAACGTGGACTTTGAAACGCTCCGGGCCTTGGGTATTGGGCTGTAATCGGGCGAAATATGGCAAGGTCTACCTAACTGAAAAAAGGTGAAGAATAGCCGGAATTAACCCGTCCTTCGTCCCATGGCCACTGCACATCCGTTTCTCCTGGTTCGTACTGCCGGATTGCCCTTCGCCCGCATAGGGCCGCCGGCTGCCGACTGGCCGGCACTGGAATCGGCCGTCAAGGCCGCCGGAGCAGCGCGAATAATTTGCGAAACCGCCCTGCTCGCCACCTTCGACGATGCCCTCGGCGCCTTGCCGGCGGGCAACCTGCGCACGGCGGTGTACAACGCCCGGAAAGATTTTTTCAAAAAAAAATGCTTGCCTGCTCCGGCTTTTTTGCAGGAAATGGAGTCCCGGATTCCGGCACTTGCGCAGGCCATGCGCGGCTGGGAACAGGCCGTTGCTGCGCTTCGGGTTGCCCGTGACCGCTGCATGGAGCAGTATGACAACGCACTTGTGGAGGCGTACCGGCGCATACAGGCCGTGGCTGCCGAACCCGAATTTCAGCGGGCGTTGTTGTTTGCCGGCCACGACCTTTTGGACCGGCTGCCGCATTTTTCAGAGAAAAATCCCGAAGAATTTTCCAAAAAAGAGCGCCGGACAGCCCTCGCCGTACACCAGTATGCCACCCGGATGGCTACCCGTACCGTGCCGCTGGGCCGTTTCGCTACCGTGTCGTTGCATGCACTGAATGTGGAAAGCGATCCGGAAGCCGAGCCGATGCCCGATTTTGGAAAAAGTGTTGTCGGTCCGAATGTGGCCTTGCTGGAGGCCTTGTACACCGTGTTGCTGCGCGAGCCGGTGTTCTACCGGGCGCTGCATGTTCGGCTCAATCCCTGTATTGCGCAAAAAAACGGAGCGGCGTACCGCTGGCTTTACTTCGACGGCGAAACGGAGAGTTTTCAGGAAACACCGGCTACGCCCCTGCTTGACCATCTCGTGGAGTCGTTTCTGGAAAACAAACGCCGCATGGCTTTCGCCGAACTCCTGACGCATCTGCCGGAAGTGGTGGAGGCTACGCCCGAAGCGCTCGAAGCGTGGCTGCTCGACCTGGCCGACACCGGTTTCCTCGAATGGGAACTGCCCGAGGCAGGCCTCTCGCCCGACTGGTGCGGCGGGCTGTATCGTTTTCTGGGATTCCTGCCTGCCGAGCCGGTGGTGGTGGACACGGCTTCGCTCCTGCAAACCCTGCGCACCACTGCCCGAACCTTGCCTTATCTACCGCCATTGGAGGCCGTTGCTGCCCAGCGCGCCGTCGCCGGACAAGTGCGCGAATATTTCGGGCGCTGGAAGATGGAGGGTGTCCTGCCCATCCCGCCCGAGCAGTTGTTTTATGAAGATGTAGAGCGACCCACAGGCGTTCCTGTTCCTGATCCGGTTTTCCATAACCTGCTCAACCAATTGGCT
>JAEUUV010000105.1 GCA_016787285.1 Saprospiraceae bacterium | reverse complement strand
CCAGTAAAGGGTATGTTGTGTACGCGTTACGCACCCGTGCGCCACTATCCATGATCCGAAAACCATGAACCGTTCGACTTGCATGTATTAGGCCTGCCGCTAGCGTTCATCCTGAGCCAGGATCAAACTCTCCATAGTGTGCTTTTTGGCTAATTAACTCGGTTGCCCGAGCAAAAAGCCTTTATTCTTGCACCCAATCTCAACATTTGACCCCAAACCCTACTCAAGTAATTTTTAATCAAAACTTGTTCAAGAACCTACAAAGTCTTTCGTCTACCGTTCTGTCAATGAACTTTTTATGGATATGCCTCCGTTGAGGCGACCAATGTCAAATTTTACAATTCTGAATTTCGGGCTGCAAAGGTAGGCGAAGCACTTTTTTGTCACCAAGTTTTTGGCAGGATTTTTTAAAAAAATTTTCCTGCCGCCCACTTCTGCTCCTTTGAGCCACCCCAATTCTTCTAAAGGGGGCGCAAATGTATGTCGAATAAGTAATGTACACACCATAGGGCAGATTTTTTTCCAAAAATAATTTAAACAGGTACACATGCTTTTAAGTGAAAGCCTCGCAGAAGATCAATTCGTGCCTGAAAAGCGTCATTTAATTCGATTCTCCCATTTTACAGGCTCCTTTTCTGGAATCGCAAACTCCAGTAGTTGCTGAGCCGGTTACGATGATGATCCGCTTCCAAAAGCCTAATCTGCGCTCCACATTTTTTTTTAAAAAATTTACGCACCCCGGCAGCGTTTGAAAAACGCTGTCCGTTCTACGAACGATTTCACCGCAACGTGCAACCCGATCTGCCGGACTGCGCGTCAATCAGAGTCCTAACCAGGTAATTTTTCATCACTAATCGAACCAATCTTACACAACCATGACCGCAACCATCTCGTACACCCTCCTGCTCGCAGCCGTTTATGTGGCGCGCAAAGTGTTCACGGTAAAAGAACAAGCGGCTTGACGCACAAGGGATTTTTTTCGTTTTGCATCGGGCATCCCGGTTTTCCGGGGTGCCCGATGTGTTTTTGTGTGTACAGGAGAAATTCGGGAATAAATCATTTCGCCCACTACGGGCGTTTAACGCTGAAAGAAAGATCGCTATGCCTAACAAACTTCTATTTCAATTTTCATCTCTGGCCCTTGTGCTGGTTTTGTTTGCCTCCTGTAGTGCTCAACGGCGTTTTCAGCGCCGGCTCGTGGGCAACTGGAATGTGGAACGCTACGAACAACTTTTCCCCAGCGGGCAAAAAGAAGAGTTCCGCAGCGTGGGCACCATCCGGTTCAATACCAACGGCACCGGCGTAAACGACCTGCCCGTGCTCACCCGGAATGTGCGCCAGCCCGGCGACCGGGGTTTCAACTGGATCAACACCGCCGAGTCAGTTACCATCACGAGCAACAACACCTATATATCTAAGGCGTGGATCGTGATCCAGAATAAGGGTTCGTTTCAGGTGTGGAAATCTACCAGCCAAACGGTGGTGCAGACGATGGAGCTGCGGCGGGCGGATTAGGTCAGCCACTCGTAGTAGTTTTCGCGGTTGATGGTCTGTAGGGCGTGTTCCGGGTAGGCTTGCGTGAAGGTTTTGGAAAAGGCCGGTTTAGCCTTGGCCGACCATTTCATCTCGTATGCCCACATCTTACCGTCGCGCTCTTCCACGTAGTCTATTTCCTGTTGATCCTGCGTGCGCCAGAAAAACGTATTGGCGTGAATACCGCCGTAGTGCAGCGTTTTTTTGCGTTCGCTGATAAGCCAGTTTTCCCAAAGGGCGCCGACATCCTGCCGCAACTCCAGGGGTTGAAACTGGGCAATTATGGCGTTGCGCAGACCATTGTCGTAAAAATATATCTTGCGTTTGCGCTTGAGTTCCTTGCGCAGGTTGCGGCTCAACGGTGGTAGCCTGAACAGGATAAATGCCTGTTCCAGGAGGGTGACGTAATTTTCCACGGTCTGATTGTCAAGGTCAACGATTTGCCCAAGTTCGTGGTACGACACCTCGTTGCCCACCTGATAGGCCAGCGCCTGCAGGAGCCGGGTGAGTTTTTCCGGTTTTTGAATACGCTCCCACATCAGGATGTCTTTGTACAAAAAACTGTCCATCAATTGGCCCAGCACCGCCTGCTCCTCACCCGGATGGTTGACCACTTCGGGGTAGTAGCCATACACGAGGCGCTCGGGCAGGCGTTTGTGCTCCTCCACAAATCCGTGATGCGCCTCCATCTCGGCATACGATAGCGGGAAAAGGTGATGGGCCCATTTGCGGCCGGTAAGCGGCTCGTTGACGCGGTTGGCCAACTCGAAGGCGGAAGAGCCGGAAGCCACTACCTGAACATCTGGAATTTGGTCGGTGATAAGTTTGAGTTTGAGGCCGATGTCGCTGATGCGCTGGGCCTCGTCAAGCACCAGTATCTTGCTGTCGCCGAGAATTCGTTTCCATTTGAGCACCGTGACGTCCTCCAGCAACAAACGCGTCTCCGGGTCGTCGCCGTTAAGCCAGCGCACGCCTTGTTCGTTATCAAAAATGGCGTGCAGCAAGGTAGTCTTGCCCGTTTGACGTGGCCCCATGAGCAGGATGGCCTTTCCGGTAAAAAGCCGGTCGCGAATGCCTTGGTCCAGGATGCGTTTTATCATGCTTTTGCGATTTGATTCGCAAAAATACCGGTTTTTTTGCGAATGGATTCGCAGAATTTTGGGCAAGTCATTTTCCGTATCTTTCTGCCCGATGCGTGTACCGATGGTCGCTCAGGCGCTGGGCTATTGCCTTTTAAACAAAAAATTAGAAAAATTAACAGCTACCGTATCCCCTGGCTTCAACTCAGAATATGCGCGAGAATGGGCAACAAATTGGAGCGCATCACTGCTTGTTGCAAAATCGCAATTCAAGGGGCCGTAAAAAGTAGTGGCCCCTCCCGGGGGGCCGGGAGGCAGCTTCTTGGCGTATTGCAAACACTGAATTGCTAACCGCATGACAGTGCCATCGGGATCAAGATTGAATGTATTCCCACTAAGGGTGGAGTCGCCGATTGTTATTCGATCCCCTTCGCGCGTATAACCAATAGTAAATGTGTCAATTGCAGTTATCTGAGCTTGTGAAGCATCAAGCAGTTCAATTTTCCCAGGCGAGAATTGGTAGCTCAGCCATTGATAACCTGCCGTCAAGAGGCTATCGTCCGTGATCCCGCCGCTAAACGAAGTGATCTCGTTTTGCGAGTTTTCAGTCAGGACGTAGATTTTTGTAGGCCCTAATTCTACTGCATGGTATTGGTAGAGTTGAGGATACTGCTCTTCGTTATCGGTAGTGCATGAAAATACAAGCAAGGAAAACGAAAACACTAAAAAAAGGCCAGGTAATGTCCGCAGCAGCTGTGTCATAGATTATTCAGTTGTTAGTGTGAATAAAGAACAGGTCAAAGTTCACGAATTGCAGAGATCAAATTTGCTTAACCTGAAAAGTTTTTTTGGAAGTTAAGCCAGCAACATTTCCGCCCCCTCCTGCCCAATCAGTGTTCCTATAGCCACCCCCATGCCGCTCAAGCGCACAGCAACGACCACATTGTCGGAATACCGTTCCACAATGGGCTTTTTCACCGGCCCAAGGCCAAGGATGCCCGTCCACCAGGCATCTACCTCGAAGGGCTGACCGGGGCAGATGACCGTTTTGAGCAACTGCACCAGCGCACTACGGATAAGCGCATTGGAACCGAACTCGCTGGTTTGTTCGGTGGAGTTGTCGAGGTGCCGCCCGCCGCCGAGCAGGATGCGCCCGTCCACATTCCGGAAATAGTAGTAACCGCGGTCGTAGTGAAAGCAGCCCTCTACCTTCAAGCCGGGAATAGGTTGGGTGACCAGTACCTGGTTGCGTGCCGGCGTTACTTCGGCATCGGGCAGCAGGGTTTTGGCAAAACCGTTCACCGCCACCAGCACCCGTGGCACCCGCAAAACCCAGCCCGTGTCGGTTTCGAGTTCTACGCCCAGCGAGGAGTCTTCCAGCCGAACCAGATTGATGCCGTTGAAAATCTGAATGCCATGTTCCGCTGCTTTGTGCAGCAGGGAAGCCATCATTTTTCCGGTATGAACCTGCCCTTCGGGTTGGTTCAGAATCAGGTGATTCACACCCCGAAACCCGAAACCGGGCAAGCGGTCGTCCACGATTTTGTAAGTTTCCGGGTGGCCGGTGATGGTGCCGATCTTCCGGTTGAAATCCGGTACCCGTGCGGCACAGGAATGAAAGGTTTCCTCGTCTTCGTCGGTGAACATTTCGTAACCGCCGAGCATCTGGAAATCCATATTGGCGTCGCCTACCACTGCGCGCAGGCGTTGCAAACCGCGCCAGCGTTTTTCCACTACGGCCAGCACTTCGTCTTCAGTCAGGTGGGTCATATCGTCGAGCAGTTCGCTCATGGAACCGAAGCAGGCAAAACCGGCATTGCGGGTGCTGGCGCCGGCAGGCAGGGCGCCGCGTTCCAGCACGACCACCCGCAGGGCCGGATCGAGCGTTTTCAGGTGCATGGCGGCCGTCAGGCCCACGATCCCGCTACCGATGACGGCTACGTCGTAGTCCTTGAAAAATGTTTCGCGCTCCCAGTAACTGAGGTTGTATCGTTGCATGGGGATGATTTTGTGTTAAATGTAAATCGAATAACAACGGCTCACAGGGGTTTGGACTGATTGAATGTGGCAGTTTCACGCAGACAAACGCAGCGAAACCCCGCCAGCCCGAAACCCGTTAACTTCCCTGCAAAGCGTCCCAATACTCCACAGCCCGGCGGGTGTGGGGAATGCAGATGGAGCCGCCGACCATGTTGGCCACGGCGAAAATTTCAAAAACCTGATCCGTCGTGACGCCCAATTCGTGGCACTTTCCGAGGTGGTACTTGATGCAGTCGTCGCAGCGAAGCACCATACTGGCCACGAGACCGAGCATTTCCTTGGTTTTCACATCAAGGGCGCCTTCCTGGTAGGTTTGGTTGTCGAGACTCCAGAAACGTTTGAGCACTTTGTTGTCCTGGCCGAGAATGCGCTCGTTCATGCGGGCGCGGTAGTCGTTGAATTCCTGTACGATATTCATTTTTAGTGCTGAGTGATGAGCGATGAGTGATGAGTAGCGGGTAACATGGTTACATTTGAGCGGGAAAACGCAAATATGCGGGTTCAGTTGCAAGTTTGCTCATCACTCATCGCTTATCGCTTATCGCTAATAAAAATGGAACTTCGCAAAAAACTTACCCTGTACGGCCTGACGATGATCGCCGTGGGGTCATGCATCGGCTCGGGAATATTTGTCACTCCGGCTCAGATCGTCGGCGCCGTGCCTAATGCTACGCTGGTACTGGCGGTGTGGGCGCTCGGCGGCGTCATCGCGCTCACGGGTGCGCTCACATTCAGCGAACTGGGCGGCATGTTTCCCAAATCAGGCGGAGTGTACGTGTACCTGCGCGAGGCGTATGGTGATTTCGTGGGTTTCCTCTACGGCTGGGCCATTCTGTTAGTGATCAATACCGGCGCTTTGGCGGGTTTGTGTGTAGCGTTTGCGGAGTACCTGAAGATTTTTTTCCCGGACATGAGCAACGGAGAAAAAACCGCCGTGGCAGCCGCTACCATGCTGGGCCTCACTGCGGTGAATATGTTTGGCGTGCAAGTCAGCCAGCGCTTAGCCAACGTGTTTACCGGACTGAAACTGTTAGCCATCGCCGGCATCATCGCAGCCGGTTTTGTGTGGTACGACCCGGCGGCGGTGCAGCTGGATTTTTCCCTCGGCGAATCGGTGCCCGCGAATTTGACTACCGCCATGCTGACCGGCCTCATCGGGGTATTGTTTTCGGTGGGCGGCTGGCATCATGCGTCGTTCGTGGCCGGCGAAGCGCTGGATGCCCCGCGCACGGTGCCGCGGGCCATGTTTCTCGGCGTGCTGATTGTAATGGCGACCTACCTGCTGGTCAATCTGGCCTATATGTTTTTGCTTCCGCTGGACGCCATCGCCCAATCGCCGCGCGTGGCGGGCGATGCTATGAACATGGTGGCTCCCTGGGGCGGCAAAGCCGTGGCGGTGGCCATTGCCCTGTCCATTTTCGGCACCATTAGTATTTACACTATGTCGGCGCCGCGCATCTACTTCGCCATGGCTGCCGACGGTGTTTTTTTCAAACAACTCGCCTGGGTGCATCCGCGGTGGCGCACCCCGGTGGTTGCCATGCTGGTGCAGGTGGTTTGGGCAATGGCCGTGCTGGTATTTTTTCAGGGGCTGTTCGACAAAATCATCACCTTCGTCACCTTTCTCGACATCGCGCTCATGGGGATGGCCGGCGCGGCAGTTTTTGTTTTCCGAAAAAAACGCCCCGGGCAGGAGCGCCCCATCCGGGCCTGGGGGTACCCGGTGGTACCGATCATTTTTATCGCCATTTCGGCAGCCTTCGCGCTGAACACCCTGCTGGAGCGGCCCGATCAGGCACTGCCGGGGGTCGGGGTGCTGGCGGTGGGAGCAGCGGTGTTTTGGTGGCGGAAAAAGCGTGCTTGAAACTCGAGTATTTTTGTCACCTGAAATTTCATTTAAACACAAAATCTTTACCATGCAAATCCACGCCACATCGCCCGACCACTACATCGAACAACTGCCGGAGGACCGCAAACCGGTCATCGCCAAACTGCGTCAGGTCATTCTGGACAACCTGCCCGAGGGCTTCTCCGAAACGATTGGCTACGGCATGATGGGCTACGTGGTGCCGCACGGCCTGTATCCGGCGGGCTACCACTGCGACCCGCAGCAACCGTTGCCGTTTATGGGCATGGCTTCGCAAAAAAACTTTGTGGCATTTTACCACATGGGCATCTACGCCGATCCGACGCTGCACGACTGGTTTGTGGCGGAATATCCCAAGCACACCAAAGCGCGCCTGGACATGGGCAAGAGTTGTATCCGGTTCAAAAAACCGGAGCACATTCCGTTTGAACTGCTGGGTGAACTGGTGCGAAAAATGAGCGTACAGCAGTGGATTGCGCTTTACGAGAAAAATTTGAAGAAATCAAAATAAACACATTTTGTGTTTAAAAACAAAACCGTGTTTTAACTTCGCCCATCGTTTTTTCCATGTAGTCAAAACTCCGTTACTTTGGGCGCTCAACACCACACATCGAAAAAGAAACCCGCACCGCCAAAAACCAATTCAGCAAAACCGGAAATGGCAGAGATCAGATACACAGAAGACGAAATCCAGTCGCTCGACTGGCGGGAACACATACGCCTGCGCCCGGGCATGTACATCGGCAAACTCGGCGACGGCAGCAGCCCCGAAGACGGCATCTACGTGCTGCTCAAAGAAGTGCTGGACAACTCCATTGACGAGTACGCCATGGGCTACGGCAAACAGATTGACGTGGCCATCAATGAGCAGGGCGTGTTCGTGCGCGACTTCGGGCGCGGCATCCCGCTGGGCAAAGTGGTGGACGTGGTCAGCAAGATCAACACCGGCGCCAAGTACGACAGCAAGGCCTTCAAAAAATCCGTGGGCCTCAACGGCGTGGGCACCAAGGCCGTGAACGCCCTGTCCGAATATTTCAAAGTCACCGCCGTGCGCGACGGGCAGGCTAAGTGGGCCGAATTCCAGTTCGGCAACCTGAAAAAAGAAAGCAAACTGGAGCCGACCAAAGAAGACAACGGCACCAGCATCCACTTCAAGCCCGACAACGGCATGTTCCGCAATTTTCGCTGGGTCAATGAATTCGTCGAGCAGCAACTCTGGAACTACGCATACCTGAACGCGGGACTGAAAATCGTTTTCAACGGAAAAACATTTTACTCCAAAAACGGCCTCCACGACCTGCTCAGCAAAAAAACCAATGCTGAAAACATCCGCTACCCCATCATCCACCTCACGGGTGAGGATGTGGAAATTGCGCTCACCCACGGCGACCACTACGGCGAGCAGTACTACTCCTTCGTCAACGGCCAAAACACCACGCAAGGCGGCACGCACCTCAACGCATTCCGCGAAGCACTTGTGAAAACCGTGCGCGACCACTTCAAAAAAGCCTTCGATGCCAAGGACATCCGCGAGAGCATCATCGCCGCCGTCAGCGTGCGGGTGGAAGAACCGGTGTTCGAGTCGCAAACCAAAACCCGCCTCGGCTCAGATAAAATCAGTCCCGACGGCCAGAACATCCGCACCTGGATGAACGATTTTTTGGCCAAGGCGCTTGACGATTACCTGCACAAAAATCCCGAGGTAGCCAAGGACATGCTGAAGCGCATCCAGCAGTCGGAGCGCGAACGCAAAGACATCGCCGACGTAAAAAAAATAGCCAACCAGCGCGCCAAGGCCGCCAACATCCACAACAAAAAACTGCGCGACTGCCGCTTCCACCGCAATGAAAAAGGTCCGGAGGAAAAACTCCTCAACAGCACCATTTTCATCACCGAGGGCGACTCCGCCAGCGGTTCGCTCACCAAGGCCCGCGACGTGGATACCCAGGCCGTGTTCAGCCTGCGCGGCAAACCGCTGAACTGCTACGGCCTCACCAAAAAAATCGTGTACCAAAACGAGGAGTTCAACCTGCTCCAGCACGCGCTCAACATCGAAGATTCCCTCGACGACCTGCGCTATAACCGGGTGGTGATCGCTACCGATGCCGACGTGGATGGTATGCACATCCGCTTGCTGCTGCTCACGTTTTTCCTCCAGTTTTTCCCCGACCTCGTGCGCAACGGCCACCTGTACATCCTCGACACCCCGCTGTTCCGCGTGCGCGACAAACAGCATACGTACTACTGCTACTCCGAGTCGGAAAAGCAGGCGGCCATCGCCAAACTGCGCGGCAAACCCGAAATCACCCGCTTCAAAGGCCTTGGGGAAATTTCGCCCAACGAGTTCGGCGCGTTCCTCGGTGCCGACATGCGCCTCGACCCGGTCATCCTGCCGGAGGAGACCAACCTCGACCACGTGCTGGATTACTACATGGGCAAAAACACGCCGGAGCGGCAGGAATTTATCATTGAAAACCTGCGCTTTGAGATTGATCTGGTGGAAGGTGGAAACGGCGTGGGAAAAGAAGAAACGATGGAGGCAGAAGCGGTTTGATCCAACATGCCTTTCCCCGCGTATCTTTGACAAAAATACCGGAGCAACGACATCAACTGCCGACCTTACCGCCCTGAAAAACACCGATGCACCACCCGCGCCTTGGGAAACCACTGCCGCCTCAGCGATCCATTCCGGCAAGCGCAGGGCTATTCGTGACTACATTTCGACGCTCGACCCCGAGCGCGACTGTCAGGAAATTTCCTACCTTCTTTCCTGTTATGAGTTTCCCTGGGACACCACGCGCGCGCTCGAATTTGCGTTGTTCCGGGTGTTTGGCGTGGCCAAAGGTTCCCCGCTGCTGGTGCAGACCGGCGAGTTTGTGCAACGCACCCAAAAACGCTACGACGACACGGTGCTCATCCTCTCCGAAATTCTTGAAAGCGGAGGCTACGACACCCCGCGCGGCCAGGCCGCTCTCGTGCGCATGAACAAGCAGCACGGGCGGTTCAAAATTCCTAATGACGAGTTCCTGTACACTCTTTCCACGTTCATCCTCGAACCCATCCGCTGGAACGAAACGTACGGCTGGCGGCCCCTGACGGAACCCGAAAAGCAGGCGAGTTACTTTTTCTGGCGCGAGATCGGGCGCCGCATGGGTATCCGTGACATCCCCGAAAGTCTGGAGGCATACGACAAATTTAACCGCGATTTTGAGGCTGCCGAATTCCGCTACTCGCCCGACAACGAAGCCATCGCCATCGCTACGCGCAACCTCATGCTTTCCTGGTTTTTGCCCAAAGGACTTTGGGAAATCGGCGCGCCGTTTGTACACGCCATGATGGACGAGCACCTGCTCGAAGCCGTGGGCATGAAGCCTGCGCCACGCTGGATGCAGGGTCTGGTACGCGGTTCAGTTCGTTTGCGCGGGCGCTTGGCCGGACTGTTGCCGCCACGCCGCAAGCCCAGGCTGCTGACAAAAATACCCACCCCGACGTATCCGGACGGGTATGTGATTTCGGAGTTGGGTGCGGCGAAATAGTTAGCCGGGTTTGGTGGAAAAGATCACATCCATGGGGATTCGGACGTCCACATTCGGGTCGTAGAGTTCTTCGCCCAAAGTGTACACGTCGTGATCCAAAGGTCCTTTGAAAACGTATATGGACTGGAGGGAGGGAATCACCACCCAGCAGGACTTGACACCGAAGCTGAAGTAGTCGTTGGTTTTGTCAATCAACGTTTGCAATACCTGCGAGGGCGAAAGAATTTCGATGGTCACCAAAGGCGGGTCTTTGCGCTTGACCTCATCGTGAAAAAAGTCAACCGGTTCGAGCGGGCAAATGCAAATGTCGGGGATGGACCGTTCGCTCGGCATTTCGAGTGTAAGCTCGGGCAGGACATCAAATCGTCCGGGATAGTAGTTGACCAAAAACACGATCAATCGCTTGGTGAGGAGTGCGTGAATTTTGCTCGGCATAGGTTTTCCGCGTTCTATTTCGTAATCGGAGAGGACAGGCAGGGTTGCTACATCCATGGTGTGTATTTTTTTCAGCAAATTTAGGCGCTATTTTTCAAAAAACAAGGCAGTCAGTTCGGTCTCCAATTGTTCTGTAAAAACAGCGGAGGCGCAGAAACGCGGCCTGTATTTTTACAAACCCTGCGTCTCCGCGCCTCCGCGGTGCATTATTCCTGAAAAATATCGGCGCTTACCGCACCACCAACTTCCGCACACCGCTACCCTCGGCGGTATCCACCGAAACGACGTACACACCTTCCGGCAGGTTGGCCACATTCAGCAGCAGGGTGTTCTGGCCGGCTGCGAGGGCCAGCGTATGCACCATGCGACCGGCGGCGTCGAAGACGCGAATGCGAGCGTCCGACTTCAGGTTTTCACCAAATGCCATGCGTACCGTTTCGGTTGCCGGGTTGGGCGTCAGCAGGAAGTCGAGCGATTGGGCCTCTGCTGTGCCGAGCGGCAGCGGCTCCACGGTGAAGCAGTCATAAATCAGACCACCCTCGCCGTCGGTCACGGAGAAACAAAATTTGTCTGTCAGCGAGTTGGTGCCGTAGTGGAAGTAGCGCAATGCACCGTTGTTGATGTCGGCTTGGGAAAACTGGTAACCGACGGGCATCTCGCCGATCCAGTACCACTGCAACTGGCCATGCTGCGGTTTGCTCATCAGCGTGTACACCAATTGGTTGTCGGTGTTATTCGCGTCTTCCGTTTTCAGCAACGAAGTAGCCACCGTAGCGTTGGTACCCGGCGCCAGCACAAGGGTGTTGTTGTTGATCAACACAGGCGGATTGAGCGAGCTGCTGGAGCAGAATTCTATTTCAAATGCCGACAGGCTGCCGCCCGAACTTTGGAAGTTGTCCTTCGCGCGAAGCGTCCACATACCGGTGGTGGTTTGGCTGTTGAAAGCGTTCAGAAGTTGTTCCGGTCTGAAAACCTTGCCGTTGTTGGAGGGCGGACAATCAAACGTGGTGTTAGGGCTGGAGTCGTCGAAACCAAAGTTGAAGTTGCCGTTGTAACTGCCGCATTTTTGGAGAAGCAGTCGCACTTCGGTTCCGGTCGGGCCGACGAGGAGGAACTCCATATCCCGGAAAAACGTGTGGCTGCCCTGAACCTTCTTCACGTTCACGTCGCTGATGATGGCGCCTGCGGTCACGTTGATTTTGGACTCCACCACCGGAGTGCCGTTTGCCGAAATGTTTTTGGGCAAATCGGTCGCCGAGAAGGTTGCGCACACATCCACGAGGGTGGAAAACACAAAGGGACCCAGCCAATCACCCGAACCGCACTCATTTTTGGGGCGAATTTGCCAGTAGTACACCGTGCCCTTTTCCAAAAGTACCGGAACCTGAAAACTGTCCACGCTGATGCCGTCCAGTTGGGCAATGATAGTACCCGGTGCAAAGGTCGGGCTGGTGGCTAATTGGACTTCATAGGTATTGGCATTTGGCGACGGGTTCCAGCGCAGTGCCGGCGCACGGTTCTGCCCGTCGGCGCCGTTGGCCGGCGACTTGAGCGAGAGCGCGGAATAGTCGTTGTTGAAAATCGAGACCACCTTTACCATCGTTTTGGTGATGCTGCCGGAGGTAGCACTGATGGTGAGGTCGAACGTGCCTTCCGGTTGGCCGGCAGGCATATCCAGCGTCAGCGTTACATCGCTGCCGGGCGTGGCGGGGTTGGGCAAGAACGTTGCGGTGACGCCGGTCGGCAAGCCGCTTGCGCTCAGGGTGAGCGGATCGCCAAAGCCGGAAATGGGGGTGCTACTGAACGTACTGCTGTGTTGTGCCGGCAGGCAAATCGTATCGAACACCGACGGCGCGCACAGGCTGAACGAAGGTTGCGTGGGCGCCTCGATGCGCAGGTTGGCGTTGGACATGTCGAAAAACACATTGTCCTGGGATTCTACCATAATGCGCACGCTGTTGCTGGTCAGGTTCGGCACCCGGATGCAGGCGCGCCCGTTATTCGGCAGGTTGGAAGCCAGAAGCAGCGGGAAAGACGACCCGCCATCGGTGCTCAGCCGGATGTTCACGAACTTGCTGTTGACCGGCGCCCGGTCGGTATTGGCCACATCCCATTGCACGATACGATCTTCACCTACCGTCCAAACCACACCGTTAGCATTCGGAGAGAGCACCACGAACGGCCCTGCGCTGGTGGTGACGGTCATTTTGGTTTCCGCCCAATCCACACCGCCTTTGCCGTCGCGTGCGGTCACCCGGAAGGTCAGGCCGCGGGCATATTGCGGCACCACTTCTGCATCCGAGGGCATATTGGATGCCACGGTGGACAGACGAGGGAAGTAACGCGTAGGCTGACTAACGGGGATAAACGAGCGGAACATCGGTGCGTTGCCGCTTGGCGCACCCAATTGTGTGGACGGTCCGAGGTCGTACTGTTCCCAGCAGTAGGTGAGGGCGTCGCCGTCGGAGTCGGAGGCCGAAGCCGTAAGGCGGAACGGCGTACCGACGGGAATGGTCACGTTTGTCGGGCTGACGATGTTCACCTCCGGTTCGTTGTTGGTGGTGGGAACGACGGTGCCGCAGCCCGTGCCGTCGCCTTGCCAGACGAATTGTTTCACCTCGACGATGGTGCCGATGTGGTAGTACGAGTCGTTGTCCCCCTGCAGGTTATTGCCGTTGGGGCAAGCGCCTGCATACGACATGATGGTGCTGCCGCTTCCCGGTTCAAAGGCGGTACTCGAAGACAATTGTTGTTCGACGCCCGGGCAATTGCTCCAGGTATGGTTGGCATTTAACTGGTGGCCCATTTCGTGCGCCGCCACCCGGTAGAAGTATTCTGTACTGGTATTTTGGGCGGACGAGGCACCGCGTGCTTTGAACAATATATCGCAGGTGCCCCCCCGTATGGCCACGCCTGCCTGGTTCCCCGTAATGTATCGGGCAAAAACATGCCCCACGTCGTAGGAGCCGGAACCCAGAATGGGGTTGATGGCCGAGGGGTTCTGGTTCATCCAGTCGCCTACGGTGTTGCCGGAATACGGGTCGGTATCGGGATCCAGAAAAATAATTTCGTCGTTGTTGGCAATCAACACAAGGCGCACGCCATAGTCGCGCTCCTGAATCGCCACGATGTAGTTAAGAGCGGTATTGATGGCGGCCAGAGCCGGCGGTTTGGTTCCGCCATAGAACTGCGTGTATTCACCTTTGGCGGCAATGGCAATCCGGTAGGTTTTGAGATCCACCGTGGCGTTGCCGCGCTCGGCGACTGCCGGGCCGTTTTCCAGCAGTTTTTCCAGTTTCTCCGCACCCGGGCCGTGGTCTTCCACGCCGCAAGGGATGCCGTTGGCCAATATTTCGTCTTTGGGCAGATCCGACAAGCGGTAGGTGATGTAGTGGGTGTTCAGGCCCTCCGCATAGGTGCGTACCGACTGGGAGGAGCCATCGACATCGAACACGAAAGCGTGGAAGCCGAGGTATCCTGTGCCGAGACGCACGATAGCGCCCGAGCCGTCGGCGGCTTTGCCGGCGTACGTGCGGATTTCCGGGTATTTGGCGGTGAGTTCCGGTTCCATAATGGGCGATTCCCACACCTGAAAACTGCGCAGGGAGCCGTCGGCCATCGGCAGGTCGAGCAACAGGGGCTGCTGCCGGGCGGCCTGCGTGAATTCCATGGGCGCCTGGCTCAGGGCATTGACCATGGCCGGATAATCCATCTGGAAGGTGTGGTACCGCACCGGTTGCAGGCGGCGTTCGGCATTTTCGGGGAGTTGGATACTTTGTTCTGAAACGGGTTTCCAAAAATTGAGGGCATTTTGGGCAAAAAGAT
>JAEUUV010000101.1 GCA_016787285.1 Saprospiraceae bacterium | reverse complement strand
CCAGTAAAGGGTATGTTGTGTACGCGTTACGCACCCGTGCGCCACTATCCATGATCCGAAAACCATGAACCGTTCGACTTGCATGTATTAGGCCTGCCGCTAGCGTTCATCCTGAGCCAGGATCAAACTCTCCATAGTGTGTTCTTTCGAGCACTTTGGATAAATCCAATCGTGACCGTTCTATCTTACCTGAATCTTTTTGGCTATCTGATTGTCATTTGCTTCCCTTGCGGTACTGCAAATGCCAAATAATTCACAAAGCCTTTCGCTTACCGATATGTCAATGAACTCTTTATCTAATTCGCACTTCTGCGAAAAAAATGTCTTCTGATTTACATTTTCTGAAAAACAGGGCTGCAAAGGTACGCGCTGCCGGGTTTCAGATTCAAACTTTTATGGAAACTTTTTTCCAACATTTTTTGAACACCTTTTCCACACTATTCATCCGGAGCAGCATTTTTACCGAAGCGGGCGCAAAGGTACGAGCAGTCCTGAAATTGCAAACAGGTACTTCAAAATTTTTTTCATTTTTTTTCAGGCTCAACAAAGCGAATTTACTGTTCAAAGGACAGTTTCTTTTCAATGACAAAATTAAATCCTGAAATAAGGTTTACGCTGCCCCATAAAAAACAGGCATTCCCCTGCAACAGGCAAAAAGGGTGTTGCCGGATTTTTTAGCCGGCAAGCCGCCTTGCGGCGGTTATTTGCCGGGAGTACAACAAAAACCCAATCGCCTATCTTTGCACCCGCTTAATCCGCACCAATACACAACATGACAAAGAAACGCATCCTCATCACCGGCGCTGCCGGATTCCTTGGCTCACACCTGTGCGACCGCTTCCTCGCCGAAGGGTATCAGGTCATCGGTATGGACAATTTGCTCACCGGCAGCCTCGACAACATCGAACACCTGTTCAAGGAGAAAGACTTCGAGTATTACCACCACGATGTCACGAAGTTTATCCACGTACCTGGCAAACTAGACTACATCCTGCACTTTGCTTCGCCGGCCAGTCCGATTGATTACCTGCAAATGCCCATCCAGACCCTGAAGGTCGGCGCCCTCGGCACGCACAACTGCCTGGGTCTCGCCAAAGAAAAAGGGGCACGCATTCTCGTAGCATCCACCTCGGAGGTATATGGCGACCCGCTCGTACACCCTCAAACGGAAGAGTACTGGGGCAACGTGAATCCCGTCGGTCCGCGTGGTGTATACGATGAAGCCAAACGTTTTCTGGAAGCCATTACCATGGCATACCATAATTATCATGGTGTGGAAACCCGCATCATCCGGATTTTCAACACCTATGGGCCGCGCATGCGCGTCAACGACGGACGCGTGCTTCCGGCGTTTTTTAGTCAGGCTATCCGCGGCGAAGGTCTGACCGTATTCGGCGACGGCTCTCAGACCCGTTCCTTCTGCTATGTGGACGATCTGGTAGAAGGCATCTACCGCTTGCTGCTGAGCGATTACCACCTGCCGGTCAACATCGGAAACCCGTCGGAAATCACCGTTATGCAGTTTGCCCAGGAAGTGCTTAACCTCGTGCAAAACCCGAAAGCCTACATTGACTACCGTCCGTTACCGGTGGACGACCCCAAACAACGCCGTCCCGATATCACCAAGGCCCAGACCCTGCTCGGTTGGCAACCTAAATTCGACCGTGCAACTGGACTGAAACTGACCTACGAATACTTCAAAAAAGTAGTTCAGGTATCATAAACAGAAAGAATAGAAAGCACCTTGCCGATCATCAATAGCATTACTTCACGTTAAATCCACAAGCGTTCGTTTGATGCCTGGAGGCTGCACCGGAGTGGCAATAAGCCCCGCCGGTGCAGCCTCCAGGCATCAAACGAACGCCTCACAACCACCTATGAATATCCTGATCACCGGCGGCGCCGGCTTTATCGGCTCTCACGTAGTGCGACTGTTCGTACAGCAGTATCCGCAATACCGCATCGTCAACCTTGACGCCCTGACATACGCCGGCAACCCGGCCAACCTGCAGGATGTGCAGCAGGCGCCCAACTACTTTTTTGAACGCGGCGACATTCGCGATCAGGCGCTCGTGTCCGGCTTGTTTGAAAAATACCAGTTCGACGGCGTCATTCACCTGGCAGCAGAAAGTCACGTGGACCGATCCATTGCCGATCCACTGGCTTTTGTGGAGACAAATGTGCTGGGTACGGTGAACCTGCTCAATGCCGCCCGCAAGCATTGGGGTAACCAAACCGAAGGCAAACGTTTTTACCATATTTCCACCGACGAAGTGTTCGGCTCGCTGGGCGCCGAGGGCTTTTTCACGGAACAAACACCCTACGACCCGCGCTCGCCGTACTCGGCCTCCAAGGCAAGCAGTGACCATTTCGTACGGGCATATTTCCACACATACGGACTTCCTGCCGTCATTTCCAATTGCAGCAACAACTACGGCCCTTGCCAGTTTCCCGAAAAACTCATCCCGGTGATGATCGGCAACATCCGCGACAACAAGCCGCTTCCGGTGTACGGAGACGGCAAAAACGTACGCGACTGGCTCTGGGTGAAAGACCACGCTCTGGCCATTGACCGCGTGTTCCACCACGGGAAAAACGGCGAGACCTACAACATCGGCGGGAACAACGAGTGGGCAAATATTGACCTCGTGGAGAAACTTTGCGACATCGTGGACGAGCTGCTCCAACGCCCGGCAGGCGCCTCGCGCAAACTGATCACGTTTGTGACCGACCGCCTCGGCCACGACCGGCGCTACGCCATTGATGCCTCCAAAATTCGTCGGGAATTAGGTTGGGAGCCTTCCATCAAATTTGAAGAAGGATTCCGCCAGACGGCACAATGGTATCTCGACAACTCCGAGTGGTTGGAAAACATCCGCTCCGGCAACTACCGCCACACCGCCTGAGTTTTTCAAAAAACAGCCCGCGCCAGCAGTATCGCCAACAAAACTCCGATCAGGATGGCCATGAACAGGAGCGCCCGGTTGTCGGCGCGCTCGTCGGCCGGGTCTTCGGTGTCTATGGCCGCCTCGGCCAGAAGCGCGCGGGCACGCTCCACATCCTGCGGGCGCACATGCAGGCGCACCAATAATTGCAGGTGCGGCAACATGGTTTGCGAGGCACTGTTGGCAATAAAACACGGAATTCCCTCCGTGCGCAACCGGGCAGCAGCCACCTCGGCTTCCATCGCCGAGTAGAACTTGGCTACCACCTCGCCGGAGTTTTCTTCGAAGTAGTGCCCGTCGTCGAAGTCAAAATCGTCCAGAATATCGTTACGGCGCATGGGACAAAACTACGGCGGGACTTTGATTGCTCTGCTTTTTAAAATGGCACTCTTGAGCCGACCCGGTGGACGCAAGCCCTGCTGCCCTTTTGCTCATTTTGTCAAAAAAAGAAAACACCTCTCCAAACCCCGGATATGCAGCCGCGTTTTTGAGGTATTCTACCCATTGTTTAACACTCAATTTTAAACTGTCATGGAAAACAGATCATTGATTAAACCGGCAATCATTTTACTTGGCGCATTGATTATCAGCACTACAAGTTGTGTTGTGGTGCGCCAGGGGGAATTCGGCGTGAAGCGCAAACTGGGCAAATATGAGGACAAAGTGTACACCAGCGGCATGCGCACGTTCAACCCGTTCACCAGCACCTTCATCAAGATCAGCGGACAAACTGAAAACATCGAAGTATCCGTCAATATCCCGTCCAGAGAAGGGCTGACGATCCAGAGTGAGGTCTCCATCCTGTACAATGTCGTGCAAAAGGATGCACCGGAATTGCTGCGCAATGTGGGTCTTGACTACGAGCAAACGATCATTTTGCCGGTGTTCCGCTCCGCAGTCGCCGACGTTACTGCCAGATATTACGCCAAAGACATGCACTCCGGCAGCCGTGCCGAGATCGAAACCAGTATTCGCGATCTGATGATGCAGACCCTGTCCAAAAAAGGGATCATTGTCGAAGCTGTGCTGTTGAAGAGCATCGTATTGCCACGCAACCTGACCAAGGCAATTGAGGACAAACTCGAAGCCGAACAGCAGGCACAACGTATGGAGTTCGTATTGCAACAGGAAAAACAGGAAGCCGAGCGAATGCGCATTCAGGCAAAAGGACAAAGTGACGCCAACAAAATCATTTCTGAAGGACTTAGCCTGCAAGTACTGCAATTCAAAGCGCTGGAAGCCTGGCTGGAATTGAGTAAATCACCAAACGCCAAAGTCATCATTTCCAACGGATCCGTGCCCATGATCCTGGATCCGGAGCAAAATAGCCCGGCTGTTATACAGCCCAAAACGACAGGTTCCATCAACCAATAGCACCGTTTGGCGTATTTTTCGTGAAAGGCTGTTTCAATATCCAACGGTATTTGAAACAGCCTTTTTGTTTTCCTTTCCCGCACAGTTCTTCACACAAACCGACACCAACCCATTTACGTCTGGAATTGACAAAAAACGCATATACGGCGAACGAAGCCCGGTATACCTTTGGGCCGCTCAAACAATTTCTCTTCATCCATTCACGACTCAAACACTATGAAACTTTCCGTTGTATCAAGCCTGCTTCTGGCCGGCATTGTCGCACTCTCGTGGGCAGGTTGCAGCAAAGACAGCCAAAACCCCGACTACATCGCCGAGGCAAACTGCTCCGCAGTGGATGCCAACACGAATACCTACGCGCTCGCCATCAAAGACATCATGGACAACAGTTGTGCGTTGGGCGGTTGCCATGATGCGGCCACCAAATCGGAAGGCGTGGACCTGTCCACCTACGCCGCCACGAAAACGGCGTTCGAATCGCAAAACCTACTCTGCGCCGTGAACCACGGCAGCGGCTGTGAACCCATGCCGCAAGGCGGCTCCAAACTGCCGCAAGCAACTCTGGACCGACTCGCCTGCTGGGCCAAAAACGGGTACAAACAATAGGCTATCTGCCTCCGTAGACTTTCCGAGGTTTAAAACCTGGAAAGTCTTTTTCTTTACGCGCATATTTTCAGGTTAAAAAAAACAAACCATCATGCGCAAGTACAAAACCTGGTGGTGGGTGGCTGTGGTACTTCAACTGATTACCGCAGCCATTCACGCCCTCAGTTTCCTGAACGAGCCGGTACCGGCAAACGACACCGAAAAACAACTCATTGACCTCATGCAAAACTACCGGCAGAACCTTGCCGGTATGGAGATCACGATGGATGGCCTGCTCACCGCACTCAGTGCCTGCTTCTCTTTGCTCTACCTGTTTGCCGGCCTTGTCAATGCGTACCTGCTGCGCCGCTGCCAGGACGACGCCCTGCTGAAGGGCGTCCTGTGGATAAACCTGCCCATATTCGGGATTTGCTTCGCCGTCATGGCTGCTTTTACTTTTCCGCCACCGATCATTCTGACCGGGTTGGTCTTCATCTTTTTGGCACTGGCCAAGGTATTCCAAACACGTTAACGCGAAAATTTTTCACGCTGCATCATGCAAAAACGACTACTGACTGCAATCTGCCTCTTCGCAGCCGCCTCTACCCTTCCCGCCCAAACCGACAAAAAAAAGTGGGACGTGTCCGCTCCCGAAGGTATTCCCTACTCCGACGCCACCTTCAGCGTCACGGAAGGCACCTGGATGAACCTTGATGTCAGCCCCGACGGCAAAACCATTGCTTTTGATCTGCTGGGCGACATCTACACCATGCCCATCACCGGCGGCGACGCCACTTGCATTCGCTCCGGACTTGCCTGGGAGGTGCAGCCGCGCTTTTCGCCCGACGGCAAACAACTGCTGTTCACGAGCGATGCCGGCGGCGGTGACAATATCTGGGTAATGAATACCGACGGCTCCAAGGCCCGACAGGTGACCACCGAATCGTTCCGCCTGCTCAACAACCCGGCCTGGATGCCCGACGGCCAGTATTTCGTAGCCCGCAAACATTTTACCAGTACCCGCTCGCTCGGCGCCGGCGAAATGTGGCTGTACCATATCTCCGGAGGCGACGGCATCCAACTCACCAAACGCAAAAACGACCAACAGGACGTGAACGAACCCTGCGTAAGTCCTGACGGGCGATACGTTTATTTCAGCGAAGACCTGTACGGCGGCGGCTTTTTCCAGTACAACAAAGACCCGCTCAAACAAATTTTTGCCGTCCGGCGCTACGACCGCCAGGAAGGCAAAATTGAGGAGGTAACCGGCGGTTCCGGCGGCGCCTGCCGTCCGCAGATCAGCCCCGACGGCAAATGGCTGGCCTTCGTGCGCAGGGTGGACACCAAAACCACCCTCTTCGTGCGCGACCTCGGCTCGGGCGAGGAATTCCCGATCTACGACGGACTCGACAAAGACCAGCAGGAAGCCTGGACGATTTTCGGCATTTATCCAAGTTTCGACTGGCTGCCCATTCAAAGCAATACCCCCGACCGGAGCATTGTCATCTGGGCCGGCGGCAAACTCAGGCAAATCAACTTCAACCTGACGTTTCTTTTTGACCGGAAGGGATTCGCCGGTATGTTTACCCAAAAAGAAATTCCATTCCGCTGCAACGTGAAAACCCGCGTAGCCGAAACCGTCCGTTTTGAAAACAAGGTCTTCGAACCCGAATTTACCGCACGTGCCATCCGCCACGCCGCCACCAGTCCCGACGGCAAAACGCTGGTGTTCAACGCTGCCGGAAAATTGTACAAAAAAGCCCTGCCCGACGGCAAACCGGAGTTGCTGGTAAAATCTGCCTACGAGAGCACCCAAACCACCCGCGTCGTGGCTACCGACCCGGAAATGCTGGAATACGAACCCTGTTTTTCGCCCAATGGACGTTTTGCGGTTTACGTCACCTGGAACGACCTGCACGGCGGCGGCCTTTGGCGGGTTGACCTTGCAGAGGGCAAACCCACCCAACTGCCCGTATACGGCGGCATCTTCCGCACGCCCTCCTTCTCGCCCGACGGACAAAAAATTGTATACCGCCTGCAGGACGGTGACGACGAACTCGGTATTTCAAAAGTAGAAAAAACCGGCGTGTTTTATGTAGACCTCAAGGGCCAAATTGCCGCGCATTTTATCACTGATCAGGGCGAAAACCCGCGTTTCAGCGCCGATGGTACACGCATCCTTGTCAATACCGGCGGCTACCTGTTCGGCGGGCTGGACAAAAAACTCGTCTCTTTTGACCTCAATGGTCAGGATCGCCGCGAGTTATTCAAAAGCAAATACGTGAACCAGTGGGCGCCCTCGCCCGACGGCAAGTGGCTGGCCTTTACCGAACTGCATAAAGGTTACGTGTGCGCCATGCCTGCCTCGGGCCAGATGATTGACCTGAGCGCCGACACCAAAGCCATCCCGCTCAGCCCGATTGCCAAAGATGCCGGCTACAACCTCCACTGGAGCGCCGACAACAAAAAAGTGCACTACACCCTCGGCGACGAGTATTTCACCATTGACCTGAGCAACCGGTTCACGTTCCTGCCCGGCGCCCCCGACAGCCTGCCGCCACTGCCCGAAACCGGACAAAAGATCGGCCTCACGCTGAAAACCGACGCTCCGGAAGGAACCTTGGTTTTCCAAAATGCCCGCATCATCACGATGGAAGGCGACCGTGTGATCGAAAACGGCGTGCTGGCCGTACAGAACAACAAGATCGTATTCGTCGGCACTGCCGCCGAATTCAATCGCAACTCAACCCTCAAAACCCAAAACTCAAAACTGATAGACTGCAAAGGCAAGACCATCATGCCCGGCATGGTAGATGTGCACGCCCACTCCGGTAATTTCCGCTACGGCCTGAATCCACAAAAACAGTGGGAGTACTACGCCAACTTAGCATACGGCGTGACCACCATGCACGACCCTTCGGTGAACTCCGAAATGGCGTTTTCCAATGCCGAAATGCTGCGTTCGGGCCGCATGACAGGCCCGCGTCTGTACAGCACCGGCACCATCCTGTACGGCGCCGACGGCGATTTCAAGGCTCCGATCAACAGTCTCGACGACGCCCGCAGCACCCTGCGCCGTACCAAAGCCTGGGGCGCTTTTTCGGTGAAAAGTTACAACCAGCCCCGCCGCGACCAGCGCCAGCAGGTCATCGCTGCCGCCCGCGAACTGAACATGGAAGTGGTACCCGAGGGCGGTTCGTTTTTTTACCACAACCTCTCGCAGGTAGTAGACGGCCACACAAGTGTGGAACACAACCTGCCCGTGGCGAAAATCTACGACGACGTCATCCAACTCTGGAGCAAAACCAAAACACACAACACGCCCACACTCATCGTGTGCTACGGCGCCGTGAGCGGCGAATACTATTTTTATCAGAAAGAAGACATCTGGAAAAAACAACGCCTGCTCAACTTCACACCGCGCCACATCCTCGACGAACGGGCGCGCCACCGCACCATGATTCCGGAGGAGGAATACGAAAACGGCCATATCCTCGTGAGCCGGCAACTGAAAAAAATGCAGGATGCCGGCATCAACATCAACCTCGGCTCGCACGGCCAGTTGCAGGGACTGGGCGCCCATTGGGAACTGTGGATGCTCGCCCAGGGCGGCATGACAAACATGCAAGCGCTGCGTTGCGCGACGCTCAACGGCGCCAAACACCTCGGCATGGACAAGGAAATCGGCTCCATTGCACCCGGCAAACTCGCCGACCTCGTGGTGCTGGACAAAAATCCGCTGGAGAACATCCGCCACACCGAAGCGATCCGCTACGTGATGGTAAACGGCCGCCTGTACGATGCCGACACGCTGAACGAAATCGGGAATTACGAACGCAAACGCGACAAGTTCTGGTTCGAAATGCCGGGCAGTCAGACCAACGGCGCGGGAATGACGCATTCCTGCCAGGAGGCGCGGTGCGTGTGCGGGCACTAAAATGATGACCATGCACAAGTTTTCTATCCTCTTCGGCGCCCTGCTACTCCTCTTCCCGGCGTTCAACAACGGCTACCCCTTCCTGTATGCCGACACGAGCACCTACATCACCGGAGGTTTTCTCGGGGCAGTGTCCGATTTCAGGCCCATCACCTATGGGTTGTTCGTGCGGCACATCTCGCTGATGGAAAGCCTGTGGTTGGTGGCGTTCGTGCAGGCGCTGATCGTATCGGCCCTGATCCACTTGGTTTTCCGCGTTTTTTCGTCCGGCGAGCCGGGTATTCGGCCCTTGGTCACCACAGCCGCGCTCACCCTGACCACGCATATCGGGATCACCACCGGTATGCTCATGCCCGACTTCCTGACCCCAGCCGGCATCCTGAGTGCAGGTATTTTGCTGTTCGCCGAGCGCCTGCGTAGAGCCGAGGCCGTGTTTTGTGGGTTTGTGCTTTGGCTGGGCTTGTCGGCGCATTTTTCCAACCACTACATTTTTCTTGTGATTCTGCTGAGTGTGGGTGGGTATTGGGCCTGGCGAAAATGGCGGGCGCGTTCGGCGTTCCCGCTCCGCCGATTCTGGTGGGTAACAGGGCTTTGGGTACTGGCCTACTTTACCATCCCCACCTTGCACTACATGCATGGCGGCGGATTTGTGCGCGACAAGGCGGCGCATGTGTTCATGATCGGGCGACTCAACCAGATGGGCCTGCTGAAACCGTTTTTGCAGGAGCATTGCGGCAAGTCGGGCGGTTGGGACCTTTGTACCTACAAAGACTCCATACCCGATGATTTTCTCTGGAGTTCAGAAAGCCCTGTGTATAAAACCGGTGGCTGGGCGGCCAATAAGGAAGACTACAACGGCGTGCTGTCGGCGTTTTTTACCAAACCTGGCTATGTGCGCAAATTCGGAATCAAAACGATGGAAACGGCGCTGACGCAGTTTTTCACCTTCGAAGGGCGCATTATTTTCAAGGAGCGCGAGGGCCATCCGCCGTTCGACGCCATTCGCGATGCGATGCCCGATCAGGTACCGGCTATGCGAAACAGCAAGCAATACACCGAGCAATGGGACAATCATGTTCCGGATATCTTCCAGCGGTTCGCAGTGCTACTGAGTTTTCTGGTATTCGCAGCCGTTTTTTGGCGTACCAAGGGTTTCCAGAGCACGCCGGCAATGCGTCGAATGGCTGCATTTGTATTGCTCGCCCTTGCCGCAAACGCATTGGTTTGCGGCGGCGTTTCGATGGTGGATATGCGCTTCCAGGCACGCGTCATCTGGCTGGCACCGATGTTTGCCGCGCTGATACTTTGGGAATGGTACGACGTCCGCCGGGACTCCGGTGCGGCATAAATCCGCCGCATATTTTCGTAGCCCTGACGGGGTAATTTTCCGTCAAAGCCCGATTCGGCCCCGTTTTTGATCCTGTACGGCACCTCCCGGTTCCGACAGCGCACTCGACCATGCCTCCCTGATTTGATCGCCGTCCAAACATTTTCATCCCTGATCAAACAGCAATCTTCCCGTATGCAAAAGCAAGCGCATTTGCTGATGCTGGTTTAT
Source organism: Saprospiraceae bacterium (assembly GCA_016787285.1). Taxonomy (GTDB): domain Bacteria; phylum Bacteroidota; class Bacteroidia; order Chitinophagales; family Saprospiraceae; genus M3007. Next base: position 30,988 of record JAEUUV010000101.1, on the reverse strand, counting down.
TTCCTGTTCGCTGCCTTTGGATCGGCTGCTCAGTCGCTGAAGCCTGTTGCAACCCGAGTGCTGGAGGCGCGGCAACAGGAGTTGTCTTTCCGGAGTGTACGCCTTTTTCAAAAAACGGGCATTCTGGACAGTTCGGCAGCGCGGTTTGCCGAAGAGGCTCAATTTTTACGCATCAAAAAAGGTCGGCTCCAACACCTGATTTCTGCCCGACCCGAGGCAATTTCATTCGTATTGCCCTGCAATGAGTCGGTTCTCGTAATAGATTTGGTGCGCGTGGAAACCGGTTTTCCAGAAAGAAAAACATCCGGCAATTCACTGCCCGAGTGCTCCCTGCGCCTGACGGAATTCCCTGTTTCCGGCATTCATTACCGGGGTGTACTGCGGGGCGCACCCAATTCACTGGCCGCTTTCAGTTTTTTTGAAGACGAGGTGTGGGGTATCGTCTCGGATGCTCAACACCACAATCTGGTGCTGGGCAAAGTGCAACGCCCGGGGAACAGCGCCGATTACATGCTGTATTCGGACAAGAACCTCGCCATGGACAATCCATTCGAGTGCCTTGTTCAGGAAATCCGGCCGGGTTTTGTCTCCCAAGCCCCCCCCTCCAGCACATCCGCAGCCGGCTCAAGCATCCGGATTGCACTGGAGGCCGACCATTCTCTGGTTCAGCGTTGCGGTAGCGGTCGGCGGGCCGCTATGTACCTTGAAGCCTTGTTCAACCAGATAGCTGCTTTTTATGCGAATGAGCAAATTGACCTGCACCTCACACATCTACTGGCTCCGTCAGAGAGCCTGTACGAAACCGGCACCGGCGCGGCACATGTATTGGAACAGTTTCGAAAAAGTTGCGGCGATTTCGATCGGTCGTATCTGGCCCATCTGGTCGGCACGGCACAGGTGTTGCGGGAAAGTGCCGGTTATCAGGATGGCTTGTGCCGGCAGGAATACGCCGCTGCGATCAGTGCGGTAGAACCGTCGGTCATGCATGTGCCGACATTTTCCTGGGCGGCTGCCATACTGGCGCATGAAATAGGGCACCAACTCGGCGCCCGACATACCCAATGGTGTGGTTGGCCGGAAGGACACCTTTCGGGTATGCTTCAAAGCGACCGGAAAGCCCGTCCGGGCAAAATGACCCTGAACGGCACCCTTATGGGGTACTGCTCCAAAGCGGGCGACCCGGCATTGTTGCAAGCCGGTCTTGGCGAGGCTCCCGGAAATATGGTTCGGAAATTCGTGGCAGAGGCACTTTTTGTCCGCAATACCGAAGGCAGCACAGCCGTCAGGTATGCGACCACGCCTGTTTGGCCGCTTGAAAAGTAGTGGTGTACCCTACAACCGGTTTTTATCAATCAACTCCAAGAGTTCGTCCCGGTAGTTTTTCCCGATGGGCAGCAATTTGGGTTTGTCCTTCTCCTGCACTTCTACCATGTTACCCTCAATGGCCAGAATCTTGTCCATCGCCACGATGTAGGAGCGGTGGATTCGTTTGAACCGCCCGTGCGGGAGTTTGTCTTCGAGGCTTTTCATGGTCTGCAGGGTAATTACACGGCTGTTTTTGAGCCGAATGATTACATAATCCTTGAGACCCTCAATGTACAGGATATCATCGAAATTGACCTTTACCAGTTTTTTGTCGGCTTTTACAAAGAAAAACTCCGAAGACTCCGGGATGTGGTTGCCGGAAGTATTATTCATCAGATCGGCCTGCTCCATCGCCTTGTTGACGGCCTTCATAAACCGCTCCAGCGAGATGGGTTTGAGCAAATAATCGAGCGCGTTGAGGTCAAAACCCTGGATCGCGTAGTTGGCATAAGCCGTAGTGAACACGATCATCGGCGGCTTCGTCAGGGTTTTAACGAAGTCAATACCCGTAAGTTGGGGCATTTGTATGTCGAGAAACATGAGGTCAATTTCGTTGTTCTTGAGCGCTTCGTTTGCTTCCAGCGCGTTGGAGCAGCGTTTGACCAAATGCAGTTCGGGCATTTGCTCGATGTAAGTTTCGAGCACATCAAGGGCAAGTGGTTCGTCGTCTACGATGAGTACGTTCAGCATAAGGGTTGGTGTTAGAAAAAAAAGAGATAGATCAAATGGCCGGCCTAAGGTAGTTGCTCTGTTCAGAAATCAGCAAGTTTTTTTCAGTTCAGTTGAAGCAGCAAGGTTGCTGTGTACCGGTGCGGCTCATCTTCCACGGTCAGGGTATGTTTTTCGGGGTACAGGATATGCAGCCGCTGGCGCACATTGACGAGTCCGATACCGCCACTTCGGGGGTGTTCCTGCCGCGGTAATTTTTCCGCCTTGCTGTTTTCCGCCACAAATTCCAGGTCGTCGCCATGCACGCGCAAATGCAGGTGCACATACCCGCCGCCCTGCACGTGGTGATTCAGCCCGTGTTTGAAACTGTTTTCCAGAAACGGCACAAACAGCAGGGGGGCAATCATCTGGTCGCTGATAAATCCCTCTGTTGTGAACTGGATATCGGCGCCCTTCGGCTGACGCAACCGCTCCAGATCGAGGTAGTTGTGGATGTACTGAATTTCCTTGCTGAGCAGCACCTGCTTTTCATTGCATTCGTACAGCATGTAGCGCATGATCTCGGACAATTTCAACACGATCTCCGGCGCCTTGTCGCTCTTTTTCAGGGTCAGGGCGTACAGGTTGTTGAGGGTATTGAACAGGAAATGCGGGTTGATCTGGCTTTTCAAAAACCGCAACTCCGACTGTATCGTCTGGGTTTGCAGGGTTTGTTTCTCCCGCTGATAACGCCACCAGTCGGTAAGCACACGCAGCACCGTCGAGAGCAACACAACCAGCAGGCTGCCGAGGTACAGCGATTCCTGTACCTCCACCAGGTTGTTTTGCATCTGCGGAATAGCCGAAAATTTCAGATATAGCACCAGCACCTTGATGGGCGTCACCACCACGCAAGCCGCAATGACCAACCCGAGGTACAGCGCAACGTTTCGCGCCAGATAATTGGGAATCAGGTAAAACAGGTTAAAATAGACCAGTACGGCGAAGAAGAATAAACTGATCAGTTCGTTGCCCAGCACAAACCACAGGTCATGGCTTTGCTGATAACCCAGCCAGACCATCAGCCCGAAGAGCGTCAGCCAAAACAGGGCGTGGTACACCGGGCGCAGGGTGAGCAGGTTGTACAGCCGGTCTATGAATCGTTGGGCTTTCATGCCGTAAAAAAACGTGGCGCGAAGGAACGTAAAGGTGCTTGAGGCATGTCAAAAATTAGATCAACCGAAAATTCAACGGGATGAAAAAGGGCGGAAACTTGTGTCCCGATTCACAACCAAGCGCCGGAAACCGTTGTTATGCGCACATTAATCCCGACCCGCTATTAACCATACCTGCACGCACATGTCCGTCAATACCGAGCAACTGCGGTTTCATTACCAATCCATCCTGACCGAAATCGGCGAACAGCCCGAGCGGGAAGGTTTGGTCAAAACGCCCGAACGCGCTGCCAAAGCCATACAATTTCTCACGCAGGGCTACCACCAGGACCCCGTAGCAATCCTGCGCTCGGCTATGTTTCGGGAGGATTATAGCGAAATGGTGCTGGTTAAAGATATCGAACTGTATTCCCTCTGCGAACACCACCTGCTGCCGTTTTTCGGCAAAGCGCACGTGGCCTACATCCCGAACGGGCACATTGTCGGGTTAAGTAAAATTCCTCGCGTAGTGGACGTATTCGCCCGGCGTTTACAGGTACAGGAACGCCTCACGCTCGAAATACGCGACGTCATTCAGGATACCCTAAAACCTCTCGGTGTGGCGGTAGTAATCGAAGCCAAGCACCTCTGCATGATGATGCGCGGGGTGCAAAAACAAAACAGTGTCACCACGACTTCTGCCTTCACCGGCGAATTCCGGAATGCCGAAACCCGCAGCGAATTTCTTCGGCTCGTCAGCAGTTCGTTGCATTGATTTTTGCTGTTGGCTCTTAGCCATTGGTTGTTTGCTTTCCTGAGCGGATATTTGGACAATGAACCTTATGCCGGCACCGCGACACCTTCCCTGCCTGATTCTGACGGCCTGCATGGCAGGCTGGACGGCGTGGGTGCAGCATGACCCGTTTTTTTGGGACACAGTGCAATTAGGCAGCAAACACGCCCATCATTTTTACGAAAATGGCTTGCAGTGGACGGCTCTACCCTCTGAAATTGACAGCGGCCACCCGCCCGTGTTTGGGTACTACCTCGCCCTGGTGTGGACCCTGTTTGGCAAAACATTGCCTGCAAGCCACTGGGCCATGTTCCCCTTCCTTGCCGGCATCGCCATATTGCTGTACCGGCTTGGCGAGCAGGCCGGCGGTAAAGGATGGGGGTGCGTTTTGGCCCTTTTGGCTATCCTCGACCCCGTTTTGGCCGGTCAAAGCGCCCTGATCGGGCCGGATGTACCGCTGGCCTTTTTCTTCCTGCTCGCCGTTTTTTCCCTGATAAACAAACATTCGGCACTCGCTGCTGTGGCCATACTCGGTCTTTGTGCCATTAGCATGCGCGGCATGATGACGGCAGCCGGGTTGTTTGCCTGGCAGTTGGCGGTGCAGGGAGTGCAAACCCACAAGATACCTGACCCGCTCCGCCCGGGCCTGGTCTTCTTACCGGGAGCAATGTTTGCAGCGTGGTTTCTCTGGTGGCACCAAAACGCTACCGGCTGGACCGGTTTTCACGCCGGCTCTCCCTGGGCAGCGGCTTTTGAACCGGTAAGCGGAGCAGGTTTTTTGAAAAACATACTCGTACTGGGTTGGCGCTGGGTTGATCTCGGGCGTTTCATCGAATGGATGGTGTTGGGTGCGCTCCTTGTGCAATGGCGGCGAAAAAAAACCGGTGACAACACCTGGACTCGCTGGGCATTGTTACTGGCAGCACTGGTGCTATTCCTTAGCCCTTCCGCCTTGTTGTACCGGAATCTCTCCGCCCACCGCTATTTTTTACCTGCTTTTTTGGCCATGCACTTGCTGGTCATTCACTTGCTTGGCCACTTTGACCTGAGGTCTTTGTGGAGAAAAAGCGTTTTAACCGCGCTATTTCTCGGGCTTGGCACAGGCAACTGCTGGATTTACCCGCGCGGAATTTCCATGGACTGGGACAGCACGCTGGCACACAGGCCCTACCACCGGTTGCGGGCAGAGATGCTGGCGTATATTGAAAAAGAAAAAATTCCGTTTTCAGGCATCGGAACGGCGTTTCCCAACGTCAATTACGGCGAGCACCTGCTGTTGAACGGTGACAGGCGAACTTTTTCGGAGAAGAATTACCTTAAAAACGAGTACATACTCGCTTCCAACGTATTCAACGATTTTTCCGAAACAGATTACGAGGTGTTGCAACGGGAATGGCTCCCGGTAAATAAACTGGAACATTGCGGCGTTTGGCTGGTATTATACCGAAAGCACTGACCACTGTACAAACGCGTCTGCTGTTCAAGTCCCCAAACGAATGTTACTGACAAGGAACTAATTGGCCGATTTGTTTGAGAAAGCAAAACGAACGGCCTCGAACTTTTTTTTGCTGGCAGGAAATCCTATAAATTGCCGCGCTATTGCAAAATCGTATTTTCAACCTACTGCCCAATCCGTTCATGACACCCTCCACCCGCTGTTGTTCTGCACTCCTAATCGCCTTATTTACAGTATTTAGCGCTCAGTCTCAGGACTGCTCCGCCATCATCAAGGAAAATAAAACCATATCCAACATCCAGATTGTTCGTACCGACAACACCACCATTGTGGTGCGGGGCGGCTACAGTTACACCATCTCCTTCATCACCGATGAAAAGGGCATTTATGCGACCATGACCTCCATCGGCGGTACGGAATTCAATCAGGACGATCAGGTTGTTTTTATTGATTTCACCGGAAAAGAGCGCATATACAAGTTTGTGTCGCTGGGCGAAGTGGTACCCGGCAACGTACCTACCCACCGCAACAACCTGCAACTCGACCTGGACGCAATCCAATGGCTGGCCGGCACGACCATCACCGACGTGCATTTCATCAATTTTGTGGAACGCCAGAAGTATAAGTTCACCATTAACCCCAACCGGCAAAGCGAATTCAGAAACCTCTGCAATTGCTTCAACAATACGCTCGTCGTATCCGCGGTAAAAAACACGCCCGGCGCCGAAATCGAACGCAAAAATCGTCCGGCTTCAAGTGCCGACGGTGCGGCAGAAACACCCAAACCCGGCGCTACCGCTCAGGGCAAACCCGCAGCCGGCACTGCAAAACCCGGCTCCAAACCCAGCAATGCTGCCGTGAGCGACGACGAAGTCACCAACCTGCGCAGCGAACTGGAAAAAACCAAAGAGACCATCCGTGCCGAAATAAAAGCCGAAAAAGAAAAGGGCGAAACCATCAAAGCTCAACTGCAACAGGAAGTGGCCGCTGCACGGGAGGCCGCCAACCAGAAAAAACTCGAATACGCCAATGAAGTACTGGAAGCCCGCAAAGCCAGTCTGGCCGAAATTGAAAAAAGCAAGGCAGAAACCCAGGCGATTATCACTGAAAATCGTAGCAAAGCCGATTCCGTCGTTGCCCGCATTAACCTGAATGTGGAAGAAGAGCGCCGAAAAGCCAGCGAGGATATCCAAAAAGCCCGGCTTGCCTCGGCTGAAGAAATTCAAAAAGCCCGCGACAACGCTGCGGTTGAATTAGCCAAAATCAAGGAGCGTATTGACCAGGCCAAACTCCAGTATGCCGACGAAATCGCCTCGGCGCGCGGCAACGCCGAAGACGAACTCAAACGCATCCGGGATGAAAATGCCAAAGTCATCGCCGACGCCCGCAAATTGGCCGAACAGGAAAAAGGCAAAACGGCTGAAGACGTACAAGGCGCCAAACGTACGGCCTCCGATGAAATACTCAAAATCCGCGAAGAAACCGCCAACGAGGTAGCCAAAATGCGCGAAAACTCGGTGCTCGAAAAACAGCGCCTTGCCAACGAGGTTTCCGAATCGCGCCGCAAATCAGCCGAGGAAAAAGCCCTGTTCGAACAAAACAGCGCCGCCGAACTTGCCGACTTGCGCGAAAACGTGGCCAAACAAAAAGAATCCAGCGCACTGGAAGTGGCCGAAGCCAAAAAACGCGCTGCCAACGAAATCGAGCAAGTCCGGAAAGACGTGCAGTTCCAGCGCGAAAAGGCCGAAGCCGACAAAGCAAGTATTGCCAAAGAAGTAGCCGACAGCCGCCAACGCGCCGCCCAGAGCGTCCAGCAGGTGCAGGACGAAGCAACCAAAGCCATCGCCGACGCCCAGGCACGCGCCCAGGCCCAACGCGATTCCATCGCTACCGCCGTACAAACGGCCCGCCAGCGCGCAGCCGAAGAAATCGCGAAAATCCAGGAAGAGCTGGCCAAAACCGTTGCTGCCGCCAAAGAAAAAGAAGCAAAAATCAGGCAGGAAAGCGCCGATGAGGTATTGAAAGCCCGCGAACGCAGCCTTCAAGAGGTTGCCAAAGCCCAGGAAGAAGCCCGCGAAAAAGTTTTGTCCGCCAATGCCAATGCCGATCAGGCACAAAAAAAGTATGCCGAGGAGGTCAATTCCTCCAAACAGACAGCCGATCAACGCATGGCACAAATCCAGCAGGAAGCCGCAGCAGCCATAGCCGAAGCAAAGAAAAAACAACAGGAAACCACCAATGCATCGGCGCAGGAAGTTATGACATCCCGCGAAAAAGCAGCCGCTGAAATTGCCGCCGCCCGCGAGAATGCCGCCAAAGAAATTCAGGCCGCCCGGGAAGCACAGGTGCGCGCCCAACAGGAATCGGCCAACTCCGTGGCCGAAGCCAAACGCCAAAGCGCACAGTCCATCGCTGCCATCAAAACAGCCGAAGCCGACAGCATCCGCATGTCGCGCGAAAGCGCCGCACAGGAGCGCCAGCGGCTCGCCACTGAACTTGCCAACGCACGCGAACGCGCCGCACAGGAAATAGCAAATACCAACCAGCAGACTGCCGAAGAGGTCAAAACAGCCAAAGAAACTGCTGCACGCGCCCGGCAGGAAAGTGTCGAAAACATTGCCAAAGCCAAAGAAGAGGCCGCTGCTGAAATCGCAAAAGCCAAAGAAACCTCGGCCCGCGAAGTAGCCGCCACTAAACAACAAGCCCTCGAGGCCATCGCCCTGACCAACAAAGAGGTCGCGGACAAAAAAGCCGCCGCTGCCAAAGAAGTCTCCGACACTCAGGAGCGCGCCCGCAAAGAAATGGAAGAAGTGCGCACACAGGCCGCAGCAGAAGTTGCAGCCGCCCGAAAAGATGCCGAGCAGAAGCGTCAGCAATACGCCAACGACACCGAACAGGCTCGCAAACGGGCAGCCGAAGAAGCCGCTACCGCTCAAAAAGAAGCCTCCGAAGCCGTGTACAAAGCGAAACAAGACGCTGCTGCACTTGTCGCCCAGACACGAGAAGACGAAGCCAAACGTATCGCCGATGTCCGGGCCGAAGGCGCTGCCGAGATCGCAAAAACCAAAAACGATGTAGCCGAAAAAATCCGCGAGGAACAACAAAAACTTGTTCAGGCCCAACAGGCACTTACTCAAAAACAACAGGAAATCACCTCTGCACAGCAACAACTCAGTACCCTGCAAGCCGACATCGCAAAGGCGCAGGCAGAACTTCAACGCCTGCAGGAGGAGGCGAAGAAAAACGAAAAGAAACAATGAGTAATCCCAAAATTATCCTGCTGCTCGGCGGCGGTGGGCGCGAGCATACTTTCGCCTGGAAATTATCTCTGGACCCCGGTTGTACCCAACTGTTCATCGCTCCGGGAAATGCCGGCACCGCCGAATGTGGGGTCAATGTGCCGATTTCCGCCACCGACTTTCCCGCCATCCGGGCATTTGTACTCGAAAACAACGTCGGAACCGTGATCGTTGGTCCCGAAGAACCGCTTGTGCGCGGTATCGTAGACTATTTCCTGAACGATCCCGACCTGCGCGACATCGGAGTGATCGGCCCGTCGGCAGCAGGCGCCCAACTCGAAGGCTCCAAGGCTTTCGCCAAAAAATTCATGGAACGCCACGGCATTCCCACCGCCCGATACCGGGAAGTGACAACGGTAGAAGACGGCGAGGATTTTCTCAAAACCTTGTCGCCACCATTTGTGCTCAAAGCCGACGGACTGGCTGCGGGCAAAGGTGTGCTCATTCTCGACAACCGGGCTGAAGCGCTTGACGCACTGCGCACCATGCTTGCCGGCCAGTTCGGCGAGGCAAGCCGGCGGGTGGTCATCGAGGAATTTCTCTCCGGCATCGAGTTTTCCGTGTTTGTCCTCACCGATGGCAAGACGTTCAAAATTTTACCCGAAGCAAAGGACTACAAACGCGTCGGCGAAGGCGATACCGGCCCAAATACCGGTGGTATGGGCGCCGTTTCACCCGTACCCTTCGTGACACCCGAACTTTGGGAAAAAGTGGAAACCCGAATCATCCGGCCCACGGTGCAAGGGCTTTCCGCTGAAAACATGGATTACAAGGGCTTCGTGTTTTTCGGACTGATCAACGTCGGGGGCAACCCATTCGTCATCGAGTACAACTGCCGCATGGGCGACCCCGAAACCGAGGCTGTGTTACCCCGGCTAAAAAACAACCTGAGCGATCTTTTTCGGGATTTACTCGGCGGTCAACTCAATCGGACGCAAATCGAAATCATTCCCGAAACCGCTGCAACGATCATGCTCACTGCCGGCGGCTACCCCGGCGATTACCGAAAAGGCGATCCGATTCAAATTCAGGACAAAGAGGAAGACTCTTTGTACCTGCATGCGGGCACCACAATCCGCGATGGCCAACTCGTGACCAATGGTGGCCGGGTGCTGGCGATCACGTCGTTCGGGAATTCACCCGCCGACGCCGTAGCAAAATCCCTTCAGGCAGTGGAACGGGTACATTTTGAAGGAAAATACTTTCGGCGCGATATTGGTCGAGACCTGTGATCTACCCCTTGTTGTTGAATGAAATAGAGTAGGAATAGGTGGTCGCAGCCGGCTGCTGTTTGGGCTGATCTGTCAAGGATGTGGTTGCAGGAGCAGACGGCGTGGTCACATAGTTATACTGCACCTGAACCGGCTGTTGCAGTGGTTGCGCCGGCTGTTTCACCGGTTTGGGAAGTTTGAACCGGATATGGGCTTTCTGGTGAAAAAGTACCCGCATGCCCCGGTTTCTGCCGACCATGAATTTCAACATTTTTACCACCCGGGCCGCTTCCTCGTCGCAGCCATAGCCGAGGCTCTGGATGATGCGTGTTTCCACCACGTTTCCCCGGTAGTCAATATCGTATTCCATGTACACCGAGCCTTCAATTTTGGCTTTTACCGCTTCGGCCGGATAGCGCAGGTTTTCGTAAATAAATTTGGTCAATTCCTTTGGGCCGCCCGGATATTCGGGTTGCTGAATAAAATGTTTGGGCTTCTTTTCGCGCTCCATCGAATTTGCACTATTTGCTTGATAATTATAACACCTTGAAATTAGAGATCGTGTATCGTGGCTTGGCTTAGCGTGGCAAAAAAGTGTCGGGCCTAACTACTAAGCCACTTTATACACCAGCAATCGTTGAAACAAAAATTTGTCCAAAAATCGCAACCCGAAGAAGACAAAGGCCAGCATGAGGCCTATCAACAGCACCGGACTGGTCAGCCAGGAATCCCACTGCTCCAGCGGCAGCGACATCTGGGGAAGCTCAAAAGCCGGGGCTTCTGCGGCGGGAATTTGAAGCGCTGCCACCACCATGACAACGGCCGGCGTCAGCACGAAAAGCACAAAAACCACTGCGATCAAGCGGATCACCCAGTCGTTTCCTTTTGCTTCGGCGGTAGATTTTACGCGTTCCACGGCCCAGGCCGCCAACACGCGATCGGCAAAACCGGGCGACGGGCTATCCATGGGAAGCGCAGCCAGTTCGCGTTTTTCGTCCCGGATCAGTTGAAGTTTGACCCGCCATTCCGGGCTCCGGCTCAGGCATTCCTCCACTTGCTGTTTTTCTGCCCCGGTCAGAAACCCGTCGGCATAATCCCACAGGAGGTCGTCGGTTAAAACAAATGTATTTTCCATAACGAGGTTGGATGGTTGTCGTGTTGGGAAATTAGATGGTTGTCGTGTTGGTTCCAAGGTCGAATTCGGTGGTAAAATTAGCATCCATAATGGCTCGCAGGCGTTGTCGGGCACGGCAAAGTTTGGTTTTGGCATTGGTCATGGTCAGGTCCATCACTTGACAAATTTCCTCAAGGCTTTGTTCATACAGGTAAAACAGGGTGATTATCCCGGCATCGTCGTGCGAAAGCATGTCAATTGCCCGGCGCAACGCAGCATTACGGTCGTTGCGTTCGAGACCGGCAGATGCATCGGGCACGGCCTCGCTTGATAGTTGCAAAGGTCGTTCTGCATCATCAAGCGAATGGATATCAGGCATTTTTTTTCTCAAATGATTCAGAGAGGTGGAATAAACGATCCGGTAGAGCCACGTCGTGAACTTGCAATCGCCCCGAAAATCTGCCATGTAGCGAAACATCCGCAAAAAACAATCCTGTGCCACTTCGTGCGCATCTTCCCGGTTTTTGACAAAACGCAGCGCCAGCGTGAAGACGTACTTTTCGTATCGTTTCACCAGCATGGAACAGGCGCTTTGCCGCCCGGCCAAGGCTTGCTGAATCAGTATTTCGTCGCTAATTGGTGCAGCCATACGGTGGCTCATTGCTGGTTGTTGGAGGGTAGGACACCGAATCGGCGTTTTAGGTTACAGGGGGTTTTGCTGCCATTGACTCTCAAGCGGCAGCAAAATCCGCAGTTCTCCGTAGAATCCGTGTTCCCATTAACCCTACGAGCGCCAAAGTTACACGCTCAACCCAAACATTCCTGCAACCAGCCCGCCAGCATTTTCTGATCCACCTGCTCAAAGGGGTGCTTGACACCAGGGAGTACCTCGAAACGCCCATTGGGCAACCATTCGACAACCTGTTCCGATTCCTCCCGGGTTACCATGTTGTCGGCTTCGCCCAGCCCCACCACGACCGGACAGGCAATCGCCCGGAAATCGTCAGGCTCCAAAGCAGCGCCATTCCCCAGGTCGTGCAGCAAGTCCACTGTTTTCCGTACCACCGCCTGCCAGTCGGCAGGGGCATGACGGTCCGCCAGCATTTGGGCAAACGCCGGCACCTTGGCCGCGATCTTTTCCGGATTGAGCATGGCGGTTTCCCGAGCCGCCGTTTCCGGCGACCAGGCTAGTTTGGTGCCGAGGGTGATGATCCGCCCCACCCGCTCCGGGTGCTGCCGGGCCAGCCAATAAGCCACATAGCCGCCCATGCTGTACCCAAAAATATCCACTTGCGAGAGGCTGTTTTTATCCAAAAATGCCAGCACGCTTTCGGCAAAGCGGTCGATGGAAAACTCGGTATCGGTGCTTGCCCCGCCGTGTCCGGGAAAGTCGAGCGCCAACAAAATCCGGTCGGCGGATAAGTCCTGTTTCAGGTCGTCGAACTGCGCTGCGCAGCCGAGCGCGCCGTGCAACAGTAAAAGTGGGTTTTTCATGGCGGCGAAGGTAGCGCCGTTCCTACCTTTGGGGCAAAGATTTTCCCATGCAAATACGCGCCCGACTCGTTGACCTCCATGCCCGCCGCATCTTTCCTGCCGAAATCACGCTTGAAAACGGTCGGATTCGCCGCATACAAGAAGTGGATCAGGCACCAGCCGACGCGGGTTTCCTGCTGCCCGGTTTTGTGGATGCGCACGTCCACATCGAGAGCAGTATGTTGCCACCGGTGGAGTTTGCCCGCATGGCGGTGGTGCATGGCACCGTCGCCACAGTGTCGGATCCGCACGAAATTGCCAACGTGCTCGGCATGGAGGGCGTGCAGTTTATGCTCGACGATGCGTGTCGCGTACCTCTGAAATTTTGCTTTGGCGCCCCCTCCTGCGTGCCGGCTACGGGTTTTGAAACGGCCGGCGCCGTGCTTGACGCAACCGACGTGACGCATTTGCTCGAAAACCCTGCCATCGGTTACCTCTCGGAAATGATGAATTTTCCCGGTGTGCTGCACGGCGACGCAGAGGTTTTGGCCAAAATAGCCGCCGCCCAACGGCTCGACAAACCTGTGGACGGCCACGCGCCCGGCCTGCGCGGAGAGGATGCCCGCCGCTATTTCGCCGCCGGCATCACAACCGACCACGAGTGCTTCACCTACGAGGAAGGGAGGGAAAAAGCCCTGCTCGGTGTGACAATCCTGATCCGCGAGGGCAGCGCCGCCCGAAACTTCGAGGCACTTTGGCCCCTGCTGCACGAGTTCCCCGAGCAGGTCATGTTTTGCAGCGACGACAAGCACCCCGACGACCTGCTGAACGGCCACATTGACCGGCTCTCCGCCCGCGCCGTGGCCAAAGGTTGCGACCTGTTCGACACCTTGCGGGCTGCCTGTCTCAACCCCGTGCAGCACTACCGCCTGCCGGTGGGTTTGCTGCGCGAAGGCGACCCGGCAGATTTTGTCCGGGTAACCGACCTGACCGATTTCCGGGTTTTGGAAACATGGATCGGCGGCGTTTGCGTGGCCGAAAACGGCAAAAGCCACCTTCCACACCAGCCCTCCGGAACGCCCAATCGCTTTGCCGCGCTGCCGAAATCGCCCGCCGATTTTCACCTGCCCTCCCGGCACGGCACGGGCATCGTGCGCATCATCCGCGCCCGGGACGGTGAAATCGTGACCGGCAGCGAGGAGGGACACGCCCGAATGCAGGACGGGCTGCTGCTCCCCTACCCTGCCCACGATGTTTTGAAAATTGTCGTGGTGAACCGCTACGATCCCACCGCCCCGCCCGCCATCGGATTTGTCCGCGGATTTGGGCTGCAACGCGGCGCCCTGGCCTCCAGTGTAGCACACGACTCGCACAACATCGTGGCCGTCGGCACCGATGATGCGTCGCTTTGCGCGGCAGTCAACGCCGTAATTGAGGCGAAAGGCGGCATCAGCGCCACCGACGGCGCCGGTGATACGCGTGTGCTTGCCCTGCCCATTGCCGGGCTGATGAGTCCGATGGATGGTTACGAACTGGCCCGGGAATACGCCCGGCTGGACGCCTGGACGAAAGACACGCTGCATTGTGCCCTGAAGGCGCCGTTCATGGCGCTGTCGTTTCTGGCTTTGCCGGTTATTCCGGCGTTGAAAATGACGGATCGGGGGTTGTTTGATGTGGAAGTGTTCGGGTTTGTAGAGGTGGAGCGGGGTAAGTTGTAAGCGGGCTACCCAATCGGGTGGTTGCCGCCGCTACACAGACACCATACTTTTGGCCGTATGAAACCAATATCCATACTGATTTACGACGACGACAACAACTACCGGGACAGCCTGAGCCGTTATGTGGCCGCCACCGACGGCCTGAACCTCGTTGGGGCGTTTTCAGATTGCCGGAATGTAGCGCAGCACGTCGAAATCCTGAAACCAGACCTGGTGCTCATGGATATTGACATGCCATACGTGAACGGGCTGGAAGGCACTACAATAGTCAAAAGCAAATTCCCGGAAGTCAAGGTGGTGATTTTGACCGTCTTCGACGACGACGAAAAAATTTTCAGGGCCATGTCCATCGGCCCGGACGGGTACTTGCTAAAAATGAACACCTCGCTCGAAAAACTGACCGGCTCCATCCACGAAGTGATGGCCGGCGGCGCCAATATGTCGCCCTACATCGCAAGGCGGATGATTGATTTTTTCAAATCCAGCCCCCCGACCGCCGGCGCCGAAGTGGATCTGAGCGACAAGGAAATCGAGGTGCTGCGCTGGCTGTCGAAAGGGTACTCCTACAAAATGGTGGCATCCGAAATCGGCATCAGCATCAACACGGTAAAGTTTCACCTGAAAAAAATCTACAAAAAACTCCAGGTACAATCGGCGCCCGAAGCGGTGGCCAAGGCGATTCTGGAGCGGTTTGTATCGGTGGTGTTGGCGCTCGCCGTGGCACTATTTCCACTCCACCTACATGCCCGGGTATGGCATGTAAAAGCCGATGCCGGCGGCGCCAACTCGGGTTTGAACTGGGCGGATGCTTTTCCCGACTTGCAGGACGGGCTGCGGGCAGCCCGGGCGGGCGACGAGGTGTGGGTGGCGCGGGGGGTGTATGCACCTACAAAAACCGACAACCGGGATATTTCTTTTGAATTGATAAGTGGCGTCGGCCTGTATGGGGCCTTTGGAGGTTGGGAGGAGCATCTTGAACAGCGCAATCCCATTTGGTATGGTGACAATCGGACAACCCTGACCGGGAAAATCGGCGGCGGCGCCAATGCTTACCACATCTTATGCGCTCAAAATGTTGAAAATGTAGTTGTTGACGGTTTTTTCATTGTTGATGGCAACGCTAATGGTCAAAAGCGGCCACGAGATTTTGGCGGTGCGCTTTATTTTGAATCCGTAGGCGCATTCAATACGGCAAGCATACGTTTGACCCATTGTTTGTTTCAGGGGAATAAATCAGAAAACACTGGTGGCGCCCTGTGTTTTCAGGCGATGGGTGGCGGAAAAATTGAGATTTACCTCAATGAAACTAGCTTTTGGGGGAATAACGGTTCAGAAGGCGGTGCCATCACCTGTTTCACAGGCCATGGATCATGTAGTCTGGAAATACACAATAGTGAATTTCACAATAACGCTGCCCAGATCGGCAACTATGGCCCAAGCATAGGTGGCGCCATTTATTTTGTTTCCAACTTTTCTCAAAATGACCGACTAACCATAAAAAACTGCACATTTGAAAACAACCGGGCAAAAAACGGCGGCGCTGTTCATGTTTTTCGACTGCGACGAGCGGGGTTCATCATCGAAATGACGGATTGCAGATTCAACAACAACCATGCAACGGACCACGGCGGCGCCGTCAGCATTCAGTTAAATGCTGCAGACCATATAAAAAAGCAGTCGGTCGTTGATATTAAAAACTGCCTGTTTGCTGGCAACCGGAGCGGCGGTTTGGGTGGCGCTATTTGCCAATTGTCGGATCCGCTGACGGGCGTAGCCACCAACCTTCAACACTGTACTTTTACGGGAAACAAGGCGCTTTCGGGCGGCACAATTGCGCGTACGGATTGGATAAACAGCGGGCAAACGATCAAGGCAGCCGGTGGCGCTATTGCCGCCCTCTTTCTTAATGAACCCGACTCGTTGACCACTTTTTGGGTCACACAGTGCCGGTTTGCCGATAATGAAACCGATGGCGCAGGCGGTGCCTTTTATATGGAAAGCGATCAAACAGACCCTGTACCTGTCTCGTTTTACGACGTTATTTTCGATGCCAACAAGGCGAAAACAGGCGATGCCATTTACCTGAATTCCATGCACAAACCTTTGATTTTAAACGGTTGTTTGCTTAAGGAAAACAACAAAACGCAAATAGAAGGCGCGGTCGGACTTGTGCATTTGATTGACCAACCATTCCCGGAAATCCGTTTGAACGAACCCGGCCGCTGGGTCACCGATGAAAATGGAAACCGAATCTTCCATACTTTTGGCAACTGAATTGCCACTTGTATGCGCCAACTCTGCTTTTTTTTTCTTTCAGCCGGAATCTCGCCCCTGCTCAACGCTCAGTCGGACTATGCAGCCACGCTACAAAACAGCATCAAAAATGGTGCGTATGAACTGGCCCTGCACATCACCGACAGCGTGTTGGCCGACCAACAACGGGCAGGCAATGCCGTTTCTCTTGCCAACTACATCAACAGAGGAACATTCCTTTATCTCTCCGGCAGGTCGCGAGAAGCCATACAGGTTTACCAAAATTGTCTGTCGTTGGCCGAGTATCGGCACGATACCTTGTGCATCGCAGCCCTGTGCGCCAATATGGGCAATGCCTTGTTCACGTCGTGGAAATACCAGGATGCCTCCGCTTATTATTTCCGGGCAATACCCTGTTATGCTGCACTGCGGGACACGTTTAACATGGCTATGCTGTACTACCAGATCGCTCAATGTTACCTGTATGGCCCCATTCCGGATGCTACGACGGAAGTCCCTGGATTCGTTAAAAAACTGCGTGCATTAAACCACCCACATGCGCAGTTTCCCCTAACTGTTCTGAACGGACAGGTAGCCACACGACAGGGCGACTATCAAACAGCCTGCACCCTGCTTACCACAGCAGCTGGTCAGGCTCAAAAAACAGGCAATACGGGTTGGTCGGACAACATCGCCTTGTGTGTCATGGATTTGTATGTTGAAATGGAAAAAGCACGGGACAAGAATTTACCTGTCCCGTCAAACTGCGCGCTCGGGCAAGAGAGCCTGGGCCAAACGCTTGTGAAGGCAAATACCCTGGCCCAAAAAAGGCCCAACCTGCCACAAAAAGCCAATGCAGCATTTGCATTGTACCGCTACTACCTGAGCCTAAACGACAACAGAAACGCTGCCGAACACCTGAACCGTTACCACCACCTGCGCGAAGAATTGGCCTCCTTGCGCAGCTCGGAAGAAAACAGCCGCATGGAGGCGGAGTATAAAACCCGCGACCAACGGCGCCAGGTAGAGTTGCTCAACGCCCAAAATGAACAACAAAAGGCCCAATCCGCCCTCGCCATCCAGCAGCGCGAACGCGCCCTGCTCGAAGCTCGAACCGAGGCCGAGCGCCGCGACAACCTGCTGCGCCTCATGGCCGCTCAACGCGAACTGGACACCTGCGCCATCCAGAGCGCTCGTATCGAACTGGCGGGCGCAGCCCTCGAAAACACCCGAAAAGCGGAGTCCATCGCCTTGCTTCACCACGAAAATGCCCTGCACCAAGCCCAAAACCAACGCCAACAGTTGCTTATCGCGTTGTTGATCGCCCTCGCCGCACTGGGTGGCATTGCCGGTCGGATGGGCTGGCGGCGCATCCAGGAGCGACGCCTTGCCGCCCTGCGTGCCCGCATCAGCCGCGACCTGCACGACGACCTCGGTTCGGCCCTCAGCAGCATCGCCATGAACGGCATGTTGGCCGCGCAAATCGGCGAGCCGGACAGAATGCGCGAAGTCCTCGCCCGAATCAGCGCCGAAGCGCAAACCGTGTCGTCCAAGGTGCGCGACCTGACCTGGAGCCTGCATCCCGATTCCGACTCCATGGATGAACTGCTTGTCCGAATCCGCCGTTTCGCCGCCGAATTGTTCGAGGACACCCATATACATCTGCATTTTGAAATTGGTCCGGGCGTATCCGACCTGAAGCCCGACCTCGATGCCCGCCGCCACTTGTACCTGATCGTCAAAGAGGCCCTGAACAACGCCGCCAAATATGCCGACGCCACAGAAGTACACATCCGCATGTACCGGGAAGGCAAAAAACTTGCACTCGAAGTGGCCGACAACGGCAGCGGCTTCGACCCGGCAACCGCTTCGCACGGCAACGGACTGAACAACATGGCGGCACGGGCGGCGCTGCTGGGCGGCGAACTACGGGTGCAAAGCGCCGAAAGGCAAGGCACCTTGGTTCGGGTGGTTTTTGGCGTGAAATGACCTGAAAACGCACGCACCGCTACCCGATCAGGTAGGCCGAACTACCCGTTCGGGCGGCTATCCCGCTACAAGATTGCCCGGAACTTTGTGGCGCCCGAACGCTCCGGCAAGCCGGCGCTGTGCGGCGTATGAACCCGCATTTTTTCACGATCATCCTGTACTTATGAAAAGTCTTTTTACGCTTTTTTGCTCCCTAGGAGCATTCTTCCCCGTATTTGCAAAAACGGTCAATATAAACGGCCCGATCCAGCCCCCTGTCAACGTTTACTCGCCTATTGCCTACTGGAAGATGGACGGCGATGGCACGGATGCATCGGGTTCCGGTTACGATTTGTCGCTGGCGGGCGGCGCCGGTTTTGCAGGGGGCAAGTTCGGCTCTGCACTTGATTTGCCCAATGACGCTTCGAAATATGCCACCCGCCCCGGCGACGACAATGCTTTCGACTTCGGCGGCAACGATTTTACTATTTCGCTTTGGGTCAATTTCAACAGCCTCACCGATGAACAAGTACTCATTGAAAAATGGGACGGCTGCTGTGGCCCCGGCTGGACGCTCACCAAAAAGGTCGGCAACGAACTATTACTTGCCGGGGGCGACTTCAACCCCCAGACAGCAGCCCTGCCATTCACCATCAATAACTGGCACCACGTCCTGGTTCGCAAAAGCGGCACTGACATTAATTTTTTCCTCGATGGCACCGTCGTCGGCACCTTTTCGGGAGGCCCAGCCTTTGCCGACAACGGCAAACCACTGCGCATAGGCGAACGGGACGGAGGCCAGCAGTTCCCCGTGAATGGAAGAATGGACGACATCGCCATCTGGGACTTCGGTCTCAGCAATGCCGAAGTGGCTTCCATTTGGAATGGAGGCGCCGGTACGCCCATTGAGTTGATATGCGCACCGCCCGTCACCTGCTACGCCGACACCGACGGCGACGGCTACGGCGACCCCGGCACGCCACAAAATTTCGCTGGCTCCTGCGGGGCAGGGTATGTGTCGGATAACACGGATTGTGATGATGGCGATGCAGCTGTAAACCCTGGAGCTACTGAAATCCTCTGCAACAATGTGGACGACGATTGCAATCCCGGCACACCCGACGAACACCCGGACTACGACGCGCTTATGGCGCTGTATAACAGTACGGATGGGGCGAATTGGTTTAACAATACCGGCTGGATAGATGGCGCGGCGGGGACGGATTGTAATGTGGATGAATGGTACGGTGTTACGTGTGATCCCCCGGGAAGCGGAAGAGTAGTTTCATTGGTACTCAATAATAATAATTTGTCGGGGCCATTACCCAATGAAATAGGAAATCTGACGGAGTTAAGCGGCATAGATTTTCAAGGCAATCAAATCACAGGGAGCATCCCTTCGTCTATTGGGAATTTAACCAAAATGGAATACTTGAACCTGGGGGGCAACCTCCTGAGCGGAAGCATTCCCTCATCAATTGGAAATTTAACAAACCTGAAGTTTTTATTCATGGGCAGTAATCAACTTTCCGGAATGCTACCGGCTACAATGGGCAACCTTGCGAATTTACAATTCATGCAATTTTCCTCTAACCAGTTAAGTGGCCCAATTCCAGGATCACTGGGAAGTTTAAATAATTTGACATTTATAGATTTAGCTTTTAACCACCTCTCCGGTTGCTTTGACCCAAATCTGGCAAATTTTTGTAATGTTAATTATGCATTCTATGAAAATGCCGGCCTCCACCTTAACGGCAACTTCGCCGCCTTCTGTGCAAACGGAGCGGGCGGCTGCGGTATTGATGCCGACGGCGACGGCTATTCTTTTCCGGACGACTGTGATGATACCAATCCGGTACTCAATCCTGCTGCTGCTGAAATTTGTGACGACGGCATAGATAACAACTGCAATGGAGAAATAGACGAACCTGCTGTATGTGATGTTGACGGAGACGGGTTTCAAACCACAAGCGATTGTGATGACAACAATGCCGCCATCAACCCTGATGCCGTTGAGATTTGCGACGGCCTCGACAACAACTGCGACGGCACCACCGACGAAGGCTGCAACGACAACGACGGCGACGGCTATGCCGTTCCTGCCGACTGCGACGACAACAACCCGGACATCAACCCCGGCGCCGCCGAACTCTGCGACGGCATTGACAATGATTGCGACGGCTCGGTAGACGAAAATGCGCCCTTGGTCATCACCTGCCCGGCTTCTGTGCCGGCACTGACCGCCGACAGCAACTGCCGCGCCTCCATCGGCGACTACACCGCGCTGGCCACCGCCAACGGCGGCTGCGGGGCGCCGCTCAACCCGGTCACACAGGTACCCGCACAGGGCACCGTGTTCAATCCCGGCACGGTAGCCATTCGTCTCACCGTGACTAATACCGACGGCCAGGAAGCCACCTGTGTGTTCAATGTGACGATTTCGGGGGGCTGCGGGAATTGAGGTTGGCTACACCCCTTTCCCAACCACCCGAACCCCAAATCCCGATTCTCCCAGCCCTGCGCTGAAGGAGCAGCCGATGGCCCGCGCACGCATTTCCATGTTGGACAAACCCAGTCCGGTGGAAATGCGTGCCGGGTTTTGTTTTTGGGTGGGTACTCCGTTGTCGTAAATAGACAGTTCGAAACTCTCCTCAAAGTACCCGAAACGCACACGCACTTCGGTTGCGGTGCTGTGCCGCACCACGTTGGTCAGTGCCTCTTTAAAAATAAGGTACAGGTTTTGGCGGACGTCCACAGGGATTTTTTTCTCCAACGGCAGGCTTCCGAGTTCGAAACGGAACGCAATCCCTGCCGGCCCAAGCAGTTCGGCGGCTTGTTCTTGCATGCGCTCCAGGAGGTTGCGCACGCGGTCGCGGCGGCTGTCGAGCCCCCACACGAGGTCGCGCATTTTGGACATAGCGGCCCTACTGATCTCCCCTACCCTACCCGCCTGCGCCTTGTCTGTCGTTGATTGATGCGCCAGCAAATCGGCCTGCATGGCCAACCCGGCCAGCATGGAGCCGACCTCATCGTGCAGATCGCCGGCAATCCGGGTACGCAATTGCTCCATTTCGAGTCGGCGCAAGTAACGGAAACGAACAGCATAATAAACGATGGCCGCCACAAGAGCCAATACCAGGAGGAAAAACCACCAGGTTTGGTAAAAATACGGTCGCACAACAATCGGAACCTTCAGTTCATTGACGCCGGGGTTGCCCTTGCTGTCGGCCCCCTTGATGTGCAGGGTGTATGAACCTGGAGGCAGGTGGTTGTACCGCACCAAAGGCGTACCGCCGATGAAGTTCCAGTGTTCTTCCAGGCCTTCGAGCCAGACACGGTACTGGTTTTTGGACGGGTTCATGTAGTTTGGCAATGCCCAGCCAAACTCGAACCAGGCATCGTCGGGACGGATGACGAACGGCAGCGACCCATATTCGGCCGGCAAAAGATGTGATTTTTCGATCCCGCCTTGACGGGCATTATACCGGGAAAAATATGTCAGGACGATCGGCGGATTTTTCGGGATGGTCAGCGTCGCCTCAGGGTCAAAAACCACTACACCGTTCATGCCCCCGAACCAGAGCAGCCCGTCGCGATCCTTGAGTGCCGAGGCATAGTTGAATTCATTTGACGGCAGCCCGTCCTCTTCAAAAAAATTTTGAAATACGCCCGACCGGGTGCGGTAGCAAGCAAGTCCGTTGTAGGTACCGGACCAGATGTTGCCTGCATCGTCTTCCAGAATGGAGGCCACATTGTCGTCGCAAAGGCCGTTGCGTTGTGTAAAAATCCGCAGGTTTCTTTTTCCGCTATTACTATTCGTTTCGAGGCAATTCAACCCGCCGCCGAAGGTACCGATCCAGAGTCGCCCGGCGTTATCTGCATGCAGGGCCAGCAGGTGATCGCTGCCAAGCGCCGGGACGGATGTTGTGGAAAAACGCTCCAGCAGCGTACCATCCGGGCGTATCCTAAACAAGCCACCGGTAGTGCCCACCCAGATGCTGCCGTCCGGATTTTCCAAAAAACACGTCACTTTGACGGCCTTATCTTCGGAATTGAGCGCCAATGGCACCTTTTGTTGGGCGCCGGTTGCCACATCTACAAGCGTCAGTTTATCCAGAAGTTTGCCCAGCAACCAACAGCCGTTTCGAAGTCGTATAATCGGGTTTCGGGAAATAATTTCCGTTTTATCGGTTATTTCAGCCGCCACAGTCCCTTTGCCTGTATGAAGATTGATGCGTACCAGCCGGTCGGCCATTGTCCAGGCAGAGTTGGTTTTTTCGTCCACGATAAACATCTGGGCATTCGGCAGTCCATAGTGTGGATCGTGGGGATTTCCAAAAGGATCAATCAATTGCACCGAACCGCTCCGGGTATCCAGCCGGTACAATCCCCTTGGTCCGGTTTCGCAGTAGAAAAAAATATTGCCGGAGGTGTCCTGGAAAATTCCGCGCATACCATTGCCCCAGCGTGCGCCGGGTTCCGAAAAGTGGCTTTGAAAAACCTGGTGCCCTGCAGGAATTTTGAAGAGGCCGTTGTCGGTAGTCACCCAAATCAACCCTGCCTGGTCTTCAAGCATGGCATGAATGGCGGAAAACTGCATGGTTTGCCGGATATCCGGGGTAAAATCAGTCCAGGAAGTTCCTTCACCCTTGTTCCAGCAGAGCAATCCGCTCAACTGCGAAAACCACAAATTGCCGTTTCGATCTTCACAAGCCACATACGTCAGCCCGTCCATATTTTTGACCAATACCGTATGGCTCCGTCGCTGCGGGTCGTACTGCCAGATTTCTTTTTTACTTTTCGGAAATACGAATACGCGCCCCCGGCTGTCGGCGAATATCTCCGTGAAGTACATTTTGGTGCCGAACCAGATATTGCTGTCGGGCTTGACGGCGTGCAGAAGTTGGCCCTCGGGGTCGTACAAACGCAAACCGTCGGCTATCGTGCTCCACCAGACATTGCCCGCGTTGTCGGGCGCAATTGAGGTGAACGGTTGTCGAATATGCGGAGACCGGGCTACGCATCGGAAACGCCCGGTGTTGTCGCAACACAGCAGGTATTGTCGGGTGTCATCGTCCACAACTGCCCAGATTTTGCCGTCGGATCCTTTCTTCAGCGCACAAAAAACGCCTTTTACCCCGGCAAGGGAGGAAATGTCTTTTGCCTGGAATGTGAATGGGGCAAAGGAGTACAGTTTCCCGTCGGCGATAAGCCAGAAGGTGGAATCATTCAGCACCTGCAAACTTTCATCGGACACCTCTCCGCCCGGGAAAAAGTAGTCGGCCTGCTTGTTGTTGCCAAGGCGAACAAAACTATGCCCATCATAGCGCTCGAGACCCTGCGAAGTGCCCAACCAAATCAAGCCCCGGCTGTCCTGCGCGATGGCATTTACCTTCCGGAAACCCAAACCGTCGTTTTTCGAAAGTGTCCCGATACGAATCGGATGCTGGGCGCACAGCAGGGCAGGAAGCATGGCAAGCAGTATTGCCACGCATCCTGTGACAGGGTAAAACCATCCCGGCCAGAACAAATTCACACTGTACGTATACGTCTCATTTGGGCCGGGTTGATCTCGGAAGCGTGTGCGCATGTATTCGATGAAATTCTCAAAGCGGGCACAAGATAGCCAGTATACCGGACAACCGTTGTCCGGGAAAAATGGAACCCGACGAGGGCTTCGTCTGATCTGCCGGCCTGTGCTACATTTGCCGAATGGAACCGATTCAATTGGCTATAATCGAAGATAACAGTGTAGTGCGCGAGAGTTTGATCGCGTTTTTCAGTACTTCTCCGGAGTTTCTCGTGCATAGCACAGCATCTTCTGTAGAGGTTTTTCTGCATCAAATGAGCGATGTCATCCGGCCCGAACCGGATGTATTGCTCCTGGATATTCAACTGCCCGGAGTGTCGGGCATCTCCGGTATCCCGGCAATTCGGGAACGATTACCCCTTGTAGATATCGTCATCCTGACCACGTTTGAGGACAGCGACCAGATTTTCGCTGCGCTTTGTGCCGGCGCCTGCTCGTACATTACCAAGCAGACGCCGCTGACGGAAATCCGGGATGCCTTGCTTACCGTCCGGAAAGGCGGCGCCTACATGTCACCCGCAGTAGCCCGCAAAGTCATCGCCCGTTTCCAGCCTAAACCAGAAGTAGCGGAGGTAGCGCTTACGCCCCGACAGCGAGACATTGTGCAGGGCATTGTAGACGGACTTAGTTACAAATTGATTGCCGAGCGCCTCGGTATCTCCTTGGACACGGTGCGCAGCCATGTAATGAGCATCTACAGAGCATTGAATATCAACAGCAAAAGCGAACTGATTCGCAGAATGCTGGATCGGTGAAAGCGCAGGGTATCACATTAAAATGTGATTGGGAAAGCAGGTCGGAAAAGCGTACGTTTGCATCGGCTTTCGGAATGCCTTTTGCATGAGAAGTCACTTTGGTTAATTATACTTTGAACAAACTCGGTCACTCTCATGAAAAGAACCTCTACCTGTTGGGGATCCTTCCTGCTTTTTGGTTTTCTGATATTTGCCGCATATACCGTACACGCACAAATTGACAAAAGGCTTAGCGTACAGGGCCTTTTGAAAAAAGCCAGCGGCGTGGCGGTGAACGACGGCACCTACACCATTACCTTCAAACTGTACGATCAGGAAACCGGCGGCACTGCCCTGTGGAGCGATGCCCTACAAACCGAAGTGAGCAGCGGGATTTACAGCGCTACGCTCGGAAGAGCCGGAAATACGCTGGATGCACTGGCTTTCGATCAGATGTACTACCTCGGCGTCACGGTCGGTTCCAGCGAAATCACACCACGCACACCACTCACCTCGGCGCCCTATTCGCTGTCGCTCGTGGGCACCACCAACAAATTTCCCAGCAGTGGCGCCGTACGCGCCGACAGTGCCCGGGTGGTAACCAGTCTTGCCGTTGGAAAGGATTTTCCGACAACCCACACGGTAGTTGCCCTTGGCGGTTATCTGGCCCGCGGCGGTACGCCCGGCGCCAACGGCGTCAACAACAACGGCTATGCCTTTGAGGGGAACAGCGGCGACAAGGACAGCGGCCTGTTTTCTACCTCCGACGGGCGAGTGTCCCTGTACGCCAACAATGCCGAGGTGCTGGCCGCTACACCCGGCGCCGCAACGGCAGCGGGTAGCCTTTCGACCAATAGCCTCGCGATAAACAGTACCGGAAATCTCTCGTACAACGGTCAAGGCACCTGGCGCCTGGTGGCAACCGACTACTTCGAGGGCGGCGACGACAATGGCTGGCAGTACTCCAACCCGGACCCGAGTTCATCGGCAGGCGCCTGGAAAAACGCGGTTGCCGGCAGTGCCACACCGGTCAACTATGGCGATGTTGCCGGCTGGGTGATCAGGCCCGGCAACAACGACCAGGTGTTTAAAAAGCAGTTCAATCCCGGAGGTTCGTTCAACTACATCAAGGTGGTATTCAAGTTTTTCGCCATCGGCAACTGGGATCAAGGCGACGCCGCATCAGCAGGTTTTGCGGCATTTTCAAACAACTCCAGCGGCAGTGACATCCGAATCGGCTGGGACTGGCACCCACAGTTCCACTCCGGAACATACAACTACGACAACGACACCTTCCGCGCCGCCGGCAATTTTGATTCTACACCCGCCAACTACTCCGATCAGTGGACAACCGGAGAAATAATCGGCAGGCACTCCGGAGCATTCTGGCTATTTTTCGGGTATGCCAATAATGAAAACGCCGACGGGGAAAACTTTGCCGTAGGCGGTATCGAAATATGGGTCAAGTAACCTTAGTGAGGGGTTGACATTCCCGCCGCGCTTGGTGTTTTCACCAAGCGCTACCGAGTGCGCTTGGTGAAAACACCAAGCGCGGCACTTAAACAAACAGCGCCTCCGGGCCAACTTAAAAAAATTCAAAATCGGTCATCTTTTATGAAAAGCACTTCCATTCGTTTGGCGTATTTGCTCCTTTTGGGAGTATGTGTTTCGGCCACGAACACCCTCCAGGCCCAAGCCAATCCGACGCTTAGTATTCAGGGTATCCTGAAAAAATCCAACGGCGTAGCCGTGGATGACGGGACGTACAGCCTGACCTTCAAATTATACACGCAGGAAACCGGCGGCTCCGTTGTTTGGCAAGAGACTCAGGCCGGTATTGAAGTCAGCAGCGGCATCTACAATGCCGTACTGGGAGCCGTAAATCCGCTCACAGCGGCCTTCGATCAGTTGTACTACCTCGGTGTGACGGTAGGCTCCACCGAACTAAACCCGCGCGTGCTGCTCACGTCGGCGCCGTATGCGCTCTCGCTGATCGGCGTGAACAACAAGTTTCCCAGCAGCGGCGGAGTAGTAGCCGACAGCGCCCGGATTGCTACGAATCTGGTGGTGGGCGGCAACTTCCCCACCACGCACAGCGTGGTGGCCGTAGGCGGTTATCTGGCGCGCGGCGGCACGCCCGGCCTGAACGGCGCCAACAACAACGGCTATGCCTTCGACGGCAACAGCGGCGATAAAGACAGCGGCCTGTTCTCCACTGCCGACGGTAGAGTTTCACTGTATGCCAATAACGCTGAAGTGCTGGCCGCCACACCCGGTAACGTGACCGTAAGCGGAAGCATGAACGCCAACAGTGTGGGCATCAACAACAACGGCAGCCTGTCGTACAACGGCCAAAACGACTGGCGCCTGGTAGAGACTAATTATTTTGAAGGAGGAAGCAATGATGGTTGGTTCGTTTCGGCTCCCACAAGCGGCGGCAACGGCGCCTGGAACAATGGTTTAATTTCCGCCGCCTCCGCCGTAAACTACGGCGATTTCGCCGGTTGGGCACTCAAGCCTGCCACCAACGACTATGTGTTCAAAAAGCAATTTTCGCCCCCAGGCACTTACAACTTTGTCAAGGTCGTGTTCAAATTTTTTGCCATTGGCAACTGGGATCACGGCGATGCGGCTTCAGTTGGCTTTGCGGCATTTGCGAACAACTCGGCCGGCACCGGAATACGCATTGCCTGGGACTGGCACCCGCAGCACCACTCCAACACCCACAACTACAACAACGACGCCTTCCGCACCGCCAGCAGTTTCGACAACGTGCCCGACAATGTGTCCGATCAGTGGACTACCGGCACCATGATCGCCAAGCGCAATTCGTCGTTCTGGCTATACTTTGGGTATGCAAATGACGAAGGCGAGGACAATGAACAATTCGCCATAGGCGCTATCGAAATTTGGGTGAAGTAATCTCCCGCAAGTGACAGGGTGACTGCCGGTCACCCCGGTTATTACTGTTTTTTATAGTCACACAAAAAAAGCATGGTCATGCGCCTGATTTATACACGTTTACTTTTTCTATTTCTGTACGTTGCCGCTGCATTGCCGCTGTCGGCCCAGGTCACCTGCGGACCCGATGCGGTCGTGGACACCAGTGGCTTCACCGGTACTGCCTTTTTCAATTTCGGAAGCAAGGCCCGCCTGACCAGCCAGAAGAATAAAATGGCCTTAGCCGTCGGCCAAACCTTTGTGGGATTCCTCGACGGCCTGGAGCAAACCTCTACCCTGGGCTTTTATTCCCGGTACCTGCTGCCGCCCTTTGCCCTGGCGCTCACCGCCACGCAGGGCGACCTGCTCGACCGCATCCAGTTGACCTGGGAAATTGACGCGCTCGGCCCATCGCCCAACGACGGCTTCAACATCTACCGCGACGGCGTATTTTTGGCCAACGTAGGCCCCAACATCCGCACGTACAACGACTTCAACGTCATCGCCGGTATCGCGTACAACTATGAGGTGCGCGGCATCAACATCTACGGAGAAGGCTCCCCGGGCAAGGCCATCGGTTTTCAGGTGCCCAACGGAACCGTCACCGGCTGGGTACAGACCGGCAGCGGCAGCCCCGTGCCCGATGTGCTCGTGTCGCTCACACCGTTGCAGGGTTTTTCGGCCAAATTTGGCCCCGCCGACGGCGCCTTTGCCGAACAAGACACCACCACAAAGCCCTTCCTGCCCGCTTCCGGCACCGACTGGACGGTGGCGTTCTGGATGAAAACCGACTCGGCGACCACCAATGCCGGCGTGGCGGCTTTCGCTCCGTTCCCGCTCCACTTTCGGGCCGTGGACAGCGGCGGCAGCAAAGGCGTTGAGGTGGCTACCACCGAAACCGGCGCGCCGTTTCTCTCGGCCACATTTCCCAACGGCACCCAAAACGACTGGCACCACGTGGCGCTCACCTACGAGGACGGACAGGGCAGACTATACCTTGACGGCGTACTCGTCGGCCTAGCGCCGATGACCCTTCTGCCCTCCGCCTCCGAACTGAACTTCGGCAGCAGGACCGGTACCGGCGGCTGGACCGGCTGTCTCGACGAAGTGCGCATCTACCACCGCCGTCTCGACGAACTTGATTTCGGTGAAGTGATCATGGGTACCGCTTCCAGCCTGACACCCAATCTGACCCACTACTGGAAGTTTGACGAGGAAAAAGGCGTGAAATCGTTCGACATTATCAAGCGCCACAAATTGTACCTCTGCGGTTCCACATTCAAACTGGATCGCCCGAACGTACGCACCATGGGCAAAACCAATCAGGACGGCTACTACCGCATTGAATCGGCCAGTTACGGCACCGGCACGACCTTTCTGGCCGAGCCTATGAAGGACTTTTACATGTACCGGGCGCTCAAGTTTGTGCGCAGCGAAGAAGATTATGCCGAATTGCCCGACTTTTCCGTGACTCCCAAAGCCACGTTGGAACTGTGGGTGAACAGCGCCGGCCCTGATGGCGAGCAATGCGTCCTCAGCAAGCGTTGGCTGGGCAACGATTTCCGCCTTTTGCTCAAGCAAAACGGCTTGATGAATGACCTCTGGTTTTACATCAATGGCCAGGAACACAATTTTGGAGACCTGGGCATGGGCTACCAGCATCTGGCATTCACCCTGGACACCACGCTTACCGACAACGAATTATTGGTGACCGCTTACAAAAACGGCGTTCCCCTCGGCAGCAAGACCTTTATCGGCGTTACCGGTAACTGGTCGGATCCGGCCGAATCCTGGATGCTTGCCGCCCGCCCCAGCGGTATTGGCCGTACCGACCACTTCGGTGGCCTCATTGACGAGGTAGCACTGTACGACACTACCCTGAGCGCCACCGCGATTCTCAATCACTTCCAGAATCCGCGCGACATGCAGGCCAAAGGCTTGCGTGTCTATTTTGGCATTAACGAGGGCAACGGCAACCGCCTGAACAACAGCGGCTCGGTATTGCTGCCTTTCGGCACCAACTTCGGCGCCGATTGGATCCCCTTCGCTTCCCGGCAGATGACCACGCCGCACATTTTTACCCCCGTCACCCGGCAGGTAACCCTGAATCCAAGTGTAACTTCGGTGGACCAAGTGGACTTTTTGGACCGCTCGGCCATACCCGTTACCGGTTTTGTACGGTATAAAAACACCGATTGCTTCGCCAAAAACGTGGAGATATTGGTCAACGGCGCGCCGTTCACGCCGCGCATCTTCACGGATTCCACCGGCAAGTTCACCATTGACTTCGACCCTGGAACCAGTGCCGAACTTCGCCCGGTATTTGAAGACCACATTTTTGAACCGGCGTTCTGGCAGGTGACCGATGTGAACACCCCCATCACCGGCATTTTGTTCAACGACATGACCACGCGAAAGGTGAGCGGCCAGGTAGCCGGCGGCAGCAAGCCGGGCTGCAAAAAATCCATCATCAAAGCGCCCGCCGGAGATGCCCAAAACCAGGGTACGGTGTGCGTAGTGGAAGTGCGTTCGGTGGATGGCTGTTTGACCCGAACCATCACCATAGACAATCAGGAGGGCGAATTTGAGTTTCTGGAACTGCCGCCGCTCGAACAAATGACCGTGGCCGTTATCGAACACTCCGACGACGATGTCAAAACCGCCTTCCAGGTACAGGGTGGCTCTACCGTCAACCTGACCAAAACCGACACAATCATTGATTTTATTTATGTGGCGCCGCCGGAAGTAGAAATTTCCAGCGGATTAGACCCCGTACCGGGATGTAGCCCGGAGGTGATCGTTTTGGACAAAGGCGAATACGTCACGGTGAACATCCGGGTCAAGGAAACCTACATCGCCACGCCGTCGGACGACGGTATCTGCTACCTGGACACTGCTAATATTGAAATCATCAATGGTTTTGCCGACATGACGCTCGACACGACCATGAGCGGCGGCAACCTCGAGTACAAGTTTCTGGTGGGCAACCCCAACCCCTCGCCGCCGTACATCAAGACCATGCAGGTCATCGCCACCTCCGTACCGGCGGGGCGCATCGGCAGTTTGGTGACACAGGCCATCGTAACCGGCGTTCGGAACAAACTGAACACCTTCACGACGATGATGCCGATGATGCCTTCCGTTATCCTGCGCGACCCGCCGGGCGATGGCAGTTCATCGTATATTGAAAAGACCGAAAAAGTGTGCAAAACCACGGAACTCTCGATGGAAGTGGAGACCGGGGTAAGTGGAAGCGTGGAAATCGAAGTTGC